>NZ_BMQV01000026.1 GCF_014648295.1 Shewanella saliphila
AAAAGTCGATAACGCAGTAAAAATGGCCAACAAACGCTACCCGAAGGGTTCGGCTAAAAACGTTTTACTCTTTGTTGAAAGGATCTTGCTTAGATGACTAGGCATCAATCCATTCGCCTCGATTAACACGTGTTTAACTCGAACAAAATTTAACTAGCAAAGAACAACAGGCCCCAGTATAAAGAACTGAAGTGAGTTATTTCGGAGATTGCTTGCCGTAGTGCTTGTCATTAGTGGTTGGCATCAGTAACATAGCGAATCCTGAAAACTTGGGGAAGATAGATGATAAACGGAAGCATCGTAGCCTTAATCACACCAATGAATAGTGATGGCACAATAGATTATGCAAGCCTTGAACGGCTTGTTGAGTTTCATATCGAAGAAGGCACAGATGCCATCGTGGCAGTCGGTACGACCGGTGAGTCGGCGACGTTGCCAATGAAAGAGCATGCTGCTGTAGTGGCTCAAACCGTTAAATTTGCCTCAGGTAGAGTTCCTGTAATTGGCGGTAACGGCGCTAACGCGACCGCAGAAGCCATTGAATTAACAAAGTCTCTGCAAGATACCGGTGTTGCTGCAATGCTCGGTGTAACCCCATATTACAACAAGCCTACGCCTAAGGGATTAATTGCCCATTACAAGGCCGTAGCTGCGTGTACTGATATTCCGCAGATTTTATACAATGTACCAGGGCGTACTGCCGTGGACATGAAACCAGAAACCGTGGCTGAATTAGCCGGCGTAAGTAACATTATTGGCGTAAAAGAAGCCACTGGCGATGTCAGCCGTGTTGCACGTTTACGTGAACTGTGTGGCGAAGACTTTTTGCTTTACAGCGGCGACGATGGTACTGCTCGTGAGTTTTTATTACTTGGCGGTAATGGTGTTATTTCGGTGGCAAACAATGTGGTTCCACGTGCGTTTAAAGCCATGTGTGATGCTGCATTAGCCAAAGATGCCCAATTAGCTAAAACGATAGATGAGCCGTTAACTGGGTTATACAGTTCTTTATTTTGTGAAGCCAACCCAATCCCAGTGAAATGGGCTGTTCACCACATGGGCTTAATCTCTCATGGTCATATTCGTTTGCCTTTAACTGAACTTTCTGAGCAGTTTCATGGTCTGTTAATAGAAACAATGAAACAAGCCCAGATAAAGGTATAATAAATTCATGTTAAAGAAAGTCACTCCGTTACTTCTTGTTGCAGCTGTTTCAGCTTGCAGTACCCCAATTGAGCGTCGTCAGGCCAATGGCACTGACGATTTTCTCAATGCCGAAACCACACCCAAATTAACGATCCCTGAAGGCTTAAATTCACCAACTTACAGCAAAGAGTATGACATTCCATCTGTTGGCACTAAGTCAGATAAATCGATAATTGGTAAAAAACTTGATATTCGTGCGCCATTGCAGGTTTTACCTATGGCTGAAGGCACTCATATTGAAGAAACCAGTGACAATATCCGTGTTGTGATTGATTCAATTGAAAGTACTACAGATCTAAAGCAGGAAGTCTTTGATGTTATCAAAGGTTACTTATTGAAGAACAATATGGCTATTCGTACTGAAGATTACGGATCAGGTGTAATTGAAACTGATTGGATTGAACACCAAGAAGTGATCGAGTCAAACTGGTGGGGCAGTGATAAAGTCTACACACTGCGTCAACGTTATAGCTATAACATTGATGTTAAACCGCATGGTCGCTCAGGCAGTGTGATGATTAATTTGCTCGAACATGAAGAGTTCTATAACGGTGAGGATCAAAAAATCTTACTGAGCGGTGACGATAAACGTCGTTACACCACCGATATGCTTAACAATGCCATTAGTTATATGAGCATTGAGCGTGACCGAGCAATCCGTGCTGCACGTATTAAACAAAGCCTAGGGATTAAAGTTGATTTAATCACTGGCGGTGTTGATGACCCAGCATATTGGTTAGCGGATGCGAATTATAATTCTGTTTGGAATCGTTTACGTATAGTGCTGCCAGAAATGGGCTTTGATATTGTCGATATGGATAACAGCAAAGGCTTGTTCTTCATTAGTTTAGAAGAAAGCGGTGGTTTCTGGAGCTCGTTATGGGCCGAAGAAAAGCTTACATTGAAAAAGGGCAACTATCGCTTATTGCTTGAAGAGACTGATAATCCAGAGCAAACAAAAATCTTACTACACGATGTAGAAGATAATGAACTAAGCAATGAAGCAATCACCGAAGTGTATCAGGTGCTATCTGACTTAATGCAAGAAGATCGTAAGCCAGTTGGTGATAGCCAACAACAAGCTCCTGTTCAACGTGAAGAGCGTGGTGAAGGTGGTAAGAAGGGCGGTCAAAGACCTTAAGTGATTTAATCAATAGATTAAAAAAGACGCAGTTATGCGTCTTTTTTTTTGAGCTAATTGTCACAATATGTGTCGATTGTAAGCTATTTGTAACAAGTTGACCTGTAATTATGGGCGTCAAATCAAGGTTTATGCGTTTTTATGCAACATTTATGCGTTAATGTTGCGTAACGTGTGTTTTTGTTGCATAAATCAACATGGTGAACCGGTTTTAACGTAAATTCGTAATATGTTGGCGCAAGTAAAACGCCTTGAAGCACGCGGTTTGCTGAGTACAATCTCTGTTATTAATAATAAATATTCATTTTCCCTGGATGGTTACGGACAAACAATGAAAAAAATACTCTTACTGATCGCCATAGTTGTAATTGCGCTGTTAGGTTACAACTCATTTGTGCCTCAAAAGACTCAAACTCAACGGCCAAGACCAATACCAAACGTAGTGGTGGCAAAAGTTGAAGTGATGCCGATCCGTGATGAAGTTGAAGCCTTAGGTACTGGCAGAGCATATGAATCGATTATCGTGACATCTAAAGTGTCTGAAATCGTAAATGAAATTAATTTTGATGATGGTGACATCGTTAAAAAAGGTGCCGTGTTAGTGCGGTTACGTAACGATGAACAAAAAGCCAAAGTGGTTGCGGCAGAAGTTAAATTAACGGAAAACCTACGCGAACTTGACCGTATTCGTTCATTGGTAAGCAGTAAAACCATTGCAGAATTAGAGCGTGACCGTTTACAAAGCCTTATTGACACCACCCGTGCTGAAGTTGCGCAAGCGAAAGCGGCCTTAAACGATCGGATTATTTCAGCACCTTTTGCAGGGCGTCTCGGTTTACGTCAGGTCAGTATGGGCAGTTTGGTCACTCCAGGTGAGCAAATAAGCACCTTAGATGATGTCAGTAAAATCAAATTAGACTTCTCTGTACCTGAGCGGTTTATTCAAGAGTTACAACCAGGCAAATTAGTCGAAGCACGCGCAGTTGCTTATCCTGATCGTATATTCAAAGGGGTTGTGACTTCGATAGACAGTCGAGTCAATCCTCAAACTCGTGCGGTGATTGTTCGTGCCGTGCTACCAAACTCAGATCTTAGCTTACTTCCAGGTATGCTAATGAAAGTGAAGCTGATTAAACAAAGCCGCGAAGCACTTTTATTACCTGAAGCGGCCATCATTCCAATTCAAAGTAAACACTTTGTTTATGTTGTTGGTGCAGACAATAAAGTGGTTCAGCAGCAAGTGACACTAGGGATCCGTTCAAAAGGTTGGGCTGAAATTACTGAAGGGCTCGAGATTGGCCAACAAGTGATTATTCGCGGTATTTTAAAAGTACGTCCGGGTGATGAAGTTAAAGTTCAACAAGCAGAAAACTTTAAATTTGCCCAAGTCGAAGATATGGAGAAGTCAGCATGATATTAACTGACTTATCTGTTAAACGGCCAGTTTTTGCATCTGTAATCAGCATTTTATTAATTGTATTGGGCTTAGTGTCATTTGGTAAGTTGCCGCTGCGCGAATACCCCAATATCGACCCACCGATTGTGTCGGTTGAAACCAGCTACCGTGGGGCGAGTGCTTCAGTGGTAGAAAGCCGTATTACCCAGCTGATTGAAGATAAAATCAGTGGTGTTGAAGGTATCCGCCAAATCAGTTCATCAAGCAGCGATGGCCGCTCAAACGTGACGATTGAGTTTGATATTAATCGTGATATTGAAGCCGCGACCAACGATGTACGCGACAGAATTTCGGGGTTATTAGAACAGTTACCAGAAGAAGCCGATTCACCGTCTATTTACAAAGCTAACGGCAGTGATGAAGTTATTATGTGGTTAAATTTGGTCTCTGATCAAATGGATACACTAGAGTTAACAGATTACGCTAGCCGTTACTTAGTTGACCGTTTCTCGGTCATCGACGGGGTGTCAACGCTACGCCTTGGTGGTGGCAAGGTTTATGCCTTACGGATTTGGATTGACCGTCAAGCTTTGGCTTCACGCAACCTTACCGTGTCTGATGTTGAAGATGCATTACGCTCTGAAAACGTTGAATTACCCGCAGGTTCAATTGAATCTAAAGACCGTCACTTTACGGTTCGCTTAGATCGGGTGTTCAAAACCGCAGAAGATTTTTCTAACTTGGTGATCACTCAAGGTGCTGATGGTTACTTAGTCAAACTTGCTGATGTTGCCAAAGTTGAAATTGGCTCAGAAGAAGAGCGGATTATCTTTAGAGGCAACAAAGAATCGATGATTGGTTTAGGTGTAAGCAAGCAATCAACGGCGAATACACTTGAAGTTGCCCGTGCTGCTAATGCCTTGGTTGATCAATTAAACCCAACATTACCAGCAGGTATGGAAATTAAACGCTCATACGACAGCTCGGTATTTATTGAAGCCTCGATTGATGAAGTGTACCAAACCCTGTTTATTGCCATGGTATTGGTCATTATCGTGATTTACCTGTTTTTAGGCTCAGTTAGGGCAATGTTGATTCCGGCAATTACGGTACCAGTGTCGTTATTGGCGACGTTTATCGTGCTTTATGCCTTAGGTTACACCATTAACTTACTGACCTTACTGGCCATGATTTTAGCCATTGGTATGGTGGTTGATGACGCGATTGTGATGTTAGAAAACATTCACCGCCGTATCGAAGAAGGTGACTCACCATTAAAAGCTGCTTTCTTAGGTGCTCGAGAAGTCGCCTTTGCCGTCGTAGCAACCACATTGGTACTGGTAGCGGTCTTTATGCCTATTACCTTCCTAGAGGGCGATTTAGGTAAGCTATTTAAAGAGTTTGCAGTGACCATGAGCGCCGCGGTGATATTTTCAAGTATTGTTGCGTTAACGCTGACTCCAATGATGTGCTCTAAATTACTTAAACCAGCCGATCAAGACCCATGGCTCGTTAAGCAAGTCGACAAGATGATGGACAAATTATCTGACTGGTACTTAGTTACACTGAATACTGGGATGAAGCGTCCTGTTATGGTCTCGCTCGTGGTGTTAATTGCGTTTGGTTTGAGTGGCTATTTGCTCAACAAAGTGCCGCAAGAGTTTGCCCCGCAAGAAGACCGTGGTTCAATGTTTTTGATTGTTAATGGTCCGCAAGGTGCCAGTTTTGAGTACATTGAAAAATACATGGATGAAGTGGAAGGGCGCTTAATGCCATTGGTTGAAGCCGGTGATATTAAACGTTTACTTATTCGTGCTCCCCGTGGTTTTGGTGCAGGAGCAGATTTCTCAAATGGTATGGCGATCATTGTTTTAGAGGATTGGGCCGAGCGTCGTAGTGCCAATGAGATTATTGTTGATATACGCGCTCGATTAGCCGATTTGGCTGGCATAAGAGCGTTCCCCATCATGCGGCAAGCTTTTGGTCGTGGCGTCGGTAAACCAGTGCAGTTTGTCATTGGTGGCCCAAGTTATGAAGAACTGGCCGATTGGCGAGACACCATGCTTGAGAAAGCCAAAGACAATCAAAATATCATTGGCTTAGATCATGACTACCAAGAAACCAAACCGCAATTAAGAGTGATCATTGACCGTGAACGCGCTGCCGATTTAGGGGTGTCTATTTCGCATCTTGGGCGTACTTTAGAGTCAATGTTAGGTTCACGCCTAGTCACTACCTTTATGCGTGATGGCGAAGAGTATGACGTGATCGTTGAAGGTAACCGCGATAATCAAAATACGGCCACTGATATGGAAAACATCTATGTGCGCTCTGATCGCTCACAAGAGCTAATACCATTATCAAACTTAGTCACGATTGAAGAGTTTGCCGATGCCAGTTCGCTTAATCGTTATAATCGCATGCGCTCGATTACCCTAGAGGCTAACCTTGCTGCCGATTACAGCCTAGGTGAAGCGCTTGATTATCTAAATAACTTAGCCAGCACTTATTTACCTGCTGAAGCCGTGATTAGTTACAAAGGGCCGTCATTGGATTATCAAGAATCTGGTAACTCGATGAACTTTGTATTTTTACTGGCGCTGGGCATTGTGTTTTTAGTGTTAGCAGCGCAGTTTGAAAGCTATATTCACCCGATGGTGATTATGCTTACGGTGCCATTGGCGACCTTAGGTGCGTTAATCGGATTGTGGGTGACGGGCCAAAGTATCAACATTTATAGCCAAATTGGTATCATCATGTTGGTGGGGCTGGCGGCTAAAAACGGTATTTTGATTGTAGAGTTCTCTAATCAGCTCCGTGACCGCGGAGTTGAGTTTCAACAAGCCATTTTGCAGGCTTCTTCTCAACGCTTAAGGCCTATTTTAATGACAGGTATCACCACTGCTGCTGGCGCTATTCCGTTAGTGATAGCCTCTGGTGCAGGGGCTGAAACTCGCTTTGTGATTGGTGTGGTGGTGTTGTCGGGTATTTTATTGGCAACCTTCTTTACCCTGATTGTTATTCCGGTGGCATACAGTCTATTTGCCCGTAATAGCAGCTCACCAGAAGCGGTGGCAAAACGTTTAGAAGCTGAACTAGCAGAAGATTAATTACTACTCACAGCAATAAAAAAGCCAGTCATGTCAATGACTGGCTTTTCTGTTTGTATTGTCTCGCCTTGGAACGTATGAGTACCATTCCGCGTTAGTAAACGATCTCTCAGCGAGAATTTAAAAGGGCTTAAACAAGGCGTATGACTGAATGAATAGTTGTTCTCTTTTGGAATGGTATAACACATAAATTATGGGCGAATAATCAAACATGTTGCGGTTGCAGTCGCGAGTAACTTGCCATCTTCAGTACTTAAAGTTCCTTCTGAAATACCTAAAGATTTAGACAAGTTCATTAAATTCCCCTTGGCAATTAAGCGCTGATTTTGCGGTACAGGGCGCACCATTTTAATATTTAAATCAATGGTTGAATAACTTACACCGGCTGGCAATGCCGAATGCACAGCACAGGCTGTGACCGTGTCTAGTACTGTCGCCGCAAAGCCACCGTGTACACCGCCCATTGGATTAAGATGGTGTTCATTTGCAAAGGCTTCAAACATCACGTTGCCTTCACTGACATCGAGGGGCTTCATCGGGATGACTTTGCTAATTGAAGGGGCTGGGATCTCGCCATTTAATATGGCTTGCATTTGTTGTAATCCAGTGAGATTTTTCATCATTATCCTTGACGGTTTATTTTACACATTCACAATTTTTAGCGATAAAAAAAGGTAAAGCTCATGCTTTACCTTTTTTGACTTCAGCTTAGTGATTAAGCTGCTTTTCCTTGCTTGGCTTTAGGCGCAAGTTGTGCACGTAACTCTTCGGTGTCAAAGTCATCAACGTTGATTGATTTCAGACGACCAATTTCAGCACGTTCAAGTAAAGCGATTTCGCTGTCGCTTAACACACCAAGCGCTTTACCTTCTGCAGCAACTTTGTCTAACCACATAAATGGTAGACGCTTACCGGCAGCTTTACAGACTTTGTCATAAAGCGGTTCGGCTGCAAGAATATCTTTAAAGGTTTGTTCTTGAATACCCACAACGTTGAACTCTGATGGGGTCCAGAACTGGCCTTTACCTAAACGGTCACGACTCGCACATGGCGTTTGCATGATCTTAGCCACTTTGTGATCTAATACATCACTAGGGCGTTTAATTGGACGACCAAATGGGAAGATAACGGCACGTAGTGCAATGCCAAGCCCCATTGGGAAGTTGTTAAGCAAGTCATCTAATGAATCTTGTAACTTGTATAACGAATCTTCTACAGCCCATTGTACTAATGGTAAATCTTCAGTTAAACGGCCATCATCTTGATAACGTTTCAACGTAGCAGAAGTCAGGTACAGCTGGCTTAATAAGTCACCTAAACGGGCTGAAATACGTTCTTTACGCTTAAGGTTACCACCTAAGGTTGCCATAGCTAAGTCAGACAATAACGCTAAGTTAGCACTGAAACGGTTCATCTGCTGATAATAACGTTTGGTTTTATCTGAATAAGGGCTATTGGTGAAGTAAGATGAGGTTAAGCCCATCCAGAAACTACGAATAAAGTTAGACGTTGCAAAACCAATATGACCAAAGATGGCTGAGTCGAAGTTATCTAAACCACGGTTAGCATCAGTATCAAAGGCAGATTCCATTTCGGCCAATACATATGGATGACAGCGGATTGCGCCTTGACCATAAATAATCATTGAGCGGGTTAGAATGTTTGCGCCTTCTACTGTAATGGCAATCGGTGCCGCTTGATAGCCACGACCTAAGTAGTTATTTGGGCCAAGACACACGCCTTTACCGCCGTGAATGTCCATTGCATCAATAACACATTTTTGCATTCTGTCTGTTAAGTGGTACTTAACGATGGCAGAAATTACCGATGGTTTTTCACCTAAATCAATTGCAGTCGTGGTCAATGTTGACACGGCATCCATAAGGTAAGCATTACCACCAATACGTGCCATTGGCTCTTCGATACCTTCTAACTTACCAATAGGTAATTTAAATTGGCGACGAATACGCGCATAAGCACCCGTTGCTACCGCAGCGGTTTTAACACCACCGGCAGAGTTTGATGGCAGGGTGATACCACGACCAACAGATAAACACTCAACTAGCATTCTCCAGCCTTGGCCGGCCATTTCAGGACCACCAATGATGAAGCTTAACGGTACAAAGACTTCATTACCGCGTGTTGGACCATTTTGGAACATACAGTTCAATGGGAAATGACGACGGCCAGTTTCAACACCTGGAATGTCAGTCGGAATAAGCGCACAAGTAATGCCTAATTCTTCTTTATCACCTAATAACTGCTCAGGGTCACGCAATTTAAAGGCTAAGCCTAATACTGTCGCAACAGGTGCTAGAGTAATGTAACGCTTGTTCCAGGTTAGCTTCATACCAAGGACTTCTTCGCCTTGGAATTCACCTTTACATACCACACCAAAATCTGGAATTGAGCCAGCATCACTGCCTGCTTCTGGGCTGGTTAGTGCAAAACATGGCACTTCTAAACCTTGCGCTAGACGAGGCAAATAGTGGTCTTGTTGATCTTTAGTGCCGTAGTGTTGTAAAAGCTCACCAGGGCCTAATGAGTTAGGTACACCCACTGTTGAAGCGAGTTCACTGCTTACACCGGCTAATTTTTGTAACACACAAGATTGCGCATAAGCAGAATACTCTAAACCGCCGTACTTCTTCTTAATGATCATCGCAAAGAAGCCGTTGTCTTTAAGGTACTGCCACACATCTTGTGGAAGATCGCCAAGTTCATGCGAAACCTGATGTTGGTTAAGCATTTTACATACTTCTTCAACAGGGCCGTCTAAGAATGCTTGTTCTTCAGCGCTTAAGCGAGCTTTTGGATAGTTATGAAGTTTGCTCCAGTTAGGGTTACCGGCAAACAAATCAGCTTCCCACCAGGTTGTTCCCGCTTCAATGGCTTCTTTTTCGGTAGAAGACATCTCAGGCATAATGCCGCGATAAACTTTCAACAGTGGACGACTGATGTAATTTTGTCTGAAAGATTTGATGTTTAATGGCAGTGCGATTACAAGGAATACTATCCATGAAATGACACCAATAATGTCCAATGTGCTGCCAACGACCATCACAATTGCCGCAGCAATTGTTGTCGATAATAGCGATACGCGAAGGTATGCCATAGCGCCGAGCACAAAGATCATCGCGATGATCCAAAGTAGGGTGGTCACTGTACTTCTCCTTAAAGCTATTTTATAGGCAGAAAATAGCTTATTTATTATTGATCTGATTCACAGGAACTGTTGTGGTCTGACCTGTGTCACATAAAAGTTAACCTTATCTAGCCTCGAATACAAGTGTTTTTCAAACAATTGTTTGAAAATTTGTGTGTTTGAAACGTTCCACTCAATAAGCATAGTAGATACAATACGTTCGACTTATTAAAATCGGTCAAAATGGCTCAATTTTACAACTATAAAGGCAAGTTTAATGTGCGAATTACTGGCGATGAGTGCCAATGTGCCAACAGATATTGTGTTCAGTTTTACAGGCTTAGCCGAACGAGGTGGGGTGACCGGACCACATGTTGATGGTTGGGGCATTACGTTTTACGAAGGTAAAGGTAATCGAACATTTAAAGATGCGTGTCCGAGTAGTAAATCGCACATTGCCGATTTGATTAAATCTTATCCGATTAAAAGTGAGATCGTGGTGAGCCATATTCGCCAGGCCAATCGAGGTTGCGTGTCGCTGGTCAATACTCACCCGTTTACTCGCGAGTTGTGGGGCCGTTACTGGACTTATGCCCATAATGGACAGTTAACAGGTTATCAGGACAAATTTACGGTATCACGTTTTCAACCTGTCGGAGACACTGACAGTGAATTGGCTTTTTGCTGGATTTTAGAATCCGTCGTTAACCATTTTGGTGAGCAAGAACCTGAAAATATGCAGCCGGTATTTGACTATATTGCCAAGCTTGCAGATGAAATTCGTGAGTTAGGTGTGTTCAATATGTTACTGAGTAATGGCATCGATTTAATGGCATATTGCACCAACAATTTATGTCATATTACTCGCCGTGCGCCCTTTGGTAAGGCAACTCTGATTGATACCGATGTGGTGATTGATTTTAGTCAAGAAACCACGCCAAATGACGTGGTGACTGTGATTGCGACAAGGCCATTAACCAACAATGAAAATTGGGTGGTGCTCAGCCCTGGCGACTGGAAGTTATTTCGAAAAGGCGAGTTAGTCCTCGGCTAATTGTTTTATATCATCGAGTTCAGATTCTGTTATTTGCGCATCATTTTCAGCTTCGGCAACGAGTTCATCTATTGATGTCGAAGCATCCGTTGCGGGCCCGTCAATCACAATGGGGGTCATTGGTGGTAACGGTTGTTCAAATTGATAAGTGGCTAACTGAATGTCGAGCTGCTTACTGCCTTTTGAGAAATGGCTTAACCGCACGGGTAAATAAGCTAAGTCAGGCGCCATCCAAAAATAGGTTTGACGTTTTTTGGCTTTCTTTGCCGCGCGAACCACTTCCACTTTAACCGTGTCGTAAGTGCCACTGTCTAATACCACTTGCTCTTTGCCCAATACTCTAAATTGATAGTCATCCACTTCTTTTTCTTTGACCATCTTGTAATCTAACGGCCGGGTATTGGCCGCTAAGTCCATTCTAAATTGTAATTGCACCATGAGCGGATCAAAGACTCTCTCTTGGTAAGGAAGTTTAAGCGCCTCTTGTTTATATATGGTGTGAATAAACTCTTGTGCTTTGGCAAAGGCGGTTTGCTCTGTGTAATCGCTGCCTGTGCCACTGCGTTCATGCACATACCTAAACGGCACAAGCTTGCCATTTTCTAAAGTAAATTCGCTGGTTAACTGGCGTTTATCAGACAGTAATAGCAAGCTGACATTGCTGTCAAAATGATAGGTGTAATATCCAGTATCGGTAGCGGGCAAACTATAGATAGCCTCACCTAATTCGATACTGCCGTAAAATACTTTATAGTTGGCTTTATGCGCCGTTAATGGCGATAAAATTGCGGCTTTTTCAAATTCGGATAACGGTACAGCAGGAATAAGTTGTGCTGCTTTTTCTGTAGTCACTTGGGCTTCTTTTTTGCTCAACTGCCCAGTAGATTCACTGTCGGTAGGCAGCAGTGAAGCCGCAGCCTGCACATAAAGTGCTGGGCTGATGCAGAGTATTAATGTACAAAATCGCGTTAATTTATTGCTCAATGTATAAATACCTTAACAGTTAATATATTTAACAACTTGAAATTAAAAGGGTAATGTCATTACTAATGTTGCCAGATCTGGTTTCCATTGATATTGAGACAACGAAATCTTGCCAGCGTTCACTGTTATCCCTTCTAATCTGAGTAACTCTTGTTGTTGCCTATAGGGTTCGGTGTCTTTAGCGAACGAAATTTTCCCCTGGCTATTTATTACTCTGTGCCAAGGTAGTGCTAAAGAGTCAGGCGCGAGTTTTAAGGCTCTTGATACATATCGAGCTCTACCTGGTAATCCCGCCAAATCCGCTACTATTCCATAAGGTAACACAGAGCCGTGAGGGATAAGATTAACAATAAACCATATTCGCTCCATGGGCGTAACTGAAGTCATGGGGATCCGATTAAAGTGGTAATATTAGCGACAAATAATAGAAAAACTGCGGCTAATGTACAACCGCAATTTTATATATGAGGGATAGTTATGGAGTTAATTAAAGTACCGTTAAGTAGATACAAAAGAAGTGACTAAACGCGCCACCGAGTACAAATAGATGCCATATAGCATGATTAAATGGAATGCGTTTACCTACGTAAAAAATCACTCCGAGGCTGTAAAATAACCCGCCAGCTAATAATAAGGTTAACCCTAGCGCCGACATTTGGCTTTTTAAATCATCCATGACAGTGACACACAGCCAGCCCATGACTAAATAAAGCACCACACTAAAGGCCTTAAAGCGGCCAATAAACAAGGTTTTAAATATGATGCCACCCAAGGCTAGAGCCCAAATTGCACTGAGTACCATGCTAGCTTGCGGACTTTGTAAACTGATCAGCATAAGCGGGGTATAAGTGCCCGCAATTAACGTATAAATAGCGCAATGGTCGGCCATTTTAAAACGTTTACGCCACACCATACTTTGGCTTGAGTGATATAACGTCGAAGCCAAAAACAACACGATAATACTTAAGCCATACACCACAATACCGCTGGTTTGTACAAACGTTAATTGTGCAGGCGCTTTGATCAACATTAATACCAATCCAACAATACCCGCGAAAACGCCTAAGGCATGTGAGCTGGCATTGGCTAATTCTTCTCTAGCACAATAGTCAGATATTGATGTTGTCGTCTCCGTTTGAGGCGTCGTTAATGTATCTGTTAAAGAGTTCATAATATCCTGTTTGCTAAGCTGTATGGATTTTCAGCGAAGTTAGTCTATCAGCCTAAATACTAAAATGCTACATTTTAGAGTACACGTGTAAGCTTAAATTGTGGTTTAATAAATTGTTATTTATTTTCAGTGTATTGAAGCAATGAGATTAATAAAGATTCACAACTAGAGAGACTTTAACGGTAAGATTTAATGCTATTGAAACGGCATAATCGCGTTATACTGAGGCAATTATTCTTGGCTTATTCGTTTTTATGACTGATAAACATCAATCGAAAAATCATCTTCATCAGCATGACGCTCAATCGTGTGATTCTGATGATTCTCTCGTTAAGTCACCCACTGAGCCGTGTATGCACTCTGCAACAGACAGCGGACATATTGATTTTGACCCAGCAATGACCCCGTTTGTTGACACTAAAGATGACACTCACGACACGCTTTTACAGCAACATCAACAACAGGTGGCTAATGAGATTCAGTTACAGTTTTCAGGTGCAATTGCGGCTTCCCCTAACAATAATGAGCCACTTTTAATTGACGTTGAAACCGAAAATAATAAAAGCTTGCAAGGCAAAGTAAGCAAACTCGTAAGTGACCATAGTTGGCTGCTGGTATTGATGATTCATGTGTTAGTGGTTGCGATGGCACTGATTTTTGGACGGGTGGATATTAGCGGATTAAACGACATTCCACTTGAGCAAACCGCGCCCAAGCCTTTGCCAGTATTAAAGAGTTATTTAATTACCGAAGAGCAATACAACAAGCTGGTTGAAAACGCACAGCAAACAGAACCGTCAACACCCGCCATTGATAAGCAACAAGTGCTATCACAATCAACTGAGTAGTAATCTAGACATTACGAGGTTGGTAGTTAAGACAATTTATTGTATTTGAAGCGATTGGCAATCACTGACCAACATACCGCACACAATAAACCACAAATAAGCCCCACCAAATGTGATTCGGTAGCGACTCTAGCCGCGATTAATTCAGTGATACTTGTCGATGCGCCAAAGTATTGCTCATAAGCCACTTTGGCTATCACTCCAATAAGCAACAAATAACCAGACATATAACCTTTACGAATGTCCATCATGGCGCCAAAAGCAAATAAGCCATGCAGCATACCGCTTAATCCGACATAGGCTTTAAGGTTGGGGTAAAACAGGTACAAACCAATGCCTTCTAATAAACATAGGCATAAAAACAATAAGACGAGTTTTTCGGGATGACGTTTGTAATGCACTTCGTGTAAAAACACGATGACCCAAAACCCCGCTAAATTCATGAGCAAATGCCACAAATTGGTATGTAATAGATTACCCGTGAGTAAACGCCACACTTGCCCATGGGCAATATCATCATATCGGTAGCTGAAATATTGATCGATAGGCAAAAATGCAGGTGTTGGAATGTCAGCAGCAAACAGGGCGATACAGACTACACTGATCATCACCAAAAAATGATAGGGTCCAACAGCATTATAATTTTTGGCCAAAATTACCTCTAAACATCATTTTTGTGTTTTGTTGCATCTATTGTTCAGTATAGTCAAATTAGCTTAAAAAGACGGTTTTATCACTTTTTAGTAATAAAACCATATCTGTTTAGCGGATCCGCAACTTAGTTTGTTGCCATTTTTTGATTGAGAGATGCCATCACCGATGCCTGGTTTTGTAAGTAATCATCTAAACCGCGTTGGCGTAACAAACAAGCAGGGCAATCACCGCAACCTGCACCGACAATCCCGTTATAACAAGTTAAGGTTTGTTGTTGCACTAGGGCGAGTTGTTGATATTTGTCTGCCAATGCCCAGGTTTCAGCTTTATTGAGCCACATTAAAGGGGTGATGATCTTCAGTGGTTTATCCATTCCGAGAGCAAGCGATTGCTGCATAGACTGAATAAACTCATTACGACAATCTGGGTAGCCCGAAAAATCAGTCTCACACACGCCAGTAATAATGGCATCGCAGCCAAGTTGATAAGCATAAATACCGGCTAAAGTGAGAAACAGAATGTTTCGTCCTGGTACAAACGTGTTAGGTAAACCATTGTTCATTAACTCATGCGATACCGGGATAGCATCGCGGGTTAATGCAGATATCGCCAGTTCGTTAAGTAAGGTTGTGTCCATAACCTTATGACTGGCTAATTTCAGTTCAACGGCTAACGCTTTGGCTACTTCTATTTCTTGGCGATGGCGTTGCCCGTAATCAAAGGTAATCCCATGAACTTCATCATATTGCGACAAAGCTTGAATAAGGCAGGTGGTAGAATCTTGGCCGCCACTGAATACAACAAGCGCTTTAGTGGTGTTTTTTACTGATGAATCTGACATGGGGATACTCATTAACGTTCTGAAAGTTGACTCAAGATAATGACCTAAGCCGTTCAGAAAAAATCAAAATGATATTTTACCTAACGTCAGCTTAAGTGCAAAGCGAGCGGCGTAAATACTTGCAGCTGGAAGTAAAATACTCTATAAATGCCGGCCTGTTGTTTGTCTGGTGCTTGGCTGGGCGTAAAAAAAGTAAGGTAAAACATGAAATATCCAGTTAACGAAGTATTTGAAACAATACAAGGTGAGGGCAGCTTTACTGGCGTACCAGCACTTTTTGTTCGTTTACAAGGGTGTCCGGTTGGATGCGCCTGGTGTGATACTAAACAAACCTGGGATGTATTACCTGAAAATAAAGTCACTGCAGAGCAAGTTATTCAAGTTGACGGCACCATTGGTCGCTGGGCCGATCATACTGGCAGCAGCTTAATTCAAGCTTTTAAAGACAAAGGCTTTACGGCAAAACATATTGTATTAACCGGTGGAGAGCCGTGTTTATATGATTTAACCGAAATGACCAGTGACTTTATTGCAGCTGGGTATCAAGTGCAAATTGAGACCAGTGGCACTTTTGAGGTTAAATGTCATGACTCGGTTTGGGTGACGGTGTCGCCTAAAGTGAATATGAAAGGCGGTTATAAAGTCCTTGAGCAAGCCTTAGTGCGCGCCAACGAAATTAAACACCCAGTGGCCACTGAAAAACATGTCGATGAATTAGATGCACTGCTTAATGGCATTGACCTAACGGGTAAAACGATTTGTTTACAACCCATTAGTCAAAAAGAACGCGCAACAGAGTTGGCGATGAAAGTCTGTATTGCTCGTAACTGGCGTTTGTCTATTCAGACCCACAAATATTTGAATATTGATTAATATCAATTCCACTTAAGCTCGTGTCATCAATTGATACTGCTTGTAAATTGATAAAGCAATGCCGCGGATAATCTGCGGCATTGTTGTATTTAACCCGAGCTGAGGTGACTTAATCTATTAAAGCAACAAACCACTATCATTAAATTGCTGCAGTTTTTGTCGATAATGCTCAAAGCAGCCTATATTGACGTCAATCCATTGCGGATTGTAATAAGTATCTAAATAACGCTCACCCGCATCACATATTAAGGTCACAATAGACCCTGTCTGGCCTGCTTGACGCATTTGAGTCGCCAATAATAGTGCACCGTATAAGTTAGTCCCGGTCGACGCGCCCGTTTTACGACCAATCAGTTGTTCTAACCATAAAATAGTCGCAACAGAAGCCGCATCAGGTATTTGCAACATCTCATCTATCACACCGGCAATAAAAGAAGGTTCTACTCTTGGTCTACCAATCCCTTCAATTTTGCTGTTTTTATCACTGACAATATTGGCATCGCCACTGGTAAAGTAATCATAAAACACTGAGTTTTCAGGGTCGACAACACATAATTGAGTCGTTTGCTGTTGATAGCGAATATAACGACCAATAGTCGCACTGGTGCCTCCTGTACCTGGGCTCATCACAATCCAACTTGGGATTGGATGCGGTTCTTTTTCCATTTGATTAAAAATAGAATCGGCAATGTTGTTATTACCACGCCAGTCAGTTGCACGCTCAGCATAAGTAAACTGGTCAATATAATGGCCATTTAATTCTTGTGCTAAACGTTCTGACTCAGCATACATTTGGCTGCCGTTATCAACAAAATGACATTGGCCACCATAAAATTCGATTTGTTGAATCTTCTTTTTTGCCGTGGTTTTTGGCATCACCGCAATAAAAGGTAGCCCCAATAAGCGCGCAAAATACGCTTCTGACACCGCGGTGCTGCCAGACGATGACTCTATGATTGGTGTGCCTTGTTTTATCCAACCATTACATAATGCGTATAAAAACAAAGAACGGGCTAAACGGTGTTTCAAACTGCCAGTGGGGTGGGTGCTTTCGTCTTTTAAATAAATATCTATGCCGGTTAATTGAGGCAAATCTAATTTGATTAAATGCGTATCAGCAGAACGTTGGTAATCTGCTTCAATTTTTGCGATGGCCTGATTGACCCAAGTTGTCGGCATGATATTACTCGTTATTACAAATGGGCATAGATATTAACCAATATGAATAACGAAAAAAAGTGATAATTTTTTAACAGGAGAGTTGAAGATTATTTTGAATTAAATCAGAAGATAATGAACAAAAATAAATGAATAACAAAAAAACAGGAGGATTAAATGTAGGAGAATTAAACGAAGAGAACGCAAGATGTAAAATGGTGGAGGGAGAAGGATTCGAACCTTCGAAGGCTGAGCCGTCAGATTTACAGTCTGATCCCTTTGGCCACTCGGGAACCCCTCCACTGCGAAAGAAGATAACAAAGAAAAGATGGTGGAGGGAGAAGGATTCGAACCTTCGAAGGCTGAGCCGTCAGATTTACAGTCTGATCCCTTTGGCCACTCGGGAACCCCTCCACACGTTTTCTTTACTACTTACTTTCTTTTTACACTTTAACGCTTTTGTTTTAGTCATCGAAATCGCTAAAACGGGTACATCTTATAACAACGCAAATGGTGGAGGGAGAAGGATTCGAACCTTCGAAGGCTGAGCCGTCAGATTTACAGTCTGATCCCTTTGGCCACTCGGGAACCCCTCCTCAATTGCGGCCGCCATAGTATTCACAAACCCTTTGTATGTAAAGCCTAAAATTGAAAAAAATTCTAAAGTTTTGATTTATTTGGTCGATAAAATATCAATGCACAAGAGTAGTGATGTTTTTATATGCAAATTGAGTCAACATTAGTCAATGAGTTACAAATAGGCAGCCGATTAAACGGGGCGGTTGAACAAAATCGTCGTGGTGAATTTGGTTTACTATTGGCTATGTTATCGGCAGATGCCCGTGACATGGCTCAATTTCAGTTAGACAAGGATCTTAATGTAGATCAAAAATTACGCAAACAGTTTTCATTGCCTCCAGCACAACCTCTAGTTGCTGATGTTTCAAGCGATATTCACGTCACCGATAACGCGCCGCTATTTCAACAGCAGGGTGCTCGTCAATTTCAATTACAACAAGCATTAACGCCAGAAGCCATTGTGATAAGAGGGCCGCAACCCGATACCATGGTCGAAGTATTAAGCAACTGTGATGAGTTAACTAAACGCAAAGCATTGAACAGTTACCAACAACATACTGTGATTGAAGACATGCACTTCATTGATCAATTAGCGACACAGCGTAAAATAAGCCAAACCATTGCCCAGCAATATGTTTAACAAACAAGTCTTTTTTTTACTTATTTGTGAGCTTGGCAAATAAATGTTCGTAAAGTTTACGTTAGCATGTGTGCATTAAACCATGCACCCGAGGTGACAAAATGATTAAACAAATTAAACAGCAACAATCTGATTCTGTTAATGATAGTTGCACCGACTGCGGAAGCTACGTTGATATTGGCGCGGTAGTAGAAGCTGATGACACCTTATTACAAGTTAACCTTAATGGTGACAATGCATTAGCACAAGCGCAAGCATTGCAGCAAGCCGCACTCGAACGCTTTAGCGACACTAAAGCTAATATTGAGCAGCAAGCAGATAGCGTTACGCTGTCATTGCAGTTTGCTTTTAGTGTAGAAAAAATGATTTTTCAATTAGAACACGCACTGTAAAAACACAAAATCAGTGGGTTTGTTTAGTTAAGCATATAAGCTAAATAGCTATTGTATATAATGTTTTATGCTTTTCTGACGCAAGCGAAAAGGAATAAGTCACGACAAAATGGATTGCTGTTTGTGGATAACAAGTGTAATCTGCCGTTAATTAAACAAAGGTATAGTAGCTATAACTTATTTATAGTGGTATCGGTGCCTTGATGCGGATTTCGCTCCCATAGTTTACTGTTATTTATCTGGTATGTTTTATAACCCATTAAGAATAAAAATCATTTTAAATGATTAACAATCAGATAAATCAGTAAAGAAGCCATGTTTCGGGATTTAAATGAATCAACAAGAGAAACAGCACTTATTGGAATTAATTGTAAATTCCAGTGCTAAACAACAAGGTGATTTTTCGCAGACTTCAGCATTGGTATGTCAATTGCTGCAGGAACACTTTGACGCGTCTTTTGTGTCGGTTTGGTTACTGACCACTGACACTGACACTGACACGGCCGAGGTAAATCCCAATGACCACTTTGTGTGTTCACACAACCTTGTTGCCAGCCAAATAGCACCGTCATTAAACCACACCCCTGCATTACGCAAAATAGACAAACTGCTTCCTCAATTTTTCACTGAATTACGTTCTCACCGATATATTTTATCAAGCGAACCACAGCAGCAATTACTTATCAATCAATTTTCAGATTACTACCAACAACATGGAATTATCACCAGTGTTGATGTGGCTATTCGTATTAATGGCCATATTGAAGGTGTATTATCGATTGAGCATTGTGAAGACACCAAATGGCTCAAATCAGCGATTCAATTTGCAATTCAATGTGCTGACCAACTTGCGCTGACATTGGCGACGCGCCACACCTATGACAGTAATGAGCAAATATATTTATTACGTAATGCAACAGAGCAATCTGAGCATGTCGTGATGCTAATCAATACCGATACTGGGATTGTTGAGTATGTGAATGGTGCCCATGAAAAAATGACCGGATCACCCAGAAATACCATTGAACATCACAGTGCGAAAAATCTCGATATATTCAAAAGTAACCAGCTGCTATACAGCAGCATTATTAGCCAAATACGCAATAATGAAGTGGTTAAGGGTAACTTAAAGCTAAAACGTGCCGATGGCAGTGATTATTGGATGAATTATCACTTTTCTCCTTTTGTGACTGAGCTTGGTAAACACTATGCGTTGGTATCAAGCTACGACAATTCAGCGGAATACTTGCATAAAGCAGAGTTAGAGCGCTTGGCCTGGCATTGTAATCTTACCGGTTTACATAACCGCAGTTATTTTATTCCGCAATTAGAGCGTGCCGTTGATGGCACGTTAATACTCATTGATTTACTGAGCTTTAAACGGTTTAACGATACCCACGGCCATGAGCAGGGTGATGCGTTGTTGGTTGAAATTGCCCGTCGCTTAAAACATTTTGCCAGCGCCGCCAATGCCATCGATGTGGCACGAATTGGTAGCGACGAATTTGCCATTTTATTACCTGAAAGCGAAGATGATAATCCTCAGGCACTATCTGATTTTGAGCAAGTGATTAAACGTTTATATTTAAACCTTGCTGCGCCATCGGTGATATCACGTGAGAAAATTGAGCCGAAAACAGCACTTGCCGTGGTTGATATTAAATCGGTGGCGGGATTATTTACGCCTTTATCCTGTGCCGATATTACCTTACAACACGCTAAAAATAAGTCAGAAATGCATTACCAGTTCTTCAATGCAGATTTATTGAGTGAATTTACCACTAACGCAGAGATTGAACGCGATTTACATCAAGCAATCCGCGGGCGTGAGTTTGAGCTGTATTATCAACCGTTAATGGATTTAAAAACCAATCAATACATAGGTGCAGAGGCGTTAATCCGTTGGCATCATCCTAAAAAAGGCGTGCTTTATCCTGGTGCATTTATTGAAATTGCCGAGCAAACGGGCATGATAAATCCAATCGGTGAATGGGTACTAGAGTCGGCATGTAAGCAACTTAATTTATGGCAACACAAAGACGTTAATATTGCGATGCACGTAAACGTGTCAGCGAGACAGTTTTTTAGTGGCAATTTATATGAGCAAGTGTGGCGTTTAGTGACTCGTTATCGTATCAAGCCAAAAACCTTGGTGCTTGAAATCACCGAAACCGAGTTAATGGGTGACATTCGCTATGCCATTAATTTGTGTCATGAATTAGCTGAACTGGGTGTGGGATTGGCGATCGATGACTTCGGTACGGGTTATAGTTCAATGAAATACTTGAAACAATTTCCCATTTCAAAGTTAAAAATCGATCGTTCGTTTATTATGGATATTTCATCGAGCCGTGAAAGCCGTGAAATTGTCAGCGCCATTATAGCGATGGCCAATGCATTGAATATTTCGCTGACCGCAGAAGGGGTTGAAACCAAAGAGCAAGAAGCGTTTTTAAGCTCAAGTGCCTGTCATCATGCTCAAGGGTATTTATACAGTCCGGCTATTCGTGTTAACGAATTTGCGCAATTTATTGAGCACCATGCTACCTGGGTACCCATCGAGCATTAATGGGTTAACTTGGCACAGCATTGTTTAAACTTTTTACCACTATGACAAATGCACGGTTCATTTCTTTCGGGTAATTTCGTGTGCATTTGTTTGCCCTCAGTATAAAACCAACGTCCTTGCTGCAAAACAAAACTAGACTGCTCGTATATGGCGTCTATCTGCTTGTCTTCGATATACCAGGCTTTAAAGGTCACTTCGCCAGTAGTGGCTAACTGTTTCGTGCTTATCACTTGCAAACCCAACCAATGGGTATTGCTTTGAGCTAACTGTTCAATGGTTAAGCCTTGGCGGTAATCTGGATGGTGCGTCACTAGCAAATAATCAAATTGAGCCACCACAAAGGCACAATAGCGCGAACGCATCAGCTGCTCCGGAGATTGAGCAACCAATTGGTTTACATGCAAAGGCAAGCAACATTGTTGGTAAGATTGCTGGCTGCCACACGGGCATAAATCAGCAGGGGTAATCTGTGTTGTCATTATGGCTTTGTACTCGTCTCGGTGTTGGGCGAGTTGATAAATTGGCGACCGTAGTAGAGATTAGGAACAGGTTTAGCATCATAATAAAATTTTGCGGTTGCGTGAGTGTTTGAGTCAACGCTAATACGCCATTGGCCATCACTGTCTTTTGCAAAAATGGTCACAAACTTACCTGCAAACTCACTCACCGGCTCGCCTGAATCTGCACCCGGGTGAAAACGCACTAAATAATAGCCTATGTCGGTTGCGGTATTTTTATCTATATGACGCACAACAACCCTAAAGTCGACTTCTAGTTTGGCTTGCTTGCGTTTAATTTTGTCAAAAAAACGCGTATACAAACTGACAATATTCGCTTTACCGTGAATAATACCTTTATCTTGGGTTTCTGAAATATATACCGCATCTTCAGTATAAATTTGTTCTATGCTAGAAAGATCTAAATGTTCAAATGCATCGGCTAATTGGGTAAAATTAGCGTTCAGGGTCTTATTCGATACAGCATCTGCCGCGACAGAGTTTAACGTGGTAATGCATAACCCTAAGGCCAGTAAAGCCCCAGTAATTCTTAGTGTATTCAAACGGATCAATATTTTCTTCAATGAGTGTTTCTCTTTTTTATAATAGGTAAAACAAACTACAGTAATGCGTTACCGTTTTCATCACTATAAATTATTCAATGATTTTGCCAAAGCGCATAATCTTTACAAAGTATGTAGGAGGTAAACCATGTCGTTAAAAGAAGATGATTTATTTTTACAAGAAATGGCAGACGTCACCCCCTTAAAGTCAGAGCGTCAAAGCATCGCTGCGCAGACATGGTCAAACCCAGTTAGTGTAACAGAGGCTCAATTGGCAAAGCGAGCCGCCGCCGAGCAACACGAATTGTTACAGTTATTACCGACTGATCCGCATTTGATTCATCCTTTGCAGCCAGATGAAATGGTCAGTTATAAAATCGACGGTATTCAAGACGAAGTATTTAAACAATTAAGGTTGGGCAAGTACCCGATTAAAACGGTGTTAGATCTCCATGAATATCGGCTGCATCAGGCGCGCGACAGCATGATTAATTGCCTATTGAGTGCCTATGAACGTGGTGAGCGCAATGTGTTAATCATTCATGGCAAAGGTTATAAAAGTAAACCGTATCCAGCACTGATGAAATCAGCCGTGTGTCACTGGCTACAACAAATTGAACCTGTGACGGCTTATCACTCTGCTACACGCAATCAAGGCGGTGTGGGGGCTGTATTTGTGATGTTGAAGAAGTCCCAACAAAAGAAACTTGAAAACAGTGAGTTGAATCGAAAAGGCAGTGGCTTTCGATAAAAAATGGGCGCTTAATCAGCGCCCATTTTTATTGATAGCTCATAACAATGAAGCTGTTACCAACCGCATTGACGGTTAGCCTCGTTGTTTTGCTCATCAAGCCACACTTGTAATGGCGCAAAGTAATCTAATACTGCTTTGGCGTCCATTTGCTTAGTGCCTGTGACAACATTAAGGGCTTCTGGCCAGGGTTGGCTCGCACCCATTTCAAGCATTTCATTCAACTTAGTACCAGCGGCTTCGTTGCCGTAAATACTGCAACGGTGAACAGGGCCTGTGTCGCCAGCAATGTCACACAAAGCTTTGTGGAATTGGAACTGCAATACATGGGCTAAAAAGTAACGTGTGTACGGTACATTTCCTGGTACATGGTATTTAGCGCCCGGGTCAAAATCAGCTTCAGTGCGCGCAATAGGGGCTTTTACGCCTTGGTATTTTTCACGTAAATCCCACCAGGCTTGGTTGTACTGCTCTGGCTTAATCGTGCCGTTAAACACCTGCCAACGCCATTGGTCAATCATTAAGCCAAACGGCATAAATGCAATTTTATCTAGAGCTTGACGTAAGAGTAAACCAATGTCTTTAGAGGCGTCAGGTACTGTGTCTAACAAGCCAATTTGTTGTAAATACTTAGGCGTAATTGACAATGCAATGGTGTCACCAATGGCTTCGTGGAAACCATCATTGGCCGAGTTTTTAAAGATAAACGGCTGATTTTTATAAGCGCGTTGATAGAAGTTATGCCCTAACTCATGGTGAATGACGGTAAAGTCTTCAGCGCTTTTTTGAATACACATTTTTATGCGAATATCATCGAGGTTGTCCAAATCCCATGCTGATGCGTGGCATACCACATCGCGGTCTTGCGGTTGAACAAACAATGAACGACGCCAAAAGCTTTCTGGTAGCGCGTCAAATCCTAATGAAGTGAAAAAGCCTTCAGCTTGTTCCACCATTTTGATTTCGTCATAGCCATTTTTGGCCAATAACTCAGTGACGTTATAACCCGGGTCGGCATTTTCCGGCGCAACACTGTTATATATGGTGCCCCATTGTTGTGCCCACATATTACCAAGTAAATGAGCTGGAATAGGGCCTGTTTTAGGTGCAACGTCATCACCGTATTGTTCGTTCAATTCACCACGTACATAACAGTGCAATGAGTCATACAGTGGTTTGATTTGATCCCATAAACGGTCCAGTTCTGCAGAAAACTCGTCAGGCTTCATGTCATATTGGCTACGCCAAAGTTCAGATAAGTCAGCGTAACCCAGATCTTTAGCACCTTCGTTGGCGAGTTCAACTTCGCGTTCAAACAAAGGTCGCATTGGCTTGGCGATTTCGCGCCAACCTTGCCATGCTTCAAGCAACACCGCAGGGTCTTTCGACTCAGCCATTAAATTAGATAATTCAGGTTGAGTTAAACAGCGACCATCAGCAAAGCAATACTTACCTTTGCCGTATAAACCGTTTAACTCTGAAGCAATACTGGCTAACTCTGCGTTTTTGGCAGGGTCTAGCGGAGCAGGTAATACCAGGCTACTGCGAAGGCTATTGAGTTTTCTGCTGTTAACCGCATCGAGTGCGACATCAGCATATTTTGCCGCTTCAGTAGCATAACGCACAGATGTTGAGGTAATTTTTTCGCCCATGGCGGCAGACAATGCTGCGGTATCATCAGTAATGAAATTTGAGTAAATCCACTCCGCGCGATTGGCTTCAACAGATAACGCAGCTAAATCGGCTTCAGCTTGATTAATAAAGGTAATCGCTGCCGCACTGTCAATTTTTGGTTCACTTGTTACTTGCGGTTGATCTGCTGCTGACGTGTTAACAGATTCTTGAGTGTCATTACAGGCACTCAGACCTAACACGAGTGACACGATGAGTGCAATTTGAGACGGTTGTTTTAAAGGGAAGTTCATTTATTGGCATCCTTGTTTTTCTTATCGACGTTAGTTTACCCAAAAATGATCAACATTGCATAATAGTGACCAATTTGTTGCAGTTATTGCAGTTTATCTTCTTTACTCAACACAAAAAATCCAACAATTTCGATTGACATCTGTGCGCTCAATGATTAATTTAAACGGGTGTTTAAATTAACTTGGGTCATGGGATGGCAAGCCGTACTGATACAAAAACAAGAATACTCGATGCAGCTGAAAAGTTGTTTGCTGAGAGAGGTTTTTCTGAAACTTCGTTACGACTGATCACCAGTAAAGCTGAAGTGAATTTAGCGTCAGTCAATTACCATTTTGGTTCGAAAAAAGAATTAATCCGTGCAGTATTAGCAAGATACTTAGATGTGTTTATGCCAAGCGCTGCTATAGAGATTAAACGTTTACACAATGCACCTGAAGATGCATCACTAAACGAAATATTTTCTGCTTTAATTAAACCGTTATTAGAACTGAATAAAGTGCGTAATGGCGGCACAATCATCTTTTTACAGTTGTTAGGTCGAGGCTACATTGAAAGCCAGGGCCATTTACGCTGGTTTATTACCACGCATTATGGTGAACACTTAGCCACATTCGTGAAAGCGGTTGTCGCAAGTGCACCGCATATTCCGCCAGCAGAAATGTTTTGGCGTTTGCATTTCACCCTGGGGACTATCGTATTCACCATGGCTTCAGCAGACGCGTTAAATGAAATTGCAGCAGCCGATTATGGTGAGCACAACAACACTGAAGCAATTATTCGTAAAGTTATTCCATATATGGCGGCCGGTGTGGCTGTCCCTGTGCTAAACAATTAAGAAGGTATAAAATGAGTATCGTCATACTGTTACTTATCGTAATCATTGTCCTCTTTGGTGTACGTAACATCAGGATGCAGTTTATTACGCGTCCTGTGTTTACGTTCTTCAAAAAAGTATTGCCGCCTTTGTCGACTACCGAGAAAGAAGCAATGGAAGCGGGCGATGTGTGGTGGGAAGGTGAGCTTTTCCGCGGTAAACCAAACTGGAATACCTTACACGGTTACGGCAAACCAACATTAACAGCTGAAGAACAAGACTTTATCGATAATCAAGTTCAAACAGCCTTAACCATGATCGATGATTTTGACATTGTTCATAATCGCAAAGATTTGCCGCCAGAGTTGTGGCAATACTTTAAAGAACAAGGCTTCTTTGCCTTAATCATTCCTAAAAAATACGGTGGCCGCGAGTTTTCTGCTTATGCCAACTCAACCATCGTTGCTAAAATTGCCACGCGCAGTGTCAGTGCAGCAGTAACGGTAATGGTGCCTAACTCTTTAGGCCCTGGTGAGTTATTAACTCATTATGGTACTCAAGAGCAAAAAGAGCGTTGGTTACCGTCTCTTGCTGTGGGTAAAGACATTCCATGTTTTGCATTAACGGGTCCTGAAGCGGGCAGTGATGCAGGCGCAATCCCTGATTTGGGTATTGTGTGTCGTCGTGAGTTTGAAGGTGAAGAAACATTAGGTTTAAGCCTAACGTGGAACAAACGTTATATTACCCTTGCACCTGTTGCGACGGTATTAGGCTTAGCGTTCCAAATGCGCGACCCTGATGGTTTATTAGGTGATGTTAAAAATTTAGGCATTACCTGTGCATTAATCCCAACCGATCACGAAGGCGTAGAAATTGGCCGTCGTCATAACCCATTAATGATGGCGTTTATGAACGGTACTACTAGCGGTGAAGATGTGTTTATCCCGTTAGACTGGATTATTGGTGGCCCTCAATATGCCGGTAAAGGCTGGCGTATGCTGGTTGAATGTTTGTCAGCGGGACGCGGTATTTCATTACCAGCACTTGCTACAGCATCTGGCCATGTGTCGACTAAAACCACCACAGCTTACAGCTATGTTCGTCAGCAGTTTGGTATGCCTATTGGTAATTTTGAAGGCGTGCAAGAAGCCATGGCACGTATTATTGCCAATACTTATCAGCTTGAAGCCGCACGTCGTTTAACCACTCAAGGTATCGATTTAAAAGTGAAGCCTTCAGTTGTGACTGCAATTGCTAAGTACCACATGACCGAGTTAGGCCGTGATGTGCTTGAAGATGCAATGGATATTCAGTCTGGTAAGGGGATTCAATTAGGGCCTAAAAACTATTTAGGTCATGCATTTATGGCTAACCCAATCTCGATTACGGTTGAGGGTGCAAACATTCTAACCCGTTCATTGATGATTTTTGGTCAAGGTGCAACGCGTTGCCATCCGTATGTATTGGCAGAAATGGAAGCCGCCGCGATGGAAGATGAAACATCGGCACTCGATCGTTTCGATTCATTACTGCTGGGCCATATGGGATATGCCATTGGTAATGCTCTACGTTCATTGGGCAGTGCGTTAACCGGCAGTCGTTTTGCTAGTGCGCCAGTTAGCGGACCCACTCAGCAATATTACCGTGACATGACGCGTATTTCGTCTGCACTTGCGATTATGACTGACCTATCGATGTTGATTATGGGCGGCGACCTTAAGCGTAAAGAAATGATTTCTGCACGTATGGGTGATGTATTAAGCCAATTGTATCTTGCTTCAGCGACATTGAAATTGTTTGAAGACAATGGCCGTCAACAAGATGATTTACCGGCAGTGCATTACGCTATGACTGAGCGTTTACACTTAGCAGCAAAAGCACTAGAAGATGCTATTCGTAACTTCCCAAGTAAAATTGCTGGAGTATTATTACGTGTGTTGATTTTCCCACTGGGTAATCACTTTAATGCACCAAGCGACAAGTCTGCCGTTGATGTGTGTAAAGGCATGCTTAAACCTGGGCCTGCTCGTAATCGAATTACGTTCTTGTGCGGCGAGTTTGAGGGTGACACTAGCGGTATTGCGGAAGTTGAAAATGCATTCTTAGCAAAATATGCCGCTAAAGATCTGTATAAAAAACTGAAAAAAGCACAACGCAGTGGTCACTTAAAGTCTAAGTTACCCATGCTTGAGCTGTTTGATGTTGCGCTTGAAAAAGACATCATTACCCAAGCTGAACATCAGCAACTACTAGAAGCAGATGAGTTACGCTTGGCAGCAATCAACGTCAATGATTTTGAAAAGCTGTAAATGATGTAACATCGTGTGGTAAACATTAAGCCCTGACTCAGTCGGGGCTTTTTTATTGCCGCTATCCGGTGGATCATAAAACACGGCATTAATACCAATTCCACTAATTATCTGGTCATTCAGCGGGAATTCTGTGCCTTCTAGGCAAGTAATAGGATTGAAGACATAGTTGCTCTCGGCAACTGCTCCTGCGTTGCTCTACCTCCTGCATCCATGCAGTCGTCGGCAACTGCTCCTGCGTTGCTCTACCTCCTGCATCCATGCAGTCGTCGGCAACTGCTCCTGCGTTGCTCTACCTCCTGCATCCATGCAGTCGTCGGCAACTGCTCCTGCGTTGCTCTACCTTCTGCATCCATGCAGTCGTACGTCAAAATGCTATTAAGCAGCATAGAAGGCACAGAAACCCGCCTTGCAGGAGACACTCAGACCGTTCATTTCTTTGTTGCATTGTCTTAGAAGGGAATAACCATTATTTCAACAATGCGCCTCAAACTGAACAATCTGAGTGACTCTGATTGGTCACATAATTAATGGAAATGGTATAACATTTTATTAATGGTTTATATTCTTCACTGAAGTGATTAACGGCGGCTATTGAGTCATATTGATTAGGCGAGGGCGATGAACCGAGTGACAGAGGTTGCCGAATGTGCAATGCAAGTTGACTGTTTTGATAAACAGCTTGGGTACGTTACTGGATGACGACAGAAGCTAACGGCAGAGACTAACGTCCATTGATTAAGGGCAATAAAAAAGCCAACCGCGAGGTTGGCTTTGTTTTTAGACCCACAGACTCGCGATTAAACGCTCTGTGTGGCTCGTAATGGGTTTATTAAGCTACAACAAGTACTTTACAAGTGTTGGTGCCGCCGATGGTTTCCATCGCGTCGCCTTTCGTCATCAGTACCATGTCGCCGCTGGCTAAGTAACCCGCTTCAACCATGCAGTTTAGCGCTTCTTTAGCTAGCTCATCAGCTGGGTATGCTGTTGAGTCAAACTTAATAGGTTGCACACCACGGTAAAGCGCCATGCTGGCTAAAGTCTTTTGGTGACGTGATAGAGCAAAAATCGGTAAGCTAGAGCTGATACGTGACATTAATTTAGCTGTCGCGCCAGATTCAGTTAACGAGATAATCGCTTTTACACCAGCTAAGTGGTTAGCGGCATACATAGTCGATAACGCAATGGTTTCCTCAACAGAAGAGAAGCTTTGATCCATACGGTGTTTAGACACTTTCACACTAGGGTGTGATTCTGCACCTAAACATACGTTTGCCATCGCCATGACGGTTTCTTCTGGGAAGTCACCTGCAGCAGTTTCTGCTGACAGCATTACCGCATCAGTGCCGTCTAATACAGCGTTAGCCACGTCCATTACTTCAGCGCGAGTTGGCATTGGGCTAGTGATCATTGACTCCATCATTTGGGTCGCAGTGATCACCGCTTTGTTTAACTGGCGTGAACGTTGAATTAAACGCTTTTGCACTGCAACTAGGGCAGCATCACCAATTTCAACACCTAAGTCACCACGAGCAACCATCACAACGTCTGATGCTTTAATCACATCATCCATTGCTTCGTCTGTTTCAACGGCTTCAGCACGTTCAACTTTAGCGACGATTAATGCGTTGCTACCTGCTTCTACAGCAAGCTTACGTGCAAGGTCTAAATCAGCACCTGTACGTGGGAATGATACTGCTAGGTAATCAACATCAATCATTGCAGCCGTTTTAATGTCTGCCATGTCTTTTTCTGTTAACGCAGGAGCGGTTAAGCCGCCGCCTTTTTTGTTGATACCTTTGTTATTAGACAAAGGACCCGCAACAGTCACAGTGGTAAACACTTTACGGCCTTCAACACGTTCTACACGTAATTGAACACGACCATCATCAAGCATTAAGATATCACCAATCACCACATCATCTGGTAATTGCTTGTAATCAATACCCACTTGGCTTTCATCGCCTTCACCTTTTGCTAGTTCAGCGTCAAGGATGAATGCGTCACCTAAGTTAAGCATGATTTTTTTGTTATCTTTAAATGTAGAAACACGAATTTTAGGGCCTTGTAAGTCACCTAAAATGGCAACATGCTTACCCAACTCTTTCGCGATGTTACGTGCATCTGTAGCACGTTTTAAATGATCTTCTGGTGAACCATGTGAGAAGTTAAGTCTAACAACGTTAGCTCCTGCTGCGATAATTTTACGTAAATTATCATCGCGGTCAGTTGCTGGCCCAAGTGTTGTAACGATTTTAGTTCTGCGGAACATGAGATACTCCGTTAAAATGAAAAGAAAGATTTTTGTTAAATAGAATTTGGTTATTAAAGTAGCTTAGTAATCTTAGTACTTAAATGATGCATATATATTAACAGACATTCTTAATTAATGTAGTAAAGTTACAAACAAAAACACGTTTTTTAGTGTGTAATTTATGTGACAGATAAGTGATTTCTACAATAAAAAAAGCCTGCTGGGGTTATCCAGCAGGCTTTCATTGATTTTTAAACTCATTTTTTGCGGTTAAATGTGAAGATCAAATACATCGTCTAAGTGTAATAATTTAACAGCTTTTACGTACCTTTAGCGCTTAAATGGTCAAATCTTTGTTGATACGAGATTCTTTTAGCACTTCTTTTACGCGTTTTAGGTTGTCACGAAAACGTGGGCCTCGGCGTAATGTAAAGCCTGTTGCTAGCACATCGATTGTCACTAACTGCGCTAAACGTGACGCCATAGGTAAGTACATGTCGGTATCTTCAGGTACTTCCATGGTGACAGGTAGCGTACACTCAAGTGACAATGGCGAGTTACGAGCGGTAATACCAATCACCGCTGCGCCGTTTTCACGGGCAATTCGGGCGATTTCAATTAATGATTTGGTGCGACCTGTGTGCGAGATAAGCACCACAACGTCACCTTCGTTACAATTAATACAACTCATACGTTGCATTAACACATCATCGAAACAAATCACTGGTACATTAAAACGGAAGAACTTATTTTGCGCATCGTGGGCAACAGCAGAAGAAGCCCCCAGTCCAAAAAACGAAATTGTTTTGGCTTGGGTCAATACATCAACGGCTTTATTGATTGCCGCTGTATCAAGACTTTGACGTGCGGTATCGAGCGATGCCATTGAAGATTCGAAGATTTTTGTTGTATATGAATCTGGCGAGTCATCTTCTTCAACATGTCGACTAACATAAGGTGTACCGTTAGCAAGACTTTGAGCTAAATGTAACTTAAAATCAGGGAAACCCTTGGTATCGAGTCGACGACAAAAGCGGTTAACGGTAGGTTCACTCACATCAGCCATTTTGGCCAAGGTCGCGATACTAGAGTGTATAGCTGTTTGCGGTGAGGCTAATATGACTTCGGCAACTTTTCGTTCCGATTTACTAAATTGGGTAAGGCTTTTTTGAACCTTTTCTAGGGTATTCATATGCAAGCATCCGCTTATAGTAGCTAGTTGAGTAGGGAATGTAAGTTTTATACCATAACTTACAGGAATTTCGTGATTTAAGTTATTTTTTTACCTTTTACACGATCCTGTTGTTATTTTTCAAGACATAGATCACGGTTAAATGGTTCCTAAGCCTCGTTTTAGGCTGAAAATCATACCAGATATTAGCCATGAATGACTAGGTTGTAGATGATGCAATATTTGCAAATTAAAGATGCAAAAATTAGATTCTGTTGTTATATTACAACAAAAGTGTGTTTTTATTCATCGACCGAATTCGAACATGGCGCACACACATAATCAGGAGAGCTTTCAGCAATGGGCAAATCAATTGGAGCCAAGGCTTGTGACTTCGTACTTTTCGGTACAAAAGGTGACTTAGCTAGGCGTAAATTATTACCTTCTTTATATCAGCTAGACAAAGCAGAGTTACTCGATAAAGAAACTAAGGTCATTGGGGTTGCAAAAGACGCATTCACTCACGACGAATTCATCGCCATTGTCACTAAAGCATTAAAAACCTTTGTTAAAGATGAAATCTGCCCAACCACGCTAGAACGCTTCCTTAGTCGTTGTCATTATATCGGCACCAATTTTACTGAACCCGAGGGTTACAAAGCCTTCCATGATTTACTTGAGCCAAGTAAACGCGTCATGGTGAACTACTTCGCAACGCCGCCTTCAATTTTCGGTGCAATCTGTCGTTGTTTACACGAGCAAAATTTGATTAAGCCTGATACTCGTGTCGTACTCGAAAAACCCATTGGTACCGATTTAGAATCATCGCATGTGATTAACGATCAAGTGGCCGAGTTCTTCAACGAAAACCAGGTTTACCGTATTGACCATTACTTAGGTAAAGAAACAGTACAAAACTTAATAGCGCTACGTTTTGCTAACTCATTGTTTGCATCAAAGTGGGACAACCGGACAATCGATCATGTCCAAATCACTGTTGCCGAAGAAGTGGGTATAGAAGGACGTTGGGGTTACTTTGATGGCGCAGGCCAGATGCGTGACATGATCCAAAACCATTTATTACAAGTGTTAACCCTTGTTGCAATGGATCCACCCGTTAATCTTGACGCTGACAGCATTCGTGATGAAAAAGTAAAAGTGCTTAAGTCACTGCGCCCAATTAACCAAGACAACGTGTATGAAAATACTGTTCGTGGTCAATACAGTGCAGGCTTTTTAAAAGGCTCACCTGTCCCTGGTTACCTAGAAGAAGACGACGCAAACACTAATTCAAACACCGAAACCTTTGTGGCATTACGTGTCGATATTGATAACTGGCGTTGGGCTGGCGTGCCATTCTACTTACGCAGCGGTAAGCGTATGCCGTTCAAGAGTAGCGAAATTGTGGTGTATTTTAAAAACCCACCACACAACTTATATCGTGCCAGCTATCGTAATCTGCCACCTAACAAGTTAACCATCCGTTTACAGCCTCATGAAGGGGTTGAGATCCAGATGATGAACAAGGTGCCAGGTCTTGAGCAAAAGCAGCGTCTGCAAACCACTAAGCTAGACTTAAGCTTTACCGATACTTTTAAAAACGAACGTATTGCCGATGCATACGAGCGTTTATTACTCGAAGCCATGTTAGGCAACCAAGCCTTGTTCGTGCGTCGTGACGAAGTTGAGCAAGCATGGACTTGGGTTGACGGAATTATCCAGTCTTGGGAACAAAGCGGCGAAAAGCCAAAGCCATACCCAGCCGGTACATGGGGACCTGTCGCGTCAGTGGCGTTAATCACTAAAGACGGTCGTTCTTGGGACGAGTAGGGGATAGACATGATTAAAGAAACCGTATTTAAATCATTTGATACACCCGCGGACTTAGAAGCTAAGTTAGCCGACAAAATTGCACAGCAATTGCAAGACGCGGTTGATACTCGTGGCAAAGCCAGTTTAGTGGTTTCAGGTGGTTCAACACCACTTAAGCTATTTAAGCTGTTAAGCCAAAAGCTGGTTGACTGGAGTGATGTTTATATCACATTAGCCGATGAGCGCTGGGTTAATGCAGATGAGCAAGATTCAAACGAGCGATTAGTACGTGAGCATTTATTGCAAAACCGTGCAGCAAGCGCCAAATTTCGTGGTCTTAAAAACATGTTTGCTAGCCCAGAAGCAGGCTGTGACATGACCAGCGAGTCATTGGCCAATTTTCCACGTCCGTTTGATGTGGTTGTGCTTGGTATGGGTACCGATGGTCACACATGTTCATGGTTTCCGTGCAGCGCAGAATTAGACAATGCACTGACCACCAAAGATTTATGTGCTGCTGTTAATCCGACAACAGCCCCACATGCTCGAATTACCTTATCTAAAGATGCCATTTTGAATAGTCGTCAGATTTATTTGCATCTTGTCGGAGAGCCCAAATTAACTGTATATCATCAAGCACTTGAAAACGATGATGTTACCCAAATGCCCATTAGAGCCGTATTAGCGCAGCGTAAAACGCCCGTTGATGTGTTCTATAGCGCGTAAGGAGTTTTACCATGCATTCAGTAGTACAAGCCGTTACAGATAGAATTATTGCACGCAGCCAACAGTCGCGTTCAAGCTATTTATCTGCGCTAGACGATGCTAAAGCTCAAGGCGTTCACCGTAGCGCATTAAGCTGTGGCAACCTTGCCCATGGTTTTGCAGCCTGCCAGCCAGTTGAAAAAGATTCACTGCGCCAATTGACCAAGGCTAACATTGGTATTGTGACGGCATTTAACGACATGTTATCTGCACACCAACCCTATGAAACCTACCCGAACATGCTTAAACAAGCGTGTATGGATGTGGGCAGTGTTGCACAAGTTGCAGCAGGTGTACCAGCCATGTGTGACGGTGTCACTCAAGGTCAACCTGGTATGGAGTTAAGTCTACTTAGCCGCGAAGTGATTGCTATGTCGACCGCAGTAGGGCTATCGCACAACATGTTTGACGGTGCATTGCTGCTGGGTATTTGTGACAAAATCGTACCTGGTTTGTTGATTGGCGCATTGAGTTTTGGTCATTTACCGATGTTATTTGTGCCAGCAGGCCCAATGAAATCAGGCATCCCAAACAAAGAAAAAGCACGTATTCGTCAACAATTTGCCCAAGGTAAAGTAGACCGCGCAGCATTACTAGAAGCTGAATCAAAGTCATACCACAGTGCCGGTACTTGTACCTTCTACGGTACAGCTAACTCTAACCAGTTAATGTTAGAAGTGATGGGCTTACAGTTACCAGGTTCATCGTTTGTAAACCCAGATGATCCTTTACGTGATGAGTTAAGCAAAATGGCCGCTAAACAAGTGTGCCGTTTAACTTCTATGGGCACGCAATACACCCCCATTGGTGAAGTGGTTAATGAAAAATCAGTCGTTAACGGTATCGTTGCATTACTGGCAACAGGCGGCTCAACTAACTTGACCATGCACATTGTGGCTATTGCACGTGCAGCTGGCATTATCGTTAACTGGGATGACTTTTCTGACTTATCTGCTGCTGTACCATTATTGGCCCGTGTTTATCCAAATGGTCATGCTGATATTAACCATTTTCATGCTGCTGGCGGTATGGCGTTATTGGTTAAAGAATTGCTTGATGGCGGCTTAATTCATGAAGATGTGAATACTGTTGCTGGTTACGGTTTACGTCGTTATACCCAAGAGCCTCGTATTATCGATGGCGAGTTAAAGTGGGTTGATGGAGTCACTGAATCGTTAGACAAAGAAGTATTAACGCATCTTGATACGCCTTTTCAAAGTAACGGTGGTTTAACCCTACTTAAAGGTAACTTAGGCCGCGCGGTGATTAAGGTTTCTGCAGTACCTGCAGGGAATCGTGTCATTGAAGCGCCAGCGGTTGTGATTAACGATCAAAATGAAATTGACGAGTTATTCAAGTCTGGTTCGTTAGACCGTGATTGCGTTGTTGTCGTTAAAGGCCAGGGCCCTAAAGCCAATGGCATGCCAGAACTACACAAACTCACACCATTCTTGGGCACCTTACAAGATAAAGGTTTTAGAGTTGCATTGGTAACAGATGGCCGTATGTCTGGCGCATCAGGTAAAGTTCCTGCCGCGATTCATTTAACACCAGAAGCATTAGACGGTGGCTTAATTGCCAAAGTGCAAGATGGCGATGTTATTCGTATCGATGCCACTACAGGTGAATTAACTCTGTTAGTTGATGAGAAAACGCTTGCTAACCGCACCGCAGGGATTGTGGATTCACACCATTCAGCGTACGGCATGGGTCGTGAATTGTTTGGTGCGTTACGTCGCAGCTTAAGCAGCCCAGAAACAGGTGCTCGCAGCACTAGCGCGATTGATGAATTATATTAAAAATAAGGAAGTCGGTAACATGATTGAGCCTAATAACTGGTTACTTCAACCACAAGAAGTGTTTAAACGTAGCCCAGTAGTTCCGGTTATGGTGATAAACAAGCTAGAACATGCAGTGCCTTTAGCTAAAGCACTCGTTGCTGGCGGGATCAGTGTATTAGAAGTGACCTTACGCACTCCTTGTGCACTTGAAGCCATTGCCAAAATCGCAAAAGAAGTACCTGAAGCCCTTGTGGGTGCAGGCACTATTTTAAATGAAGCTCAGCTTAACCAAGCGGTTGCAGCAGGTTCGCAGTTTATTATTACCCCTGGCGCCACGGTTGATTTATTAAAAGCGGCTAAAAAGGGCACTGTGCCATTAATCCCTGGTATTGCCAGTATTTCTGAAATCATGGTGGGAATGGAGTTAGGTTACACTCACTTCAAATTTTTCCCTGCTGAAGCTTCAGGCGGCGTGAATGCACTTAAGTCATTCTCTGGTCCACTAGCAGACATTCGTTTTTGTCCAACAGGTGGCATCAGCCCAGCCACTTACAAAGACTATTTGGCTTTGCCGAATGTAGATTGTATTGGCGGTAGTTGGATTGCACCAACAGATGCAGTAGACAATGAAGAATGGGATCGTATTACACAGTTATGTAAAGACGCGCTAGCCGCCCTTTAATTAACCTTGTAATGACACAACTCTAAAAACCAGCTTTAGCTGGTTTTTTTATGGCTTTTTGTTTCATATCGTCGCTAGCATATGGCCTACAGCCACTAATATTTTGGGGCTTCGCCACACCATAGCAAAGGCCGTAAGTTTTTAACTTACGCAGGGTAGTGTAATCGTCTTCACGGTAATGCTTTTGAGCCGGGATCCAGGTGTTAGTTTTTACGTTTTGTACTTATGTACTTATGTACTCATGGCCTACGGCCACTAACGTCGTGGCGCTTCGCCCACACCAGACCAAGAGGAAACCAACGGCTGTTCCCTCTTGGAACTCCCAGCCGCCACATCAAAATTATCTGAAAAGCGATAATTTCGCGACGTGGTTTGATCCAGCTTTTAACTTCATTTATAGCCAGCTTTGGCCTTATTCGAAAATGCTAACGCTTCCGATGGTACATCCTGTACCTCGAAAGCTAGCCTGACATCCATGTCAGGACTCACGCTATTTTCTTCAACGTCCTCAAGTTCAGAGTTAAATTTGAACATTTTAAAATCAAGACAACTAACTCGTTTATGCCCCAGAGTCAGTTGAATAAACCACAAGACCTCCTGAAGGTCGTCTAGAACTAATTGACGTTTCTTTTCAATACGGCGCGGGTTCTCCAATGCTGTTGAAAAACCTGAATCTAACTGTGAGCGCTGGAGAGTCGATAGCAATAACAGGTCCTTCAGGTTCGGGAAAGTCTACATTGATGAAGATTATGCTCGGGCTAATGCCTCCTACCTCCGGAAAGATATTGTTTGATGGTAAAGATATCACTCAATTAGGGTTGAAAAACTATAGGAAGGTGATCTCCGCTGAGCTTCAGAACGACACGCTTTTTGCAGGTTCGGTGTTAGATAATATTACGTTTTTTGACACTTCTCCAAACTTGCTTAAGGTAGAAAAGGTAGCTAGTTACGCGGCTATTCATGGTGAGATTGAGTGTATGACTATGGGGTATAATAGCTTAGTTGGAGACATGGGGTCCTGCTTATCTGGTGGCCAGTTACAAAGGGTGTTGTTAGCCAGGGCTCTTTATAGAGAGCCTAGTATTCTTTTTATGGATGAGGCGACAAGCCACCTCGATAAGGGGAATGAGAGTCGCATTAGCGAACAAGTAGCTCGGTTAAATATGACTCGAGTGTGTATCGCCCATAGGCAGGAAACTCTTTCTAAGGCCGATACAATTTACGAGTTAAGCAATGGTGTATTGAGCACCGTTGGTGATAGGGTGGTGAACATATAGTTTTTTTGATCTGCTCTTAAAGTGATTACTATGGTTTTAGTATAAGAAGAAGTAAAGGATTCAGGACGTTAATAAAATGGAAAAAAATATACGTATCATGGTTTTGTTGCTTTCTTTGTTAGCGGCTTTCGGAGGGATGGCTAAGCCTCGTTTACCTGACCTAGATTTCGAAACCTACGATAAGTTCCCCAGTAGTGGGTGGAGGGTATCTGGAGGGGAGGCTGGGTATAGCTTTTCGGTTGATGATAAGGTTTTTCAACGTGGGCAGCGATCAGTTTCGGTTGAGTTTAAAGGAAGTAAACCTAACGCTGGCTCCTTTGGTTATTGGTTGGCGCTCCAAGCGAAGGGGCAAAACATTAAGTTGAGGGGGGCTGTGAAAACTGAGGGTATTACTGATGGATGGGTGGGGTTGATGCTTAATGTTCACCCTGATCAAGCCTTTAGTAATATGCGAGAGCAGAAATTATTCGGTGACAATGATTGGAGGGATTTTGAGATTAGTTTGGATGTTGAACTCAAAAATGCCTCTGCGATTACAGTTGGTGGTGTGTTATCGGGTAATGGGAAAGTTTGGTTCGATGATCTTCAGATACTGATAGACGATAAACCATTAACAAGTTCTCAACTACGTGAGACTCCTCGCGCATATAAGGATGACGAATTTGATTCTGGTTCAATGTTGGTTTTGTCTGGGGTGGATGAGGCAACACTAATAAACTTAGACCTTTTAGGGAGGGTGTGGGGGTTTCTGAAATATCACCATCCAAATGTGGGAGGGGGAGATTATAACTGGGATTATGAATTGTTTAGGTTTCTTCCAGATTATCTTTCAGTTGTGGATGTTCAGGAGAGAGACAAGAGTCTGGTAGGTTGGATCGATCGGTTAGGTAAGGTGACTCCGTGTATTGATTGTAAAGTGACAAATCAGGAGTCTGTTCTGAAGCCAGATCATAGATGGTTTTATGAATTTGGTCTATCAAAAGAACTAATCAAAAAATTGAACTCGGTTTATGAGGGGCGGAGACAAGGCGCGAGCTTTTATGTAACCACAAACAGCAGGCGGAGGGTCATTTTTTCAAATGAAAAAGCTTATTCTAATATGCCGTATCCAGATGATGGGTTTAGATTATTAGCTTTATACCGGTATTGGAACTTGGTTCAATATTTTTTTCCGTATAAGCATTTGACTGATAAGGAGTGGAGTAGTGTTCTCGCTGAATATATTCCATTGTTTCTAGGGGCAAAAAATCGGTTAGATTATGAAAAAGTGGCGCTATCTTTAATGGGTGAGCTTAAGGATACGCATGCTAATTTATGGGCTGGTCGCGGTGAAGTTGAAAAAATGCGAGGTGAATTTTACCCACCAGTTTTCACAAGGTTTGTTGAGGGTGAGCTTGTTGTGGTGGATTTTTACACAGAAAACAAGCGTGATATCAGCGATATGTCCCGCCTGAGCGGCCTGTCTATAGGTGATGTTATTACAGAGATCGATGGTGTCGCCGTGGAAGAGTTGGTTAGGGATAAGCTGCGTTATTACCCTGCATCAAATGAAGCTTCAAGGCTAAGAGATATTGCTCCTGATTTGTTGAGGTCGAATAAGGCTAAAATAGATATAAGCTTTAGGCGCGACAAGTTAATGGGTAATACGTCGCTAAAATTATTCAAAAAGGAAGAGTTGCACGTTTTCCAGTTGTATCGCAAACCTAAGGGTGAAAAAAGCTATGAAACTATCGATGGGGATATTGGTTACGTTACGTTGGCCACCATTGAAAAAAAGGATGTGGATTCTATAAAAAATCAATTCAAGGATGCGGCAGGCATTATAATTGATATTCGAAATTATCCTAACACTCCATCAATGTATAGCTTGGGTTCATTTTTCGTGGAAGATAAAAGAGCATTCGCGAAATTCACTTATCCAAACATAAATAACCCGGGTGAGTTTGGCGTTGGTAATGTAGCGGTTCTTAAACCGTCGGAAGTGACTTTTAAAGGAAAGCTAGTTGTCTTAGTGAATGAAAACACGCAAAGTCAAGCTGAGTTTACTGCGATGGCATTTCGGGCGGGTAGAGACACTGCGATAATAGGGAGTAAAACGTCAGGTGCAGATGGCAACATTGTGAGCTTTGCTCTGCCGGGTCTATTAAGGACGACTTTTTCCGGTCTTGGAGTTTATTATCCTGACGGTGGAGAAACTCAAAGAGTAGGTATTATTCCTGATTTTGAGGTGAAGCAAACCATAGAAGGAGTGAAAGAAGGTAGGGATGAGTTAGTGGAAAAGGCTATTGAGGTAATTAGAACTAGGGAAGCTGCGATTAAGTAGTCAGATTCTCCCTACATGAGCCCCAAGGCCATCATTATCGACGTCCTGTGGCTCTATTTTCTTATTTTCAGCTAAAAATCGTCTCTATGAGGCTGATTTTGGACCTGTTTTAAGTCAATTTTCCCATTTTAGGTAGATCTCGCCTGTGCGCTTATTAATTGGTCGACTCCCACTAGGTTCGCCAAGTTGAATAACATCACCAGCTGACTGTCGTTTTTAACCAGTTCCTTGTACCTGGCTTTGACGAAACCAAACTGACATTTAACTATCCTAAATGGATGTTCAACCTTGGCTTGGATACTGGCCTTCAGGTATTCGTAACGGATGGCCAGCTTGTTCTTGCGTGGGAGCTTCTTCAACTCTGGCAGTAAAACTTGGATTGAATGCGGACTACTATGGCACTCATTCCATGCGCCGTACTAAAGCAACCTTGATCTATGCCAAAACAAAAAACATCAGAGCGGTACAGATTTTACTGGGGCACTCGAAGCTAGATAACACTATTCGTTACCTTGGAGTGGAACTGGAAGACGCTCTGAGGCTCTCAGAGTAAACAGACTGCTGAGGCTTGCTGATACAGGCTTTTCTCCTGAAAAGCCTGTGCCCCAATACGTTTTTGGAATGGATAGTTATCTCGCTTTCCTAATCCTTAGTTGACCCAGTTTATCCAATCCATATAGAGTTCATCATGAGTGAGCGAAACTGGATGGGTATAGCGTCATATTCAAACTTAATTAGTTTTGAGGGTTTTTAAGTCAATTCACATACGCGTTTTTCAGTATGGTGTATTTAATTGAAAACTGATAAGTTATTTGCATACAGATAGTTAACTGTGCGTGTTTTCACTGGTCTAACGAGATAAATACGCAACGCCTAAATACTAAACGTTAAATGAACCATATGGATAGTCGTATACTTAAAACATTAAATATAGTCACCATATTTTTTGCTGTGTTAGCAGGCGCTTTTTTAGCGTTATCGTCAACCTTTATTATTATAAGGAATAGCATTTTTATTGGACTGCTCCCATTTACAATATGCTTTATTGTTTCGTATGCGATATCGTTAATCGTTCAAAAAAAGTTATCTTATGCGCTGATATTACCGAGTGTTTATACATTTACATTTGGTGGTTATATGGGAATAGCATTGGTTATATCCGAATCGTTTTCGTTCGAGAGAGGCTTTGAAATAACAACATTTCACCTTGTATGGTTAGTCATCTCGATTATCAGTTGCCTTGTACCTAAATTTACAGTTCACTTAATAGCGGGGCGTTATATGTGAATGACTATGGGTTGGAGTCAAATGGAAGTATTAAAAGGTATCAATCTCACTGACTCTTTCGTTTTAGATTGGAGTTATGAGAATAACTGTCTTTGCTTTGAGCTTGAGGCCAGCATCTGGCCTGAGTCCAGATATTATGCCGAGCCAAAGTTAAATGAATATACGTGCTACTGAAAAGCAATACTTCAATTCACTAATGCAGTTTCCGTATCTGGTTTAAAGCCCAAATCAGTTGTAATACCATCAATTGATCCAGACGGTTCAATTGATTATGGCAACATTGATACATTGCAGGTAGTCGATAGTGGATTTGAGCTTACCGGTAATTTTGGCAATATAAAAATATCTGGCGGGGAGCTTCTATTTCAAATTCACACATAACAATATTTGTCATTCGGGGCCTACTGTCCCCCGCGACGTTCAAAAGTTCGAGCGCATGCTCGTAACGTTAAACCATAGAAATTTTAATCCGAAACTCACTAATTAGAGCTTAGCATCTAAATCGTTTCTGTCCATAAACGGTTTAGGGTGGTGACTCATTTCCCCAAAGTTTGTTTCCCTCCTAATTATGCAAAATCAAATATTGAGTAATAGTACCCAAAAATACAGCCAATGATGTTTAATCTTTCAAGCAGAATTCCCATGCACATGTAGTCGGCTGGTATATTTGGGGTATTTGAAGTAAGTTATTGTAAGTATATTGAATAATAATTTGTATTTAGTCTTCTTTTACGTGGCAAATTCACATGCGTGTTAATCCCAATAAGTGCGCATGCGCACTGTACAAATGCTATACGATTTTCAGGTTGAGGTGTTTTCAATGAAAAAGGTAATCTCAGTTACAGTCTTAGGTTTGTCAGTCTTAGGTTTGTCATTATTGGGGTGTAATCATAATTATGAAGGGGAGTATTTAGCGACAGAAGGAGTTGACTGTACCCTAAATTCTAATATAAATAATAACGATGTTTTTCTTGAAATTGGTCTTCAGAGTGAAGGTTATACTGCTATCGCACCAAGGGTGTTAAATTTGGGGCTGGGATCTACAAGTGATGGAACGGCATCGCCATCTGAAGATGATATATTAAATTTTAACTTTTCTAAACGTGGACCGAGAGTAAGGGGAGCACCTACAAATCCAAGCCCCTTTAAGTCGGTCTCAATGTCAATAAAGGTCCATCCAACCAAGCATAATCATATATTAATTCATGAGTCGTATGCTTCACTCATTCACGATAATAATGGCTATATAAATTTGTTAAAAGCCGACCAAAAGCAGCCTAACTACATCCCTCTTTGTTTAATCAAAAAAAATACAATAAACTATCTATGGTTAAGCGCTAAAACGTTTTTGTCCATAAATGAGTGAGATGCCTCAGCTTGAAATGCCTAAATTCAACTCTGAACTTGAGGTCGTTGCAGAAAATGACGTGGCGGCTGGGAGATCCAAGAGGGAACAGCCGTTGGTTTCCTCTTGGTCTGGTGTGGGTGAAGCGACACGACGTTAGTGGCCGTAGGCCATTTTTTAATTTAGTGGGGCAGTGAACGTTTATAAAAATAAGCATTGATGAAAACAGTACAAACGCCATTAAAAATCATGGGCGACATTATTTTTCTAATAAGCCGAGGAAGTACGGGATGGATTTACTTTTTATCATATACTTTGCCCTAGCCATTTACTTTGTGTTAAGCCTTGTCATATCTGTCTTCTTAGCTAAAAGAGGGGATTTGGATAATGTGCAAAAATCTGCTCAGATTGTTCTTGTCTGGTTAATCCCATATTTTGCTGCTATTGCTTTGTGGCAGTTTAACAAAAGCCAAGATCAAGCAGTCTGCAAGCATTCGAATTTTGGCGGAGGTCCAAGAGATAGCAGTGGTGCTGGATCAGATGGTAATCACTAAATATGCTTATAACAAACCACTAAATGCCCTCGCTCTGCTTGTTGGGATACTTATACGTCATCGGAGGACGTATATTTGTGGTAACTAAAAAGTTAATTATGCGCTTTCTGGGAGCTCTACTAGGTATACCATTTATATTGATGGGGATATGGAGTTTAATTCTTCCAATTTTTGGCGGAATAACAGAAATGTTAAGCCATATTTCTCAAATATTAATTGGCTCATTGTTTTTGTTTTATGCTGTAACTGGTTACAGTTCAATTTATAAATTTATTCATCGTAATAATAAAAGATAATTTCGTATTACACATATGAGCCTTCTATTAGTCAATAGGCGAGCACTCATTGTTAAAGTAGGTATTTTCTGTTTTGCACTCAAATTAAAAACCAAATTTAGTCAGGGTAATAGTAAAACCTAGTTTCTCATAAAGGGTAAACATGACAACTTACTTCATTTATACAAAGAAACAACGTTCGTCAGCATTGTTACTGATTTTAAATGCTGTCGTGGCACTCCTTTTATACGTAGCAGCTCACAAATATCTACCAAGGTTAACGAACGATACCCATGCGTTAGCACAACTGTTTGAGGTTGTTGATATCGCCATTTGGGTTGTTGAAGCGATATTACTTGGATTAGCATTATGGTTTTGGTTTGAAAATAAACAAATTAGGGTGTGTGTCACGCCAACCACTTTGTCTTATTTTGATCCCACCTTTGGTGATGTGAGCTGGCAAGTCAAGGTTTCTGACATTACGCAATTAAAGCAAATCAGCCATACAGGGCATGAATTTACGTCAAACGTGATAGTGCTCAAAAATGGAGAACATAGGCAACTAATGTACTCAAACTATCGTGGATTTGATCGACGTGCTTTTTTTGATGCACTTGTATTAGCCAACCCGAATATCATTGTGCCAGAGAGTATATACAGCTACAAAATACAAAGGCCGTCATGGGCTAAACGCATTCGGAAAAAGTTTGGGTTAGATGAGTAATTTTTAAAAATTAAGTCGAGTCAGGGTAACAGTTTATAAAAAGAAGCCTTGGTGAAATCTGTTTAAGCATCATCAAATTCACATCACAGGAATAAGCATGAAAACCATTGGTATGATTGGCGGTATGAGTTGGGAGTCGACGCAAAGCTATTATCAGGCGATTAACAAAGGGATTAAGGCTGAGTTAGGTGGCTTACACTCAGCAAAGATATGTTTGTACAGCGTCGATTTTGCTGAAATTGAAGCTCTGCAACATCAAGGGTTATGGGATGAAACCGCCAAGATATTAGCTGATGCGGCTGTAGCGGTGGAAGCAGGTGGTGCTGATTTTGTGCTGATTTGTACCAATACCATGCACAAAGTGGCAGATGAGATCCAGGCGCAAATCTCAATACCGATTTTGCATATTGCTGATGCGACCGCTAATGCTCTCCTTGCTGATGGCGTCACTAAAGTTGGTTTGTTAGGTACTCGATTTACTATGGAGCAAGACTTTTACAAACGGCGGATTAGCGACAATTATCCCATTGAAGTGATAGTACCTAATCCAGTGGATCAAACGTGTGTTCATGACGTGATATATCGAGAGTTATGTTTAGGCAAAATTAACCCCCAATCAAGGCAAGCTTACTTAGCCATTATCGATAAACTCTTTGCTCAAGGCGCACAAGCGGTGATTTTAGGTTGTACAGAAATTGCCTTGTTAGTGAAGCAGCAACATACCCAAGTACCGTTATACGATACCACTCAAATCCATGCTAATAGCGCGGTATTGATGGCTTTAACATAAAAAACGCCTTAAGCGCGGTGGTACTTAAGGCGTTGTGTATTAATATTTAGCCAGAAAATTAGTCTTTATAAGCACGGCCATAGAAGCTGTCTAGTAGCACTTGTTTAATCTCGCTAATGAGTGGGTAACGAGGGTTTGCACCAGTACATTGATCGTCAAACGCATCTTCTGCTAACTCGTCTAACTTGGCGATAAAGTCTGCTTCATTAACACCGGCTTCTTGAATAGAGGCTGGGATCCCAATGACTTTCTTAAGCTCTTCGATTTTCTCAATTAGCTTTTCAACTTTTTGCTCGTCTGTTTTACCACCTAATTTTAAGTGTTCGCTAATCGCAGCATAACGACACAATGCTTTAGGACGATCGTATTGACTGAATGCCGCTTGTTTGGTTGGCATGTCTGTCGCGTTAAAACGAATAACGTTAGAGATGAGCAGGGCATTGGCTAAACCATGGGCTAAGTGGAACTCAGCACCTAATTTGTGCGCCATTGAGTGACAGACCCCCAAGAACGCGTTGGCAAATGCAATACCTGCAATGGTGGCACCATTATGGACTTTCTCACGGGCGACAGGGGCTTTAGCACCAAGCTCGTAGGCATCTGGCAAGTATTTCACCAGCAAATCGAGTGCTTGTAATGCCTGACCGTCACTGTATTCGTTTGCCATGACACTGACATACGCTTCTAATGCGTGAGTTACTGCATCAATACCGCCAAACGCGGTTAATGACTTAGGCATGTCCATCACAAGATTTGGGTCTACAATGGCCATACTTGGTGTGAGCTCATAATCAGCAATTGGGTACTTTTTACCGGTCACTTCATCGGTTACCACCGCAAAAGGTGTCACTTCTGAACCTGTACCTGATGTGGTTGGAATGGCAACCATTTTGGCTTTACGGCCCATTTTAGGAAATTTGTAAATACGTTTACGGATGTCCATAAAGCGTAAGGCTAAGTCTGCAAAATCGACATCTGGATGTTCGTACATAACCCAGATAATTTTCGCCGCATCCATAGGTGAGCCACCACCTAATGCGATAATCACATCGGGCTGGAAGCTGTTAGCGACTTTAGCGCCTTGACGAACAATGGCTAATGTTGGGTCGGCTTCTACCTCGTAAAAGACTTCTGTTTCTAACCCTTGTGCTTTTAAAATCTTCAAGGTTTCGTTGCAATAGCCATTATTAAACAGAAACTTATCAGTAATAATTAATGCACGTTTTTTGTCGCTTAACTCTTCAAGGGCAATCGGTAAACTGCCACGGCGGAAATAGATAGACGATGGAAGCTTGTGCCACAACATGTTTTCAGCCCTCTTGGCGACCATTTTTTTGTTGATTAAGTGACTTGGGCCAACGTTTTCAGAAATTGAGTTACCGCCCCATGAACCACAACCTAAGGTTAACGATGGTGCTAACTTGAAGTTATATAAGTCACCAATGCCGCCTTGAGAGGCTGGGGTGTTGATTAAAATACGCGCGGTTTTCATTCTAAAACCAAAGGCTTTCACGCGTGCTTCTTGGGTATCTTGATCGGTATATAAACCAGAGGTATGGCCAATACCGCCTAAGGTAACTAATGCTTCAGCTTTATCCATGGCTTCATTAAAATCTTTAGCTTTGTACATACCCAAAAGCGGTGATAATTTTTCATGGGCAAATGCTTCAGCATCATCAATGTCTGTGACTTCACCAATCAATACTTTGGTGTGGCTTGGTACGGTAATGCCAGCCATAAGGGCGATATTGACTGCGCTCTGGCCAACGATGTCGGCGTTAAGTCCGCCATTTTTAAGAATGACGTTTTGCATTGCTGCAGTTTCTGCTTTAGACAACATATAGCCGCCGTAGTGAGCAAAGCGCTCTTTGACTTGCTTATATATACTTTCAACTACGATAACAGCTTGCTCAGAGGCACACACCACACCATTGTCGAAGGTTTTAGACATTAGAATTGAACTCACAGCGCGTTTAATGTCTGCTGTTTCATCAATAACTATTGGCGTGTTACCTGCGCCAACACCAATGGCGGGTTTGCCAGAAGAGTAGGCGGCTTTCACCATACCAGGGCCACCAGTGGCTAAAATGAGGTTGATTTTTTCGTGAGTCATTAATTGATTCGATAACGCCACGCTGGGTTGATCTATCCAGCCAATAATGTCTTTTGGCGCACCTGCCGCTACTGCGGCATCTAATACAATTCTTGCAGCGGTTGTGGTTGAGTTTTTAGCTCTTGGGTGCGGAGAGAAAATAATGCCGTTACGGGTTTTTAAACTGATAAGGGCTTTAAAAATAGCGGTTGAGGTTGGGTTTGTTGTGGGCACAATACCGCAAATAATCCCGACAGGTTCTGCAATCGTAATGGTGCCAAAAGTTAAGTCCTCAGACAAAATGCCACAGGTTTTTTCATCTTTATACTTGTTATAGATGTATTCAGACGCAAAGTGGTTTTTAATCACTTTATCTTCAAGCACACCCATTCCGGTTTCTGTGGCCGCCATTTTAGCGAGAGATATACGGGCATCAGCCGCGGCAAAAGCTGCGGCTCTAAAAATTTTGTCTACTTGCTCTTGGCTAAAGTTAGCAAATTCAGCTTGTGCCTTGGCAACGCGCTCTACCAGTAGGTCAAGCTCTTGAGTATTGGTTACAGTCATAATGATTTCCTCTAAAAATATTCAACAAATCGTTTTTGCAAAATATTCTTTGTTAATAAAATTACAGCTATTTGTGTTGTTTTGTTGTGATAATGGCCACAAATTGTCGATAAGTGTAATTTTATTACAACATGTTAAGCCTGTTATTAATCGTTTAGCGGTTTAAATTAAGCGTTTATCTATGCAGCCTTTAGCGTTAAAACGGCAATTTGTGATGTGCAACAATGGTGCATTTTCCTGTGACCATGAGAGCCAATTTACGCGATATTAAGCAGGTTTTATCATTGTTCTCTATTTAAGATAGAGTGATTTTTAATCAGTTGCTAGCAGTTTATTGTGAGTGTTTTAACAAAATTGAAATATTACACAATTGAATTTAAATAATATTTTATTACTGCCTACTCAATATAAGCAATGGCTAAACCTTGTTTTGCTTATTTAATTGAAGAAATGTGATTGACATCAATATGAAGAAAAGGGAATATGCTCAACAAGAGGGCATATGCTCACGGTTAGGGCAAAAGCTTAATTAAAGGTGTTAATGTATGGTCGTTCGTTATTATTTTGTACAACGATTGCACATACCAGACTGATCGACAGTAAAGTTACCGAATTATCACTGAGCCAATGTACTATAGGGCATTGTTTTTACTCTATTCATTAAGGCGGATCTATGAGCAACCACACACAACTGGTGATTTTTGATTGTGATGGTGTTGTGATCGACAGTGAGGTGATCAGTGCTAATGTGCTTATCGATAAATTGGCATTGTTAGGCGCTGAGATTGATATGGCATTTGTGCAGCAACATTTTTTAGGTTGCAAATTTGCCACTGTGGCTCAAAAAATTGAAGATTTATTGTCACTCACGTTACCGCCACAATTTGAATTAGAGTATCGCGAGCAACTGTTAGCTGTTTTTGAACATCAACTCACCCTAACGGCCGGCTTTAATAAGGTATTGGCTCAGTTGAATGTCCCTTTTTGTATTGCGACAAGTAGCAGTTTACCCAGAACCACCAAAGCGTTGTCTGTGGTTGGGTTAACCGATGTGTTTAGTGGTTGTGTGTTTACAGCAAGTGAAGTTAAGCGGGGTAAACCTGCACCTGATTTATTTTTACATGCAGCAGAGCGCATGGGCGTTAAACCAGAGCATTGCCTGGTCATTGAAGACAGCTTTTTTGGTGTAACAGCCGCTGTTGCAGCTAATATGCCGGTAATACATTATGTGGGTGGCGGTCATATGAGCCCAGATAATCAAACGGTGTTGCAGGTATTTTCGCAAGTACCAGAGTTGAAACACTGGGATGATTTTTCGGCAATTATGCCCGCATTGATGCGTTAAGACTGAATAGGATATATATAAAATGGACAATAAGTCTAATTCAGAATTAGCACGCTTAGAAGATGCAGCAAGAGCGGCATGGTTATATTACGTAGCTAAAAACACCCAAGACGAAATTGCGCAAAAGTTAGAAGTATCAAGACAATCAGCACAACGACTAGTGGCACTGGCTGTCAGTGAAGGGTTGATTAAAGTGCGCCTCGACCATCCAATTAGTCGATGCATGGAGTTAGCTGAGCAATTAAAGCAGCGCTTTAATTTACTGGAATGCGAAATTGTACCAAGCGATCCTGCTGACCAAAGCTCAACCCATGGCTTAGCGCAAACCAGTGCTGCAGTGTTAGAGCGTTACTTAAAATCAGACACACCTAAAACCTTAGCGTTTGGGACTGGCCGGGCACTGAAAGCCTGTATTGATGAGTTACCGTCAATGCAATGTCCACAACATAAAATTGTGTCGTTGCTCGGCAATATGATGTCAGATGGGTCTGCTTCTGCATTTGATATTGTGGTGAGTATGGCTAACAGGGTACAGGCTAAACATTACCCGATGCCGTTGCCGGTGATTGCCCATTCGGTTGCTGAAAAACAGCTATTACATGGGATAACGCCCGTAAAAAGTATTTTAGCGTTAGCCCAGCAAGCCGATGCGACGTTTGTGGGTATTGGCCAAATGGGAGATAACTCACCATTAATGATTGATGGCTTTATTGACCAGGCAAAAGCGAATGAATTAGTCAACGATAACGCTGCAGGTGAAATTATCAGTTGGGTGTATGACCAGCAAGGGCAATTAATTAAAAACGCAATCAATGAATTAGTGATGAGTGCACCGTTACAAATTAATGCTAGTAAACCGGTATACGGAATTGCCGCGGGACAAAATAAAGTGAATGCCATTTATGCGGCATTAAAAGGTGGGTTAATTAATTCATTAATCACCAATGAATATACTGCGGAAAAAATATTACAAAAAATTAAATAATTTGTGTTGTACAACCAACATGAGTACAAGAGAAAAAATGGGGTTATTATTTCTAATAAAACGAAATAGTAAATAGTCAAAAAGGTAAGTTGTTTAATTTTATCATCGTATTTGGGTGAGGGATTAATTTACCTGAGAAAAAACAGGAACATAAAAATAATGACAACAAGTCAACACTCCCATTCATTTGACAAAATGAATGAAGAGCAGCTTCCAGTTGCCAAAAATAAGCTCCACGGTTGGAAACATTTTGCGGGTTTGTATGCCGGTGAGCATGTGGCCGCAACCGAATTTGTTATTGGTGCCACTTTTGTTGCCTTAGGCGCATCTACGGTTGATATTCTTTTAGGGTTACTAATTGGTAACCTATTAGCCATGTGTTCTTGGTGGCTATTAACTGCGCCTATTGCAGTAGAAACACGTTTAAGTCTCTATAACTATTTAAATAAAATTGCCGGCGATTCAATGACCAAGCTCTATAACTGGGCTAACGTGGTTATTTTCTCGGTGATATCCGCCGCGATGATCACTGTGTCATCCACCGCGGTTCGTTTCTTGTTTGATATTCCCGCCCAATTAAATTGGTACCCAAGCAGTTTATGGTTTGTGATGATTGTATTGGCTGTCGGCTCTATTGTGGTCGTGGTCGCTATGTATGGTTTTTCAACGGTTGCTGATTTTTCTAAAATTTGTGCTCCTTGGTTGTTTGTTATCTTTATTGCGGGCTCATTCAGTCTATTTCCTGCGTTATCAAACCATGTAATAGGTACGACAACCTTAGGTGGTTGGCAAGATTTTATGACTATTGGTGACAGTTCAATATGGACTGGGGTTAATGATGAAGGCGAAAAAGGCATTGGCTTACTTGAAGTGATAGGCTTTGCCTGGGCTGCTAACTCGATTACCCATTTTGGTTTAATCGACATGGCTATTTTCCGTTTTGCTAAACGTAAAAGTTATGGTTTATTTTCAGGCGTTGGGATGTTTTTTGGTCACTACATTGCATGGATTTCAGCTGGCATCATGGGCGCAGGTACTGCAGTATTATTAAAAACCACCATTACACAGCTCGATCCGGGTGATGTTGCTTACCATGCTTTAGGGTTTTCTGGTTTTGTGATTATTATCATTGCGGGTTGGACGACGGCAAACGCTAACTTGTACCGTGCAGGCCTTGCAGCGCAATCTATCTTTGTCAATCAATCTCGTGAACGCACTACTGCCATCGTTGGCCTGGTTACGGTTGTGATTGCCTGTTTCCCATTTGTATTTACTCAAATGTTGCCGCTATTAACCTATGCAGGCCTAATTGTTGTACCCGTTGGCGGCATTGTGTTTGCTGAACATGTGTTGTTCCCTAAAATTGGCTTGACGCGTTATTGGGCTAAATATCAAAATTTATCTAAAAGTACACCTGCAATTGCCACTTGGGCTTTGGCTTTAGTCTTTGGTTTTGGATTAAATAGCTTAGATGTTATTTCGTTTTATTACTTATTTATCCCAACCTGGTTCTTCACCATTGTGACTTATACCTTGTTGGCTAAAAAATACGGTGCAGATCGAGATTATACCGATGCGATCATCGCTGATGAAAATGAGCAGCAACAAATTGCTGAGTATCAAGAAGCTATGGCGATAAATGATAAAGAGACGATTGATGACAGCAGTAAAGTCACTAAATTATTAAATGGTTTTGCATTTGTATCATTAATAACCATTACAACGTTGGCGGTTAATGTCATGTTCTTTAGTCCAGATATGGATGTTTATGCAGACAACAAAACATTATTCGAAAGCGTATGTTTTGCTTGCACTATCATTTATTTCAGTTGTTCATACGTGGCATTAAAACGCCATAAAAAACTGAATGTCTAATGTTATTATTTATTCATTACTGTAACGACTTAAGGCGTATTAATACTTTTTATTAATCGTCTTAAGTTTAGTGTGTTATTTACTGATTTAACACGACGTCGTTTATTTTTTATGAGGCACATGCTCATGCAGAACGTTCAACTTAACAGCGCATCATTGAATACGCTAAACCAACAATCTCTTTCTACTTTACCTGCTGATGTTGATGTGCCGAAATACGATCGCAGTAAACTTACTGCAGGTATTGTGCATATTGGTGTGGGTGGTTTTCACCGTGCTCATCAGGCTATGTATGTTAATGAATTACTCAAAACACCAGGCTCAGAGTCGTGGGCCATTTGTGGTGTGGGTTTATTAGAAGCCAATCGTGGTTTACGTGATGTGCTGGTTAAACAGGATTACTTGTATAGCCTTACTGTTCGTCATCCTAATGGTCAGATAGATCATCAAGTGATTGGCTCGATGATTGATTTTTTATTTGCGCCTGAAAACAAACAACAAGTCATTGATAAACTTGTTAATGCAGATACAAAAATTGTCTCGTTAACCATTACTGAAGGTGGCTATAACTTTAACCCTGCAACGGGTGAGTTTGATTATACTAACCCTGAAATTATCCATGATATGGCGAATTTTCATGATCCAATTACGGCATTTGGCTATATCACTGCTGCGTTGAAGCAGCGCAAAGCATTGGGCATGAAACCCTTTACCGTTCAGTCTTGCGACAACGTTCAACATAACGGCGATATGATCCGCAAAATGTTATTAGCATTTGTCAGTAAAATTGATGCTGAGCTGGGTCAATGGATAGAAGCAAATGTTGCGTTCCCTAATGCAATGGTTGACCGTATTACGCCTGTTACGACCAAAGCCGATATTGAATATGTGGCCAAAACCTTACACATTAATGATGAATGGCCAATCACCTGTGAAGCTTTTACTCAGTGGGTCATTGAGGACAACTTTAGTGATAGTCGCCCAGCGTTTGATAATGCTGGCGCGCAGTTTGTTGCTGATGTTACCCCATTTGAGAAAATGAAAATCCGTTTACTCAATGCCGGTCACTCTGTTTTAGGTTTGTTGGGTTCAATTCATGGCTTTGCCACGATTGATGAGGCGGTTTCTGATCCATTATTTGCCACCTATTTACGCAAGTTTATGGACGATGAAGTGACACCACTGATTGAACAATTACCCGGGATTGACTTAAACCAGTATAAAGACACCTTAATTGAGCGTTTTGCTAACCCAAACATTAAAGACAGTTTGGCGCGTATTTGTTTAGAAAGCTCTGCAAAATTACCTAAGTTTATCATTGCATCAATTAACGAAAACATTGCGTTAAATCGTGATACGTCTTTAGCGTGTTTAGTGATTGCAACCTGGTGCTTATACAGCGATAAACAGGTTAATCAACAAGGTGAAGCATTAGAAATTAACGATCAAATGGCCGCGCAGTTGCATCAATTTGCGAGTAAAACAGAGCAAGATCCTCTGGCATTTTTACAGCTAACCGATTTATTTGGTGATTTAAATAATCAAGCCACATTCTGCAAAGAGTATCTTAAAGCTATTGCTGATTTGTATGCACCAAACAGCGATATTAAAGCGATAATGCAAGCCCGTTTACAAGCAAAGAGTTAATGATAATGAGCAGCGTATTAATTAATCATAAAGCCAAAGCTGACATCAATATCAGCTGTTTTGGTGAAGTCTTATGGGATTGTTTCCCAGACGGTAAGCGAGTGGGCGGGGCACCATTGAATGTGTGTGTCAGGCTGAATGCGTTAGGCATTAAGGGCTCAATGATCAGTGCCGTAGGCGATGATCAATTAGGCCATGAATTACTGGCATTTATCGATGAGCGTGGGGTTAATCGTGATTGTATTGCGATTAACCCGCTAAAAAGCACCAGTACGGTTCAGGTGACGCTAGACAAAAATGGTTCTGCGTCATATGACATCGTGGCTGATACCGCCTGGGACAATGTGGCATTAACTGACACCATTATAAGCCAGGTTAAGCAAGCTGATGTATTGGTATTTGGCAGTCTAATTGGTCGTAGCCCGGTGTCATTAGCGACGTTAACGGAGTTAGTTAACCGTGCCAATTTCACCGTGTTTGATGTTAATTTACGTGCGCCACATTATGATATCGACAGTATTGTTAAGCTAATGAATCAAGCTGATTTTATTAAATTAAATGATGATGAGCTGTACGAAATTGCTAAAGCAATGGGCTCGCCGTTTAATTCATTAGAGCAAAACTTAGATTACATTGCTGCGCAAACACAAACCCAGTATTTGTGTGTAACTAAAGGCAGTCATGGTGCGTTGTTAAGTGTTAATGGGCAGAAGTTTTACAACTCAGGCTACTTGGTCAATGTGGTTGATACTGTGGGAGCCGGTGACTCGTTTTTAGGCTCGTTATTGTATCAATTGTGCAGTGACAATAACCCGCAATATGCTATCGATTTTGCTTGCGCTGTGGGTGCGATGGTTGCGCAATCTGCTGGTGCAACACCGGTGTTAACGCTTGAGCAAATTAACGCGTTTATGCAACCCGCATAATTAGTGATGTTGGCGGTGATATAAAGAGTTGTATGTAACCAGTTGTATGTAAACAGTTGTTGTATGTAAAAGTGAAGTGTCAGTGTCGTTTGGGTTAGTTCCCCTTTATTTAACCCAGTAGCGCTTGGTTTTTAGTTATAAATAACCAAGCGCTTTTTTTCTTTTTAGCCAGTGACATTAGTGCTCGTTGTTTAAATCTAAAATGCCTGCGGTTTTTGAACCAAATAACTGTTGGTGTAACCTACCTGCAAACTCATCTGTCATCCCTGAAATATAATCGGCAATAACACGCATAGGGTTAGTTTGCTCAGCGGTGGCGATTAACCAACGCTCTCGAGTATTGAGCGGCAATAAACGTTCAGGATCCGATGCAAAAGCTTCAAATAACTCCATGATAATTTGTTGCCCCTTGTATTCGAGCATTTGAATTTCAGGCTTACGAATGACGTATTTAAACACCAGCTGTTTGAGTACATGAAGGGTCAAGGCAAAATCGGCCTGCAACTCTGCATTGTATTTGAGTAGCTCGGCTTCAAAGTCGTCATTGGTCTTGATGCTAATGGCGGTGACAAAACCATTGACCAGGGTGCCAATGGCGTCTTTACGTAGATGATGCTCGTGGGAAAACAGCTTTTCACCAATGTTGGCGATTTCTGATTTGAGCCATTGATCTTCAATACTGTGCAGTTGGTCGACCACATCATGTTGCCATTGGCGTTGATTGACAATGCCCATCACGATGGCATCTTCTAGGTCATGCACGGCATAGGCGATGTCGTCAGCCAATTCCATAATCGAGCAATCTAACGACTTAAACCGCGTTTTGAGGTGAGGGTATTGGGTGTTGACACTGCTTTGCTCACTGCTAATAAACAATTGCCTATCATTGTCGCTCAATGCCGATAATACCCAATCAATAATTGGCAGGTCATCATCAAACAACCCTTTTACTGGCGGCCAGTCCGATGGCTTTAATTGCCTATGATTAGCAATGTCAGGTCTATTGAGATTGATAAACAATTGCGAATGCATGGCTGGGTATTTCATGATCCCAAGCAAGGTGCGCCGTGTGAGGTTCATTCCCCAGGATGGTGTGTAAGGCTCTAAGCGCGATAAAATTCTGAAGGTTTGGCCATTGCCTTCAAATCCACCGTGATGACGCATCATATAATTGAGCGCTACTTCGCCACCGTGGCCAAAAGGCGGATGGCCAATATCGTGGGCTAAACAAATCGATTCAATCAAACTCATGGAGTTAAGTAACGGCTTAAACTCTGGATATTTACGACGTAATTGTGCGGTAATACCGGTACCAATTTGCGACACTTCTAACGAGTGGGTTAACCGAGTGCGATAAAAGTCGTTCATGCCGACACCCAACACTTGGGTTTTAGCTTGTAAGCGTCTAAACGCAGCAGAATGCAATATGCGCGCGCGGTCGCGCTGAAATGGACTGCGGTGATCATTACGACGTTGCTTATCTTCACCTAATAGGCGGTGATGCCAAATATTGTCTTGCTGTGTTGTGGTTTCGGACATAAGTTTCCTTACAGCATTTGATTAATTTCGTCTAAATTTAGGGTAAAGCTTGGGATAAAACAGTCTATAAAATAGCGTACAGCTGGGTTAGGGTTATCATCAAGCATGTGCTCTAAACGCTTACGAGCACTGTTAAATTCACTGTTACCGGCTTTGTGTTCTTCTAAGCATTTTAAATAGGCACATAGTGTATCAGCAGCTTTTACAATGGCCTTGTACTGTGGATCGGCCTCTTGGCTAATAAACAAACTGCGGTAATCGTCTTTAAATTCATCGGGTACCATTTCAAGCATACGCTGTTCAGCAATGGCTTCAATTTTTTTATATTCTGCTTCGATTTCTTTATTAAAGTACTTAACTGGAGTCGGTAAGTCGCCAGTTAAGATTTCGCTAGCGTCGTGATAAATAGCAATAGTAGCCGCTTGGTTTGGGTCTAACTGGGTGCCGAATTTTTTATTACTGATAATCACTAAGGCGTGCGCGACCATGGCGACTTGTAATGAATGTTCCTGAACGTTTTCGCGGCGAACGTTGTACATTAATGGCCAGCGTTGAATTAGCTTCATTCGGGCTAAGTGGGCAAATAGATGACTCATGAGACTCCTTACTGCGCTCAATCAACAATAATCTGTATATTGTCAGCTTACCTGAGCTTTAGGATAAAAAAAAGCGACTGTTCAGTCGCTTATGTTTGAGGCTTAATGATTATTGTTGGTAATCATCAAGAAAGTCACCAAACTCAACTAAGGCTTTGGTGAGGTCTTCTTTGTGAGGCAAAAATACTACGCGCAAATGGTCTGGCTCGGGCCAATTAAAGGCAGTGCCTTGTACCAGTAATATTTTTTTGGACTTCAATAAGTCGAGCACTAGGCGTTCATCGTCACGTAAATTAAACTTTTTCATGTCCAATTTGGGGAAGGCATACAAAGCGCCCTTAGGTTTTTTACAGCTCACGCCTGGGATTTGGTTTAATAGCTCATAAACCGCGTCGCGCTGAACGGTTAAGCGGCCATTAGGTAAGATTAACTCATTAATGGATTGATAACCGCCAAGTGCAGTTTGAATTGCATGCTGATTAGGCACGTTGGCACACAAGCGCATTGATGCCAACATTTCTAGGCCTTCAATATAGCTTTTGGCTGCTTTTAAATTGCCCGATAGCATCATCCAGCCAACACGGAAACCCGCAGCACGATACGCTTTTGATAAGCCATTAAAAGTGATCGTTAAAATATCATCAGATAAACCCGCTGCAGGAATGTGTTTTGCTTCGTCATATAAAATTTTATCGTAAATTTCATCGGCAAATAAGATTAAGTCGTGCTGACGACATAACTCGATAACCTGTAACAATAACTCTTCGCTATACACTGCGCCGGTTGGATTGTTCGGGTTAATTAACACGATGGCTCGAGTGCGGCTGCTGATCTTACTTTTTATATCGTCTAAATCAGGAAACCAATCGGCTTCTTCATCACAGCGATAATGCACCGCTTTTCCGCCTGCTAAGTTAGCTGCAGCAGTCCACAATGGGTAGTCAGGCGAGGGGATTAGCACTTCATCGTCGGTGTTCAGTAGACCTTGCATGGCCATCACAATGAGTTCAGATACCCCGTTACCGATATAGATATCTTCAATATCAACACCAAAAATACCTTGTGCCTGGTAATGTTGCACAATGGCTTTACGTGCCGAGAATAGGCCCTTTGATTCGCAATAACCCTGCGCACTGGGCAGGTTTAAAATCACGTCGCGTACAATTTCTTCTGGGGCTTCAAATCCAAACGGGGCCGGGTTACCGATGTTTAATTTTAAAATACGGTGACCTTCGTCTTCTAAACGGCGGGCTTCTTTATGCACTGGTCCACGAATGTCGTAGCAAACAGAGTCAAGCTTATTGGATTTGATAATGGGACGCATACTACTCTCAATAACTAATTACGGCTTAAGTTAGCGAACCATAACGAATTTATTGATATTGTGGAAGAGGCAAACGAGCAAATTGAATAATAATATCAGTGGTTCCTGCTATTATTGGCGGTAGTTAAGTCTTTGCTTTAGTGTTTTATGCTGTTTTGATGGCGTTTTTTAGCGTTTGCATGGTGTATGAAGACAAAAAAGCCAGCACGTATGCTTAATGCCGCTCGCTTAACAGTGAGCGGCTCTTTTCTTATGGGGGTAGCGTGGTGCTTTATATAGCACTTGTCTTGGAAATGGTTTCCGCTTTCTTTTTTTCGGTAGGATTAATCGCTTTCCGT
>NZ_BMQV01000027.1 GCF_014648295.1 Shewanella saliphila
ACTAAGCTTGTTTAATATCGCTTCTTTAAATTGAACTGAATGCCTTTGATAATTCACTTGCTTTAACTTACCGCGCCCTGTTTATTTGTAAATTAATTGAGGCGACAACTATCCTGACACAGGGGGCAAGAACAGTATGAGATAGTGCAATATTGGTCAATATGGTGATGCGATAAGGCTTGCCTGATAATTCGTTAATGCATTTAAATCAAGTAGATTGGCTGTGCGCGCCATTGAGCCGGTGTACAAAACAACCGTAAACAAGTAATTGATAAGCTAGGTGATGTGGTTAACAGAAATCCGCTGCAAGATAATGCACTCTTGCTAGATTTAGCCCTCGCTGAGAGATTCTTAGTGATTTCTAACTCTGAGCGGGTTGGCCAAAGTATACAGGCGTATATCAAGGAAAATTAACGATCGCGCTTTGCTTAAATAAGCACGTTTATTGCTCAAACATGAACAAACCAAAGAGACGGTTTAAGCCGTTGCCAGTAAAAGGAATACACTGTGAACCTAACTAAGTGGTTTTTTACCGCAGCTAAAAGTGTGGTGTTGCTAAGCCTATTGATTATCAGTCACGCCAGCATTGCTCATCAAATGAGTACCAGTTATTTGTCGGTAAACTTAGATCAACAAGGGCAATTACAGGGCGCTTGGCAAGTGCGATTTTTCGATCTGTATCAAGTGATTGATATCGACCAGAATCAAAATGGCCAGTTAACCTGGAATGAGTTACAGCGCAATCAAGCTGTGGTAACCCAATATTTACAATCAAATTTAATCATAAGCCGTAATCAAGACTGCAAACTGGTGTTTGATGTCGCCCAGCAAGTTGACCAACATGTTAACGAAGATTATTTAGTTATATCATTTAGTGGCCAATGCCAGAGTGATGGCGCGCTAAAAATCGATTATCAAGCTTTTTTTGATGTTGATGCCGACCATAAATCGATTGTCACGATTGATACTCCCGAGTATCAATATACACGGGTTATCAGTAACGATAACCGTACATTACTGATGAATTTAACCGAGAGCTCAACCTACGACACGTTCGCTGAATATGTGTACCAAGGAATGATTCATATTTGGAAAGGCACTGACCATATTTTATTTTTATTGGCCTTATTATTAACTTGCGTGCTTATTCGCGAGCAAAAAAATTGGCAAGCAATTGAAAGTCCAGTAAAAATAATCAAACAAACTGCATGGATTATTACGGCATTTACCTTGGCTCACTCGGTAACTTTAACGGCCACAGCATTAGGTATTTTAGATTTTAGTAGTCATTGGGTTGAACTTGGCATTGCTTTATCGGTCTTATTTGCAGCGCTTAATAATATTTGGCCGATTGTATTGCGCCTAGGTTGGATAACTTTTGGCTTTGGTTTATTGCACGGTATGGGGTTTGCCGGCGTGCTTGGTGAGTTGGGATTACCTGAAAATCAAAAGTTATTGGCCATTTTAGCGTTCAATTTGGGTGTTGAAGTGGGCCAATTAGCCATTTTAGCCGTAGTGTTACCCATTCTGATTTTTTGCCGCCATCAACAATGGTATCGTGTGTGGGGCATGCAAATAGGCTCGGTTGCAATTGGTATAATGGCGGTTCAATGGTCGGTAGAGCGTTTTTAAACGTGCTCATTCATCTTAACGACAGCCTCATTAGTATCCGTTAAATAATATGGCCATCGGCAAATTAGCATGCTGATGGCGTTAATATTCAATTAAATAGAGGTAGAAGTCGTATTGGTTACAATTATTGGAACAATAGTGACACTCATAGCAGCGACATTTGCTATTTATCGACTGAATAAGTGTACACACAGTATTTACCTGTATATTCAACAGCATTACCCTGATGAATACCAACACTGTGATGCGCTTGGTCGTAACGCAGGGGGAGGGCGTCACAATACGTCGTTGTTTGTTATGGAGTCTTTTAATTCTGGTAAGCTGGCAAATATTGACGACCCAGCGTTGCAACAAATGCGTCAACGTCTCAGTCGCTTGAAAGCCCTATTCATTTTATCACCAACATTGATATTTTTAACGATAACCATCATTGCTGAGCCCTGGACTAATTAAAAGCGTCGCAAGAGGTTTAGCCTGTCCTATCGGCAGATACCTTATCATTCTAGGCACTACATTCTGTTTGCGGTGAATGGTGCGTTTACTCAGCGCTATTGATATCAAGACAAATCTCGCTTAAGGCATAACATTTGGCGCACTAGCAGTGCAGTCCTGCCCTCTTTGTCAACCAATGCTAAGGCTGGCTTTTGTTAATTAACCGAGCTGAGTCATAAACGGTAAACCCTTGCTTGTTGATATTCGTATCACTCTGCATACGGCTTTTGGATTTATTCGTCGATAATTCATCGATAACCATACGCAAAAGCTAGATATTACATGCTTTCTTCCATAGAATGGTAAGTTAACTTTTTGTCAGCAGTGATAATTTCTGCTGGGTTTTTATTAGGTATATTGATGTCGGCGAAACTGTTTAATCTTCCCATTAAGCTTTCATTAGAGATGATTGCTAAACTGTTTTCGGCTACCCAAATTCAAAAAGCACAAAACTACTTGATCCAGGGTCGAGTACTTGAAGTGACTGCCAGCAGTAATAACCATGATATCGAAGCTTATGTCGAAGGCTCTGCAGATGAGCCTTACCGCCAAGAAATCACCCTCGTTAATGTAAACCACAAAATTGTAATGCGTTCGCATTGTACTTGCCCTGTGCGCACCAACTGCAAACACGTTGCCGCTGCGATGCTGGCGCTGGTGGACAAAAAGCCCGTAGAAGAGCAGCGTATCCACCAGTGGTTACGTCAGCTTGACGAGCAAAAAACGGTGACTGATTTTGAAGATGAGGAAGAAGAAAAAGACCGCATTATTTATGTGCTGTCTAACGATCCTAACGGTATCTTTGTCGAATTTAAGCGCAGTAAACTCAATAAAAAAGGTCAATATAACAAAGGCAGTAAGCTGGCGTTAACCGATATTCGTTACAGTATGCCGTGGTGGATTGACCCTGAAGACAAGCAAATTATTAGTTTATTACTTTCATCTAATAATCACGGTTCAAAAATCTATATCGACGGCGAAATATCCTATTTAGCCTTAACCAAAATGCTGGCGGAACAAGTGTGTTTTTGGGAAGAAAATCGTACCCCGTTAACCTGGTCAAAATCAATTGCACCTGAGTTTATTTGGTGTGAGATGGATAAAAAGCATACACAAATGCAAATGCGCATGCCCGGTCTTGAAAACTGGGAGTTTATTGCCACTGAGCCGCCATTATATGCCGAACTTGATTACTTACGCTTAGGCAAAATCGACACTGATTTATCGGCCAAAAAACTCAGTTTATTGCAACATATGCCGCCTGTACCATTGGCTCAAGTGGACCAGATTAGCCACAAAATGTTGCAACACTTTTCGCCTAAAACCGTGCCAGTACCCAGCGAAATCGACTTTTGTGAAATCAACGACCCACTCAAAACCAAACTGATTTTTACGCGTGAAATCTATGCCAATAATCCTGTATTGCAACCGGTGATTCGGGTTGAGCAGCATTATGGTGATGTCAGTTTTAATGCCTCATTGAAACCAGAACGTATTAGCCTGGTTAAAAAGGGCAGCGTTCAATATCAAGTGCATCGTCAAGTCGACCAGGAACTCGCCATTTTACAAGCGTTGACCGAAGCCGGCCTAGTGACGTTTATTCCGAGCGAATATGGTAAACAACCTGAATATTTTTTAAGTGTTGGCTTATTGCCCGAATCGATTTTCGAATGGTCTGACTTAACTGAAAATGGCCTTGAGGCATTAACCGCGCTTGGCGTAGACATTCAGTTTGAAGATGATTTTGACTTAAAAATTGTCGATGCACAGTTAGGTGTTGATTTGGTTGACGATGACGAGTCTGGCTGGTTTTCGCTGTCGCTGAGCGCCGATATTGAAGGCCAAAATGTACCGTTATTAGCTTTAGTTGCCCGTTGGCTGCAACAAAATGGTGAGCCAGCAGATGACGATGAATTACTGCTACCAGGCCCTAATGGTGGCTTTATTAAAATTAAAGCTAAAACCATTAAGCCACTGATTTCAATCATTCAAGAGTTGTTTAACCGCAATTCAGGTGACCAAATTGCTATACCGCGTAACCGCGCCCACATTCTTAATGATTTATCTGCCAGCGATGTACGTTTACTTAATGGGGAGCGGGTGCGCAACCTTGCGGCAAAACTAGCAGAGTTTAAAGGGGTAACAGAGGTTGAGTTACCAGTGGGGTTAAATGCCACGCTGCGTGATTATCAAAAACAAGGGTTTGATTGGCTGTGCTTTTTAAAAGAGTACCAACTGGGCGGCATTTTAGCCGACGACATGGGCCTAGGTAAAACCATTCAAACGCTGGCCTTTTTACTGAAAGCCAAGCAAGAAGCCAAGACGCATCGCACCAGTTTAATTGTGTGCCCAACTAGTTTGGTGGGTAACTGGCTTAAAGAAGCCAACAAATTTGCCCCGTCACTTAATGTGGTGGTTATTCATGGCAATAAACGCCAACCATTGTTAGAGCAAATCGATGACTTTGATGTGGTGGTGACAACGTATCCGTTAATGCTGCGCGATGAAGCCATTTATAGCGATTATGTGTTCGACCATATCATTTTGGATGAAGCCCAGCAGATTAAAAATGCCCAGGCTAAAGTTACCCAGGTGATCAAAACCTTAAAGGGTAAATTCCGTTTATGTTTGTCTGGCACCCCGCTTGAAAATCACTTGGGCGAACTTAAATCGTTAATGGATTTCTGTTTACCTGGGTTATTAGGTCAGCATACTTATTTTAATAAAGAGTTTCGTGGCCCAATTGAAAAACAAGCGGATGTTGAGAAATCAGTATTGCTGAGTAAGCGTATTTCGCCGTTTATGTTGCGCCGCACCAAAAAAGAAGTGGTGTCTGAGCTGCCAGAGAAAACCGAGATTATTCAAACACTCGAACTCGAAAAAGATCAGCGTAATCTTTACGAGTCTATTCGTTTAGTGATGGAGAAAAAGCTGCGCGAACTGTTCGCTAAAAAAGGCGTGTCGAGTAGCCATATTGAGTTTTTAGATGCGTTATTAAAATTACGTCAGGCTTGTTGCGATCCGCGCCTTGTTAAGCTCGAACAGGCGCAACAAGTGAAAGACAACGCTAAACTCACTTGGTTAATTCAAAACCTGCCCGAGATGATTGAAGAAGGTCGTAAAATCCTTATTTTCAGTCAATTCACCGGCATGCTGGCGCTGATTGAAGATGAGCTCAAAACCCTAAACATTAGTTACAGTAAATTAACCGGCCAAACACTCGACCGCCAACCTCAGATAGATTCTTTCCAAGAAGGCGACAACTCGGTGTTTTTAATCAGTTTAAAAGCGGGCGGTACAGGGCTTAATTTAACTGCGGCAGACACGGTTATCCATTTCGATCCATGGTGGAACCCCGCTGCAGAGCGTCAGGCAACCGATCGCGCCCACCGCATTGGTCAGCTTAATCCGGTATTTGTGTACAAGTTAATTGCCCAGGGCACGGTTGAAGAGAAAATCCAAGAAATGCAGCAGCATAAACAAGGTTTAGCCGACAGCATTTTATCTGATGGCACTCAAGGGCCATGGCAGGGTAACGCCGAAGATTTACTGGCGCTATTGAGTTAATTACCTATTTGAGGTTACAGCTTTGCCATCAATGTATTATAAACGCGGTTCTGGTGCACCAAGGTCAAGACGTGGCAATCGTGCAACGCCTGCGCTGCATATGGACTATTTTGAGCAAGTGTTTGCTGAGCTGCGCCGTCATCCTGAAAAAATTGCTATTGTTAGACACAATATTGCAGAATTTCAAGCACAGCCTTTTTTGAAAAAGGGCTAATACCAATCCGCATTAGTAAGTGTCCTCTCAGAATGCGTCCAGCGTTTTTTGATTAAGGCGTCGCTATGTAGTAATGGTTGTTCCCAAATAGCGAGAACGCAGAGCAAAAGCGGCTGGTGCATTCCTTTCAGGCGAGTTTTAAAAGGGCTTACACTGCGTTGCATGACTTCGAAAGAGAATAACTATTCATTCAGTCATGCGCCTTGTTTAAGCCCTTTTAAACTCTCGCTGAGTCGTCACTTATTAACGCGGAATGGTATGGCACACCGCCATTGATAGACAGCTACTGGCATTTGACGATAGTGAAGACAGTGATGATATTTAATTGCTCTATAGGCAGGTGATGAGTGACGATATTGGTCAGCGGGTAAGACGCTACCCGCTGATTTTTAAAGGTATTATATCGACGGCAGCCAATGCGGTAGATAATGACTAGCCTTGCATCACCTGGTGAGCAAACTCCACTGGGCCGGCCAAAATAGCTCGCCCTACTGCGACTAAATCCACTTGCCTGGTGGCTAAAATGGTTTCTATGTAATCCACGTTTTCAATGCCGCCAACACCAATAACCGCCGCAGTAGTTTTGCCGGTTAACGGCGCGGCATCTTCGACTAAAAAGCCTTCGCCACGTTTATCTTTAGGACGATTCCAGCCACCAATACCTGATGATACATTGAGTATTTCAACACCCGCAGTCACTAGCCATTGGCTCACCTGCGCCATGTCTGCATGAGTTAAACCACCAGGATATCCGTCTTGGCCCGGAATGCGAGTCATGACCGCTAACTTCGGCGCGACTTGTTTAATTTGAGCGACAATTTCAATCAATATTCTAGCGCGGTTTTCAAGCTTACCGCCGTATTCATCTTCACGCTGATTGGTCAATGGTGATAACCACTGATTAATGCCATAACCGTGAGCACAATGGATTTCAACTAAATCAAAGCCGGCTTTGTCGGCACGAATAGCAGCAGCCACAAAGTCTTGTTGCCATTGATTAATATCATCTAGTTTCATGGCACGTGGGGTCGGTAATACACGGTCGTATGCGGGCACCGTAATACCAGAAGGCCCCATGATATCGCAGCTAATACCGGCACTGTCTTTACCGCCGCAATGGGTGATCTGTAAGCCCGTTTTAACGCCAGCATTATGCAGTGTACTGGCTATCTGGGTTAACCCTGGTAAACACGCATCATCGTGGGCCCCGAGTTGTTTTTTCTCACTTCGCCCAGCCAGATTCACATGGCTATATTCAACCATCACAACGCCAGCACCCGATTGGGCTAAATTGTGATAATGGCTAAAGGTTTTTTCGGTTGCCAAACCATTTTCGTTTGCGGTTTGAGATGCCATAGGCGGGACCACTAAACGATTTTTAAAGGTTAATCCGTTGGTTAAGGTTAACGGGGTAAAACGCAGTGCAGTCATTGAAATTCCTATAGGGTAATGGCAACCAAGATACCCGCAAGCAGCATAATACTGCCTGCAGTGCGATTAATAATGTTGGCAGCTTTAGTTGAGGTAAACACTCGTTTAGCCCCAGATGCCAGGTAAGCATAAGCGAGGTTTACCGAACCAAAAGCAGCTGTGGCGATGGTTAAAATAATGATGACATCCAACAAGCTGACTTGAGTCATAGGCACAAATGCGGGGAAAAAGCTCACATAGAAAATCAGCGCTTTAGGGTTACCTAAAGTAATCAAAATACCAGTGAATACATTTTTAGTTAAACTGGCTTTAGCCGTATCAACAAGTTGAACGCCATGTGCTGTTGCGCGCAGCATACTGATACCAAGCCAACACAAATATAAGGCGCTGGCATATTTTATCAGTTCAAATGCAGGCCCCATTGCATTAGCTATGGCAGATAAACCAAACAGGGCTAATAAGATATACACAAAGTCGCCAAGTAATACGCCAAGTGTTAAAGCAGCGCCATGGCTAAAGCCATTTGAGAATGAGCGCGATACCACTGCAAACACTGCTGGGCCAGGCACAATAGCTAAAACCAGCATAGTAAAAAATAACGCGATAATCTGTTGGTAAGCCATTAATGTTCTTCAGTTCTGTTTTTATTATGGCGGATGGCACCTGTGCTAATTATTGGCGATTATAGCGTAAATGAGTCATAAAAACGCCATTTGGAAGGTGCTAAAAACTATCAATTATGTAATCCATTATGTCTGAAAATTAGAGCGTAGATGTGTTACATTGCTCGATTATTCAGGCGTATAGCACTTTTTTAAGGATTGTTGTGCAATTCATCTTATTAACCCACTCAAGAGAGTTACTTCGTGCCAGTAACACCGGCCAATTAGTGCTGCAAGTGTTAGGCGATCGCGCTCGTGTGATTGAGTGGCATCGTAAGCAGCCTGATATGGCATTACTGGCGGCCATTGAAGCTGGACGTGTGGGTTTAGTGTTTCCAACCGATGATGATTCGTTAAACGTGAATGTAGACTCTGCGAAACATGTAAATGCGCCTGCAAAAGATTGTGCTCCCCATCTCGAGTATTTATTGTTGCTTGATGCCACCTGGCAAGAAGCCCGTAAAATGTATAATCAAAGCCCATATCTTAAAAGCTTAGTCAAAGTGGGATTACAGCCAACACATGCCTCTATTTATCCCCTAAGGCGAAATCAACTTGAGGGCGGGTTATGCACCGCAGAGTGCGTGGCGTTATTACTTGAAAAAGCCGGAGAGGCTGGGTTAGCGCAACAACTGACTGAATGCTTAAAAGGGTTTATTGAGCGCTAGGTTACTGAAAATCGATAAATATATTGGCGGTAAGGCGACCGGTTTGCGGGTTGGCATCAATGTCGGTATCTGGATTGACTAGGGTTGAATGCAGCAAGTTGCCGGGGTAAATCACCACCCGATTTGGCCGATATGCTACCCGATGATACAAGTTGTAATGCTCATTGCTGGTAACGCAATAACGCGGACTTGATTGGGTTATTTGGTCAACAAAAGGCTGTGCCTGAGTAAAGTATGAGTCAATGTTGTCGTTATTAATCCGCTCAAAACCGCTGGCGTTATGCCTAAAAAATCCGGTGTCGCCATGGGGACCGTCATTAAGGTAATGCAAAATGGCAAAGTAATATGGATTAGGCGTGTCAAAGTGGGGCAAACATTGCAGTGGTACCAGGTCTTTTGCCTGGGTGTCGATTAACGAAAACACCCCTTGTTGCGGTTTTAAGCGCCGGGTTGTTGGAATACGATACACATCGTAAATAAGCTGAAATACCGCATTAAGCACATCGATAATATATTGCCTTGGCAGTGCAGTACGTTGACCAGGATAAAACGAGCTTTTATCCTGGTCAAATTGACTGTCATTAATGGCAATATCAATCAACTCAGAGATATCGCCTGCAAAATTATCTATCACGATAACTGGTGTTTGTTGTTGGCCAATCAACTGCACCTGCGGCGCAATAGGATTGACCTGTATTAGTGGTTGAGTGGCTTGCGACGACATCGTTAGCTTAGCCTTGCATCGTGGTTGACTTGCAATAGTGTTGCACAAAGTCATGATGCGGTGGCAGGGTATCGACTTTGCGTTTAACCGTGGCTTTAATGTTGTTTAAAAAGCTTTGCAACTCAGCGGGCTCCATTAAATCGACAATCGGGTGATATTCTTTAGGTATCAAGCCTTGTCCCATCATCACCTGGATCCATGAGCTTTCGCCAAACAGCTCATTACCGTATTTATAAACTTTGCCAGATTGACTAAACATATCAATACGATGTTGCAATGAGGCGGGGATTGGCATGTTTTTACAGTAGCGCCAAAAACGGCTGTCTTCACGGTCGGTAACCTTATAATGCAAAATTATAAAGTCGCGAATATTGTCCATTTCAATTTTGGTTTGTTGGTTAAATTCATCGACGTCAGCCTGAATGACGCCATGCGCCGGAAACAGTTGCAGTAAACGCACGATACTGCGCTGGATCATATGAATGCTGGTGGACTCGAGTGGCTCTAAAAAGCCTGCAGATAAGCCAACCGCAACACAGTTTTTGTTCCAATGTTGGCGACGCGTGCCAGTTTTGAATTTAATCACGCGCGGTTGATTAATCGGTTGGCCTTCAATGTTATTGAGCAGTAACTCGGTGGCGTCGGCATCCGAAATAAATTTGCTACAAAACACCAAGCCGTTACCTGTACGGGTTTGTAGCGGAATACGCCATTGCCAGCCCGATTGATGCGCGATAGAGCGAGTATAAGGTATAGGCTGTTGTACCGCTTCAGTTTGTACTGCTATGGCACTGTCGCACGGTAACCAGTGACTCCAATCTTCAAAGCCTGTATTTAGCGTTTGTTCGATCAGTAAGGCTTTAAATCCGGTGCAGTCGATAAATAAATCGCCGTCAATGATGTCGCCATTTTCAAGCTGTAACGCTTTAATATTGCCTGAATCATCATGCTGTAATACATCGGCAATTTTACCCTCAATGCGCGTCATACCGTGTTGCTCGGCAAATTTGCGTAAGAATTTGGCGTATAAACTGGCGTCCATATGGTATGCATGGTTGTAATCTTGATTGGGTAATACTGCAAAACGGCCCTGGCGAGCGGCTAAATGCTCTGTGCAGTAATCGCCGATTTCACTGACCATATTTTGCTGCTTGCCTTTAAGCCAAAAGTGCTGAAAGCCACATGCCCAACAGTCTTTGCCTAAAAATCCAAACGAGTGCAAATAGTCTTTATTGACGTCATGCCAGTTTTCAAATTGGATCCCCAGTTTAAATGTGGCGTTGGTGGCGGCCATGACATCTTGCTCTTTTAAGCCTAATAATCGATGAAAAATGTGCAGGGTAGGGATGGTCGCTTCACCGACGCCAACAGTACCGATGTCGTCAGACTCAACTAATACAATATCTAGGTTTTTGCCCATGAGTTTGCTAAACGCGGCTGCGGCCATCCAACCTGCAGTACCGCCGCCAGCAATGACGACTTTTTTGATTGATTTATTCATCTCGGGCTTCCTGTTTCATATCTTAGTTTTTGCTGTATTCAGCATTATCGTTTTAATTTATTGATTAAATCTGCGCGTAACTTACGCGCATTTAACTCATCTAACGGTTTGGTTAACATGCCTTTAGCGTCATCTGGGATATAACTGTCGTCTACATCATCATGATCGAAGATGTAATGGTCGAACATAGCTTTCCACGCTTGGCGCTGCGCCTTTGGTAATGAACGAAGGCTTAACATGCTGTGCAATAATGCGTTATTAGGACGACCTAAATAACCTGGCGTATCACGCCACCAGTGGGTAATGAGCACATTAATATCGTCAATGCCGCGTACATGGTGCCACCACATGCTAGGGATAAATAACACATCACCGGGCGTTAATTCAGCGGTTAACGCCGCATCTAATGCCTGTTTAAATTGAGGGAAACGTTCAAAATCGGGTTTATCAAAATCCACCATGCTGATGTCCTGTCCGCCAGGAGCAAACTCCATTGGGCCAACATAAAGATTGCTGATTTGCTCTGGTGGAAACAGGGTGAAAGTGCGCTTACCCACTACGTTGCAGGCCAGGTTTAGCGGAAAGTCAAAATGGGCCGCCACTTTAGTTTTGTTGCCTAACCAAATACTGGTCAGTGGATTGATAGGCTGTAAATTAAGGCTGTTTTGCTCACCAAGTCCGGGCAGGCATTGATGAATATCAGTAGAACCCATGTAAATGCCGGCAGGATTAGCGCTGGCGTTTTCTTGCTGTAAGCGTGCGAGTAGTTGATTAAAATCAAGTCGGCCGGCCTGGTAATTAAAACCATCGAGCTGCTGGTTGTAAAACACTCGTCCTTGTTGCTCTGGTGGTAAGTAGTAGGCCGTTACAGCAGAACCTTGATAAAACTGGCGTAAATAGTCTAATGCCTTGTCGGATGATTCAAGCCCTGCTTGCACTAAAGGCCAATGACGACACAAACCTTTAAATACCATGGGTTTGTCGGCATGCTCAATGTGCGCCATCACTTGCGCTAACGTCCAATCGCTGACGCAGTCGACGGGCGTTAATGTGTCATTGGACATCAGCGCTATTCCTTAGCCTTGAGCATTTTTAAGGTTTAGTAAATCGCGCACTTTGCTTTGTGAAGCTAGCGCCATATAAATGGCTTGCAAGTAACCTTGTTGATGCAAGGTGGCGAGCGTGTCGGCAGATAGCGTGGCTAAGGTATTTTCGTTAATGGTGTAAAAGCCAATCATTTGATGTTTTTTACCGTTGTCGAGTTCGATATCTAAGGTGAAGGACTCAAGTAACTCATGCTCAATGAGCGCGTCAATAAAACGCTGGCTGTCGATAAGACCGTGGTGAATGACTTCTAACATTTCACCGACTTCATCTAATAGTGGGGTGTTACCGCCGTAAGGTAAAAATAATGCTTCGCCTTCAGTTTGACTCACTCTTGGATGATCTAAATCCACATGAATCACCCGTTGTTGACGCTCTATGCCATCTTCGCGCACGGTTTGTTGGCCGATTAAAAAGGGCTGGCGGCGCACACTGAGCGGCACATAAGAGGCACTCCAACCGGCATCTGATAAAAACAGGTTTTCATCTTGTTGAAAACCAAACAATGCCATTGAATAAAATTGACCGGTAGCGGCATCTTTATGAAAGAAAATAGGGTAATGAGCCTGAATACTGCGAAACTCTTGCGGAAAAGTGACGCTAAACCACAGGTTGTCGCCTAAGGCGGCAGAGCGGCTGGTATTCACCTTTAAGTCTTTATGGTCGATGCTGTTCAATAATACGTGTTGGCTCATGTTGATGTCCTATCTTATTCGTTCAAATACAGTTTGTTGTTATGGCTTTTGTAAGTGATGTTATCTATGTCAATTTATCCCATTAAAGCTTAGGAAAACCATATTGGGCCACTTTAGCTAATAAAGCACGGTTAGTCGGTAAACTTTTACTCAATGCCAGGGTACGTTGTTGGTTATCGTTAAATAATCCTTGTGCAAGTTGCAACTGAGACGGTTTAACATGGCTTGGTAATTGGGTTTGAAAGCCCATACCATAAAGCACATATTGAAAACTGGCGGCAGGGAAGAGCGCTTCTTTATAGCTAATGTCATGCTGGCTTGGCGCCTGGTAACGCCATAACTCAAGCTGTGCCTGTAAGCGTTCGGGTATTGAGCTGCTGTCACGATGGTCGTGCCAATAAGCATCAGCTTCGCGTTGGCTAATGACATAATGCAGTTTTAAAAAGTCGATAATTTGTTGCCAATGCTGCTGATAACGTAAGTTAACTCGATCTGCAATCGTGTCCATTACCTGGCGATTGGGCGGTAATTGCTGCGCGAGTGTAGAAGCTGTCCACTCAATTAACGCAAGGGCTGAGGCTTCTAATGGTTCGATAAACCCTGCGGCCATTCCAATGGCAATACAATTGTTTTGCCAGCATTTAGCATGATAACCCGGGCTAATATTGAGTTTTCGCGGCTCAAGTTGTGAGGCAAGTTCATTACTGGTGCCGTGGGCAGTTACGTAATCTCGTAGCACTTGCTCAGCTTGGCTGTCATTACTGTGGCTTGATGAATACACATAACCAACCCCTTTGCGGGTAGGTAAGCCTATATCCCAAATCCAGCCGTTTGGCTGCGCGGTTGAGTGAGTGCAAGAGGCAATCTCGGTTGCTGGGTCTTCATAAGGCACTTGCATCGCTAAAGCGCTGTCGTTAAACAGCACGGATTTTTGGCATAAAAACGGTACTTGTAAATGTTTGCCTAATAGCAATGATTTAACGCCTGTACAGTCAATAAACAATTGGCCGCTTATTTCGTCGTGTTGCTGGGTGATAAGCTTTTCAATGTCACCTTGCTCATTATTGACGATATGTTCGACATGATCGCGAACATGAGTCACTCCCAGTTTTTGGGTGCAATGCTCGAGCAGTAGTTGGCTGAATTTGCCGGCATTGAGGTGATAACCGTAATTGTTTTGAAAATGATATTGCGCTGATGAGATAGTTTTTGGCGCTAAACCGAGCTGTGATAATACTTCCTGGCTACTGACGGCCTGCGCAAAGCTGACTTGATCTGAGTGAGGCAACCAAAATGGGCATAAATCGAGTTCTTGATGTCCATGTGGCAGGCTAAAAGGATGTAAGTAGCTGTTGGATTTATCGACCGCGTCGGTGCGCCAATTAATAAAGCGAGAGCCTTGTTTGAAGCTGGCATCACAACGGCGAATAAAGTCATTTTCATCAATGCCTATCTTGCTCAAGGTTGAGCGCATTGAAGGCCAGGTGCCTTCACCCACACCAATAGTGGCCACATCGGGCGATTCAATTAAGGTGATGTCGAGCTTAGGAGAGTGAGCTAATACGCCCTTGTCGACATTATGCTCAGCCGCCAGTAATCCAGCGGTGATCCAACCTGCGGTGCCGCCACCAACAATGACGATTTGGGTGATTGGTTTTTGCATAATCTCTACCTACGCTTTGGGCGTTATTGTTATTTTAACGGTTCTATGATGTTTATTGGCATCAGAAACATCATAAGTAGAATTTGGTAAAATGTAAGCTGTTTCAGTGATTTGTTTTATAGGGTAAGCGAGTTATCCCTAAAAAAATAGTAACGTCCTTGTTACTTAATATCTTGCAATAAAAGAGGTGACAAAGTTTGCTCACCCCAACGACCTAAATAAAGCCTTGATGTATCCCGTTCAAACTGGGGTCAGACGGGATAACATCAAGTGGGTTATCACTTAGAAAGTATAACGTGCACCAATACTGTAGCGTGCGCCCGTTTCGGTTAGGTTTAACACTTGATCGTCTGTGTATCCACGAACTCGTGTGTATTCTTCGGTAATGTTAAGACCTTCAAAAAACACAGTTAAGCCTTCCACTTGCTCAATGTCGTAACTTACTGACAAATCGATTTGCGAGTATGCTTCAGTATACTGTGGGAATAAACCAGTGCCTTGGCTTGTTGCGCTTAAGAACTCATCACGCCAGTTGTAAGCCACACGAGCCTGGAAACCATAATTTTCGTACACTAATACCGCGTTAGCGGTATCACTAATACCGACTAAGGCCAGATCGCTGTCAACCAAGGTGTAGTTTGCAATAACACCCACTCCGCTTTCGCCGAAGAAGTGCTGCGCTGCAAATTCCCAACCATCAATAACTGCACTATCAGCGCTATTTGAAGGTGTAGAAATATTGAAGTTCAATAATTCATCGTTGTTATCTGCACTGCCGCTAATGATTTGGTTATCAGCATCTACCGCTGCGTTATCGGCATAGTTTGCGAAAATATAGTCACGTACTGCACCGGCTTCAGTGGTGCCTGTTGCTGCTACTGCGGCTTTATATAAATCACCCGATGCAGGGTTATAAATGCCGTTAGTGGTTTGGACAATTTCAGAGCTAATAAAGTTTTTAGTGTCTTTACGGAAATAACCGACTGACACATAGCTTGATGGCGCGTAATACCATTCTGCCGAGAAGTCGATGTTTTCAGACTCTAGTGGCAATAACGTTGGGTTACCCGCAGAACCACCACCATTAGTACGGTTAGCCAATGTGCTTAAGACGGTACCACCTTGAATTGCGGTATAATCTGGACGACCAATGGTTTCGCTGTATGCAGCACGTAAAATGACATCTTCTACCACTTCAATATTGAAATTAAAGCTTGGTAATAAGTAGTCATAATCACCTTTTTTCGTTTCAAAGACTTGCTCACCGGTTGCCGATAACGCAATCTCAGTTTCAGCAATCCAATCTGCGCCATCGTAACCGGCAACTGCCGCAGTTGAGGTTACATCGGTTTGTTCATAACGAAGCCCGAAATGCACATCAAATGGCATACCTGCAATTTCATTGTCGTAGTTGTACTGTACATAAACCGCTTGCGATTTTTCTTCAGTGTAACGGTCGGTTTCAGACGCATAGTTAGTTGATGGGCAGAAACCATTACCACAATCACCACTCACTGAAGAGCTGTAATTAGCCGCTGCGTAATCACGCACAGAGTCAAAGTCCCACATGAAAATGGTGTTTAGGATGTCAAAGTCGCCATCAGCAAGAGAGAAGTCACCGCCGTTGGCATCAAATTTGTCATGGATGGTGTCAGCTGGGAACCAAGCATCATCTAAATCACCTGCTGAGCCTACACCGCCCCAGTCGTTACGTTGCACGTTAACGGTTTGAGAGTGGTTATTGACGTTAGTTATCGCAATACCAAAATCAATGCTACCCGCATCTTCAAGGTAGTATTCACCGTCAAATTGATACTGGTCGATTTCAGACTTGTTGCGTGAGTTGGTAAATACAGAACCGGTTACCATCATATCTGCCGCGGTTACAGCGTTACCGCCACCCACTGCAAGCACGGGTAAGTCGCCGCTAAAGTCGGTTGCTGCGCTGGTACGGATAAAGGCTGCTGTACTTAAATTGTTGCTTGAACCGTAAAGGTTGTTGGGTTTGTTTTCAGCCACTGAGTTGTGCGCATCAAAAGTCAGTTTTAAGTCATCGGTAGCTTGCCACTCGATGTTGAAACCTAATGAACCACTTTCGTTACGCACGCCATAATCACCTGCCGCCATTGATAAGTCAGCGGGTGAATCGTAGGTTTCTGAATAAATAAGTGGCGTTGCATACGGGCCGTCAGACCATACGTTTTCAGATGGAACAAAGTTAAACCATGCTGATACGTCATTTGATTGGGTGTCGATGTCGTTGCGCATGTAAGTGTAGTCTAAGCTTGCCACGACACTGTCTACAGGGCTGTACTGCAATACTAACTGGCCGTTAGTACGGGTACGTTGTTGCTCTTCAAAACGATACACTGTGGTTTGTGGTACCGAGTAAAAGTCTTCATCACCTGGGCGATTGATTTGGCTGTCATCATTGGCTACGCCGCCCCATTCACTGTTGTCTGTGGTACCTGGGAATGTGCGCCAACCTGTACCGACTTGAGCTTGTTGGTTACCACTTTCACGCTCTTGGTAGCTTGCAGACAATGAAATACCAAAGGTGTCATCAGCAAAGGTATTTGAATATAAGCCAGACAGCTCTGGGGTTACCGAACCGTTATCGGTTGATTTGTCATCAACCGCTTTAACACCCACAGTCGCTTTAAGGCCTGGAGAGCTTAATGGCTTGTGAGTCAAAATGTTAATGGTTGAACCGATACCACCGGTAGAGTCTGATGCTTTACTGGTTTTATTGACTTCAACACCGCTGATACTTTCAGAGGCGATGTTAGCAAAGTCAAATGAGCGAGTGCCAGTTGTGACTGGCATTTGACGACCATTGAGGGTGATCAAGTTGTAGTCTGGACCAAAACCACGTACCGAGACTTTACTGCCTTCGCCGTTAGAGCGGTCAATCGATACACCGGTAATACGTTGTAATGATTCAGCTAAGTTTGTGTCTGGAAATTTACCAATATCTTCAGCAGAAATAGAGTCGACGACTCCACTTGATGAACGCTTAACATCCATTGATTTAATCAAACTACCACGGATGCCAGTCACCGAAATCACTTCAATGTTTTCTTCGCTGGTCTCATCTGCAGCATAGGCAGGTAACATACTGCCAACACCAAGCACTAGCGATAAACTGGTCGCGAGCTTAGTTTTTGTAAATTTTGTCGTTTTCATCTAGGAAATCCCCATTGACTAGATTTTATTTCTTTCAATATTGCGAGTAGGGCGCAAATCGTTTTTGTAATTCTCCATCCGCGCGTTATTCATTATTTATAATCATTGCCTTATAAAACAGCTAATGTAAGCGCTTACATAAAACTAGTGTAAAATGTGATAACAGTCAACAAAAACAAGTTTAAATTATTACATTTCATTAACCGATCGTGCTAGGGGAAAGTCGCACCTTAAACTTTGCTATTGTTTTTATTAGATTTTATTGTTAGGGAGGTAAGTGCAAATGAATGTAAGCGCTTTCTTTTTGTTGCCGAAGTTGTTACAGCTTCGGCTCAGGTTTAAATGATAAATGCCAATGTAATGTCGCATAGTTCATGGCAAATATCAGTGTTCAAGTGAAACCGATGATTATAAAAGTAAAAAACCAGCGGATGCTGGTTTTTTAGGGGATAAGGTATAACGCAATGCCAATCGATTTAGTCGACTTTTTTTGCCGAAGTGCGGATAAATAACTCTGGTTTAAACGAACTGTCAACTGCAATGTCTTGGTCATTGTAAACCTGCTGTAACACCCAGCGAGCCGCCATTTTACCCATCTCATGAATAGGGTTACTTACCGTGGATAATTTAGGGGAAATATACTGCGGGAAAGGGATGTTATCGTAACCAATAAATGAAATGTCATCGGGTACATTTAAGCCATGTTCTAAGCACACCGCAATTGCTCCAGAGGCCATTTGGTCATTAGCACATACCACAGCGGTGATGGGTTTGTTTAATGACAACAAATGTTCCATTGCGTCGCTGCCGCCAGCCTCTTTAAAATCACTCTCGTAATAAAGTGATTCGTCAAATGGGACATTATATTGTGCTAAGGCGCGTTTATGGCCTTTTAAACGATCTCTTACATCCAGTTTAAACAGTGGCCCTGAAATATAAGCAACATGGGTATGTCCAAGCGACAAAATGTAATCGGTAGCCATAAAGCCACCGAGTTCATTTTCAAGGTAAACACAGCGGTCTTTAATGGATTCAATATAGCGGTTAATAAAGACTATTGGTGTTGGGCCTTTGCTGAGCTCAATTAAATAATCATCAGACACGGCTTCAACATCCAAAATCAACGCATCACAACCACGACTCATTAAAAATTCGACACTGTCTTTTTCTTGGGCTTCATCACTGTGGCCCGCGGCAATAATCACGTGTTTATTGGCGCTTCGCAGCGCCGTTTCGATTTCGGTCATCATTGGACCGTAAAACGGACCATCAAGTTGCGACACCAACACGCCAACGCTATTAGAACGATTAGACGCTAAAGACTGAGCAATCGTATTGGGGCGATACCCTAAGGTTTGCATCGCATCCAATACTTTTTGCTTGGTTCTATCACTGACTTTGGTGTTGTTGTTCATCACTCTAGACACCGTAGCCAGAGACACACCCGCCATTACTGATACATCATAAATCGTTGCCATATCGCCTTTTCTTGTTAATTAATTCAAGTTAGCCTTGGAACATTGATTTGCAAGACTAGCATGCTTTTATTTTGCATCTCTATTTAATTCTAAGTGAATTTCATCCACTTTTTGGTTGTCCAGTACATACCAGCGCATGACAAACGCCACCAAAATAGAGCCTATGGCAGGGTAAATGGTAAAGGACAATAATATACCTTGCTGGGTGGCTTCTGTTTGTGCGGTATCGGCTTGATAACCATAGCCAGCTAACAACCAACCTGCAGCCGCGCCACCAATGGCAACCCCTAACTTAATAAAGAATATCACTGATGAATAGATCATCCCTGTGATTCGTACGCCATTTTTGTATTGGCCATAATCGACCACATCGGCCATTTTTGCCCATAACAACGGCGTTGCCATATTGAAGGTAAAGCCCCAAGCAATAAACATAAAGAACGCCAATATAACTTGATCGCTTGGTACAAAGTAACTGAGTACACATAATGTTGCGGCAAGGATTTGCAGGCTAATATAGGCTTTCACTTTACAGACGCGTTTAGCCAGCGGTTCAGCCAAAATACAACCAAAGATATTACCGACCATCCCCAGGGTGATAAACAGGGTGATGGAGTCTGGCATGTTGAGGTAATACTTAACATAGTAAATGGCTAAGCTAGTGCGCAGTACCATGCCAGATAATAAACACACCGAAGCAACAGAAAGTACCCGCCATTGATCATTTTTAAGCATGTCGCCAAAGTCTTTCTTAAAACTTGATTGCTGATCGACTGGCGGGTGAAGGCGCTCTTTGGTGCCCCAAAAACACACTAAAAACATCGCCACGCCTAAAATGCTCATTGCGGTAATCGTTAGTTGATAACCTTTTGCCTCATCACCCTGACCTAAAAACTCGACTAAAGGTAATGTCAGTCCTGACACCAGCAAACCACCTAACATGGCGAATACAAAACGGTATGACTGCACTGATACCCGCTCTTTAGGATCAGCGGTTAATACGCCGCCCAAAGCACAGTAAGGAATGTTAATAGCGGTATAGACCATCATCAAGGCTGTGTAAGTCACAAAGGCATAAATCATTTTACCGTCTTCGGTTAAATCGGGTGTGGTAAATGCCAACACACTGATACAGCCAAAGGGCAGGGCAAACCATAACAAGTAAGGTCTGAATTTACCCCAGCGGGTATTGGTTCTATCGGCCAGTGCGCCCATTAATGGATCGGTTACCGCATCAATTAAACGCACGGCTAAAAACATGGTGCCGACAAATGCAGGTGAAATACCGAAAATGTCGGTATAGAAAAAGGTTAAAAAAAGCATCACCGTTTGGAACACAATGTTACTGGCTGTGTCACCAAGCCCGTAGGCCATTTTCTCTTTAATACTGATCATACGTGCCTCAATAATTGTTGTTATATTTTTTTAATTTGATGCGTTAAATACAATAAAGCCGCTCATTAGGAACGGCTTAACTGTAGAGTTATTTTCTGTTAGCTAATAAGTCTTTGTAGGCATAAGCGCTAGACTTAAGCGTACGCTTTTGGGTGTCATAATCAACATAGACAATACCAAAGCGTTTTAAATACCCTTCAGCCCATTCAAAGTTATCCATTAGGCTCCAGGCAAAGTAACCCACAATATTAACGCCTTGTTCTATGGCGTTATTCACAGCATTTAAGTGGGCATCATAATAAGCGAGTCTGTCTTGATCATCCACTTTACCGTCAATCAATTTATCGTCCATAGCGGCACCATTTTCGGTGATGTACATCGGCGGTAACGGATAAAGTGCATGTAATGAGGTCAATAAATCAGTGAATGATTGCGGGTAAATCTCCCAACCAATATCGGTTTTAGGATTATCAACCATATCAATTTGGCTAAAGCCTGTGACTGCATCTGCTTTGTACACAGCACGGGTATAAAAGTTGATGCCTAAAAAGTCGATGGGTTGGGCAATAATATCAAAGTCGCCTGCTTCAATAACCGGCATATCCTCTGGTGCAAAGTCGTTAATAATCTCAGGGTAGCAGCGATCAAACAGCGGCTTAATGTACCACTGATTAAAATACTGGTCAGCTTTACTGGCGGCTTGTACATCTTCGGCTGAGTCGGTGGCACTGTAACAAGGGGTAAAGTTAAGCACGATGCCGTTTTCAGTGTTTGGGCTGTTTTTTTGCAATACTTTCATGGCTAAACCATGGGCTAACAATAAATGATGCGCTGATTGACGACCATAAGATTTTTTAGCCAAACCAGGTGCATGTACGCCAATTTCATAACCTAGATACGAGCTGCAAAAAGGCTCGTTAAATGTGGCATAAGAGTATACCCGGTCGCCAAAGGCTTGGGTGACTTTGTCGGTATAGTCAGCAAATAAGTAAGCTGTTTCACGGTTTAACCAGCCGCCATTGTCTTCAATGTGTTGTGGTAAATCCCAGTGATATAAGGTGACAAACGGTTTAATGCCGCGACGATTTAGCTCGTCTAATAAGTCAGTATAAAACTGTACGCCTTGAGTGTTTAAGCTGCCATCTTTGTGTAACACGCGAGGCCAAGAAATCGATAAACGGTATGCATCTACACCCAATGATTCAATTAAATCAATATCTTCACGCCATAGTTTTACGTGTTCGCAAGCTTGGTCGCCGTTAGAACCGTCACGTACTTTGCCTGGTGTGGCGCAAAAAGTGTCCCAAATGCACGCTAAACGTGAATCAGCTGCGCCTTCGATTTGAAATGATGCGGTTGCAACACCGTATGTGAACGCTTTTGACTGCATTTTCGAATTGGCTGGTAACATTATTTTCATATTAATTTTCACTTAGTATTGATTAAGTTTGAGTCTTTTTTTGGCAATTTATTGCGCTGAAACACCGATGATTACGCTATTGTGCCACTCACCTGTTAGATGAAAAATTCTGTTTGAACATCTAAAAATCGTTGACATCAGTTATCGATATGTTAAAAATGAAAGCGCTTACATTGAGATTAGTGATTAATGATACAAAGGTCAATATTTGATTTAGCGAATTAATCACAACAGGCCAGTAGGGGATATCGTTTACACGCGTTTATGCTGAGTGAACGATTTATGGTCATGTTTAGCTCGAGTAGTAACTAACCCAATATAACGACTTATAAATCAGGGGATGTCATGGCGACTTCACACAACCAACCAGAGTTAACTCATGTTGACTCTACTCACCAACAAGGGGATTTTCGCTTTGCATTAGTCGCGTTAACCTCGTTGTTTTTTATGTGGGGCTTTTTAACTTGCCTCAACGATATTTTAATTCCTTACTTAAAAAACATGTTTGAGCTTAACTATGCTCAAGCAATGTTAGTGCAGTTTTGTTTCTTTGGTGCTTACTTTATTGTGTCGATCCCAGCAGGTTCGCTTGTGGGTAAAATTGGTTACCAAAAAGGGATTATCACGGGGTTAGTGATTGCCTGTGTTGGGTGTTTATTATTCTATCCTTCAGCCAGTTATGGCTCATACAATATGTTCTTGTTTGCCTTTTTTGTTTTAGCATCGGGCATTACCATTTTACAAGTTTCAGCCAATCCATATGTGAGTGTGCTAGGCCCTGCTGAAACCGCATCATCTCGTTTAACCTTAACCCAAGCGTTTAATTCCTTAGGCACTACGGTGGCGCCTTTCTTTGGCAGTTGGTTAATTTTATCGACAGTTGAACACGATGAAAAACTTACTGAAGTCGGTGAGGTCATTGGCCAATTATCGGTACAACAACAAGCCAGTGCGGTGCAAACACCGTATTTGATTTTGGCAGCGTCTTTATTAGCTCTTGCGGTCATTTTTATGCTGTTAAAGCTGCCCCTATTGGGCAAGAAGGTGGTGACTAGCCAAAAAACGGCCAAAGGCAGTGCATGGCAATATCCTCACCTCGTATTGGGCGCTGTAGGTATTTTTGTCTATGTTGGCGCCGAAGTGGGCATTGGCAGCTTTTTGATTAGCTTTTTAACTCAAGATGACATTGGTGGTTTATCAGAATCCCAGGCTGCGCATTACATCGCTTATTACTTTGGCGGTGCCATGGTAGGGCGCTTTATTGGTGCAGGTGTGATGCAAAAAATTCAAGCTGGCAAAGTGTTAGCTTTTAATGCTCTGTGTGCTTGTGTATTAATTGTGGCGGCGATGTTTAGTGCTGGCACGGTCGCCATGTGGGCATTATTGTTAGTGGGATTATGTAACTCTATTATGTTTCCGACCATCTTCAGCTTGGCGTTACAAGATTTAAAACAGCATACCAGCCAGGGCTCAGGTATTTTATGTTTAGCCATTGTCGGCGGCGCGGTTTTACCGTTACTGCAAGGCATTTTGGCAGACAGTTTAGGTATTCAATTAGCGTTTATCGTGCCGCTACTATGTTACGGTTTTATTGGTTATTACGGTTTAGTCGGTTGCCATGCTGCGCGCCCTACCGCTAACGTTAAGCAACAAGGATAAGGACATCACATGACTATTATTTCTGTAAAAACTGAGCGTAAATCAACCAAGCTCACGACGGTAAGCTACTTAAGTTTTGCGGTTTTATTGGGTCTGGGTGGTTGCGGCGAAGCGCAACAAGCCGCTCCTACTAACACGGTTACACCACAAGCGGCTACAGTAGAAACTAGCGCAAAAAACACCATTGATTTATGGCCGGCATTAACACCTGCCATTGCCAAAGATGCTGAGCTCGAAGCCAAAATTACCGCGCTGGTGAGCAAGATGACGGTAGAGCAAAAAGTGGCGCAGATGATCCAGCCTGAAATTCGCGATATCACCGTTGAAGATATGCGCAAGTACGGTTTTGGCTCGTATCTCAATGGCGGCGGTGCTTACCCTAATAACGATAAACATGCCACGCCAGCGGATTGGATTGCCTTAGCTGAATCGCTATATCAAGCCTCAGTTGACGACTCTGTCGATGGCATTAATATCCCGACAATGTGGGGAACTGACGCTGTACATGGCCACAACAATGTCATTGGTGCCACGCTATTTCCGCACAATATTGGTCTAGGTGCGGCCAATAATCCAAAATTGATCGAACAAATTGCAGCGATAACCGCTAAAGAAGTGATGGTCACTGGTATTGATTGGGTATTTGCACCCACAGTAGCCGTTGTGAGGGATGACCGTTGGGGCCGCAGTTATGAAGGCTATTCTGAAGACCCCGCCATTGTCAGAGATTACTCATTTGCGATTGTTGAAGGGTTACAAGGTGCCGTTAATGGTGACTTTTTATCGGATCAACGTGTGCTGTCGACCGTTAAGCATTTCTTAGGTGATGGCGGCACAGAAAAGGGTATTGATCAGGGCGACAATATTGCCACTGAAAAAATGTTAGTCGATGTGCATGCTCAAGGTTATGTTGGCGGCTTAAATGCAGGCGCACAAAGTGTGATGGCCTCGTTTAATAGCTGGCATGGTGAAAAAAATCATGGCAATAAATACTTACTGACCGACGTATTAAAAGATCGCATGGGCTTTGACGGTTTTGTGGTGGGTGATTGGAATGGCCATGGACAAATTCCGGGTTGTAGCAATGAGTCGTGTGCTCAAGCGGCTAATGCGGGCCTAGATATCTTTATGGTGCCAACTGCTGCGTGGAAACCGTTATTTGAAAACACGGTGGCACAAGTTAACAGTGGCGAAATTAGTCAGGCTCGATTAGACGATGCAGTATCACGTATTTTACGGGTTAAATTGAGAGCCGGTTTGTTTGAAAAGCCAAGCCCTGCTAAGCGCCCATTATCGGGTAAGACAGAGCTGATCGGCCAAGCAAGTCATCGTGAGGTTGCCCGTCAGGCGGTGCGTGAATCTTTGGTATTGCTGAAAAATAATCAAAATGTGTTGCCGCTTTCACCTAAGCTATCGGTCTTGGTAGCGGGTGATGCAGCCGACAATATTGGTAAGCAGTCGGGCGGCTGGACTATTACCTGGCAGGGTACCGACAACCAAAATGCCGACTTCCCTGGCGCAACATCTATTTACTCAGGTATTGAGCAAGCGGTCAGTCAGGCAGGTGGTCAAGCAATGCTAAGTGTTAATGGCGAGTTTACTGAACAACAAAAGCCAGATGTCGCCATTGTAGTGTTTGGTGAAGAGCCTTACGCCGAAGGCAATGGCGATATTGATAACCTTGAATATCAACGTGGCGACAAGCGCGATTTAGCCTTGTTAAAGCAGCTTAAAGCACAAGGCATTCCTGTGGTATCGGTATTTATCAGTGGCCGCCCAATGTGGGTGAATGCTGAATTTAACGCATCGGACGCCTTTGTTGCCGCATGGTTACCAGGCTCTGAAGGCCAGGGCATTGCCGATGTGTTGTTTACTGATGCAGACGGTAAGGTCAAACATGACTTTGGCGGTAAGTTATCGTTCTCATGGCCAGCAACGCCACAGCAAACAAGGGTTAACGTGCCTTTAGCAACAGAATCAACTGAAGTTAAAGCGCAATATCAGCCATTGATCCCATTTGGTTACGGGTTAACTTATCAGTCCAATGCCAGTGATGCCGTGGTGCTTGATAATTTATCTGAAGACAATTTAGCTGCTGAGCAAACACTAGTCGACTTGCCGTTATTTGAGCGTGCAGTTAAGTCGCCGTGGTCAATGTACATTGCTAATAGCGCAGAGCGTCAGGGATTGTCGAGCAGTGTGGCACAAAACAGCGCGTTAACGATCCGTACTATGGATCGCGTCGTGCAAGAAGATGCTCGATTGGTGTCCTTTAATGGTAGCGAGCAAGGTGTCGTTGGCTTAATCAGTAACTTCCCACGTGACTTTAGAGCCTACAGCAATAGCGATTCAGCGTTGACCTTAAGTATAAAAGCCACTACATCACTGCAAAAGCCACTTTGGTTAGGCATGGCCTGTGAAGGTGATTGTCGCAAGCAAGTTGATATTGCTCAGCAAGTGAATGGCAAGTTAGGTGAGTGGCAGAATATTAGTGTGTCATTGGCGTGTTTTGCTAGCGAGCCAATGGACTTTGGCAAAATCACTATGCCGTTCTATCTCGCGACCAGCGATAAAGTTGATGTGAGCTTCAGTGATGTGGTGATCCATACTCAGCCTGGTGAAAACACGGTTCAATGTAAAAAGTAAATTGTGCTGAGAGCTTGGCCAGACCCTAACTACACTGGTACGGTCTGGCTCAAGCCTTGTTAAATATTCAATATCATGAGTAAACTAATGACGCATTTTGCTAACAACAACTCGTTGTTACCGGGCTTAACAGTTTTTACGTTGGCTTCGTTTATTCTCTCGGGTTGTCATTCAGTCGATACCGAAAGCCAAACTCAAACAGCAACCAGCCTGGTAAATTCTGGCTGGCAAATAGTGTGGCAAGATGAGTTTGACGGCAATGCAGTGAATGCCAACAAATGGAGTTTTGCAGTTGACTGTTATGGCGGCGGCAATAATGAAGCACAGTGTTATACCGCAAGAGCCAAAAATGCTTCAGTTGCCGATGGTTTACTGACCATTACCGCGATTAAAGAGCGCTTTTCTGGCCCTGCCGTTAACGATTCTGATCCAAGCTATGAGGTGAATGACACCAGTAAAACCTTGGATTATACCTCGGCAAGATTAGTGTCAAAAAACAAAGGCGATTGGAAATACGGCCGTTTTGAAATTCGCGCAAAATTGCCCCAAGGACAAGGTACCTGGCCTGCTATTTGGATGCTGCCGACCGATTGGGTATATGGCCCCTGGGCAGGTTCTGGCGAAATTGACATTATGGAAGCGGTAAATCTTAAAGTGGTTGTTGAGGATAGCGCGCCGGTTTCAGCCGTACACGGCACACTACATTACGGCAAACAATGGCCTAATAATGTTTATACAGGTCAAGAATATCACTTAGCGAATGGTGTTAACCCTGCCGATGACTTTCATGTTTACGCCGTTGAATGGCAACAGGATGAAATACGTTGGTATGTCGATGATGTTCATTTTGCCACGCAACGTTCACCTGGCTGGTATAGCCAATATGTCGATGATAAGGGCGAAACAGTGAACGCGCCCAATGATGCGCCTTTTAATCAGCCTTTTCATCTGTTGCTAAATCTTGCTGTGGGTGGCGATTGGGCGGCAAACGTGCACAACAAAGGGATTGATCCTGAGGTATTTCCTCAATCAATGTTAGTGGATTATGTTCGTGTTTATCAATGCGGCGATTCATCCACCACAGGTGCAGGCTGTGAAACCATTGATGAAGATGCGCAGTTGGTATCAGGCAAAACACTTACCGACACTATTCAATAACCTTGATTATCGCGATGGTTCCCCAGTTTTTGTGGTGTTAATTATACAGTCAATCCAGTGTTTTCTTGGGTTTGTTTACGTGGTGCAAACTGTGCAAGTGGGATTGAATACGAATGCAAAGATGCACTGTTTGCTTTGAGCAGCGCAACGCTTAGCTTAGTATCGAGCAACAAGATAAAGTGTTACCGATTTGTTGTTGTGGTGTGAGGTTTTTAACGACCAATTTGCGCGTTTAGGTTTAACTACGAACAAATGATTATATCAATTTATGATGCGAACGATGGCATAATGATTATTAATGGTATCGGACCGCTATAAATTTTTAAGGGAATTGATTTGTCGAACATTACATTTACAGCCGCAGATTTACAAAAAATCGTTGAGCTGGCCAAAGAGGCTGGCGACGCCATTATGCAAGTATATGCTCAATCCGATTTAGGGGTTGACGTAAAGCAAGATGATAGTCCGGTTACCGCGGCTGATATCGTCAGTCACAATGTGATTGTTGCTGGGCTGAAGCGCCATTTTGCTGATATTGCAGTGATGAGTGAAGAAGCGGCTGATATTAGTTGGGCCGAAAGACAAACATGGCAAACCTACTGGTTAATTGACCCACTTGATGGCACTAAAGAGTTTATTAAACGCAACGGCGAGTTTACCGTCAATATTGCGCTTATTCATCAAGGCAAAGCAGTTGCGGGGGTGGTTTACGCCCCAGTGTTGAAAAAGTGTTATAGCGGCATTCTCGGTCAAGGTGCCTGGCTTGAGCAAGATGGCACGGTCACCTCGCTTGATATTAGCGAGCGCCAGATACAAACACCGCCCATTGTTGTGGGCAGTCGCTCGCACGTGAGCCCAGATGTTGCTCAGTATTTAGAACAGGTCGGCGAGCATAATATGCTCAGTGTCGGCAGTTCATTAAAGTTTTGTATGGTGGCCGAAGGACAGGTAGATGTGTACCCAAGGCTTGGCTTAACCAGCGAATGGGACACTGCAGCCGCGCAAGCTGTTTTAGAAAGTGCAGGTGGCGTTGTGTTGGCATATCCTGCCATGAAACCACTTGAATATAATCAAAAAGAAAACATTTTAAATCCATATTTTATTGCTGCGTCACCGGCGTGGTTTGCAAAAAGTTAGGTGTTACCTCACTTTGCTGATATGGAAATAACTTTACATTGATAATGGAGAGGCTAGTTATGATGCGCATGGGCGTCGATCTCGGTGGTACCAAAATTGAAATAGTGGCGTTAGCCGAAGATGGCACTGAAATATTCAGAAAGCGTATCCCTACTCCTAGAAATTATCCTGGCACCGTAGACGCTATTGTCAGCCTAGTGACAGATGCTGAAACAGCAACAAAACAAACTGGCTCAGTGGGTGTTGGCATCCCAGGTGTGGTATCACCCTTTACCGGTTTGGTTAAAAACTCAAACTCAACCTGGATTAACGGTCACCCGTTAGATAAAGATTTAAGTGATGTTTTAAGCCGTGAAGTGCGCGTGGCCAATGATGCAAACTGTTTTGCGGTATCAGAAGCTGTCGACGGCGCTGCAGCCGGTAAAGGTGTGGTTTTTGGCGGTATTATTGGTACTGGCTGTGGTGCAGGTATTGCAATAAATGGTCGGGTGCATGCTGGTGGCAATGGCATTGGCGGCGAATGGGGGCATAACCCATTACCGTGGATGACTCCAGATGAATTCAATTCTACCACCTGTTTTTGTGGTAATCGTGATTGTATTGAAACCTTTATTTCTGGTACGGGCTTTGTGCGTGATTTTCGCGAAGCGGGTGGCGATGCCACCAGTGGGATTCAAATTGCTGAAATGATGGCGCAGGGCGACCCATTAGCCACTGCCGCTTTTGATCGCTACATTGACCGTTTAGCACGTTCGTTAGCGCATGTGATTAACATGATGGACCCAGACATGATTGTATTAGGTGGCGGCGTGTCAAACATTGATGCGATTTATACTGAGTTACCTAAAGTGTTACCTAAATATGTGGTGGGCCGTGAGTGTGAGACCCAGGTTGTGAAAAATAAATTTGGAGCATCATCTGGTGTTCGCGGCGCAGCGTGGCTGTGGGGCAAAGACGAAAAGTAATCATCCCTTGTTCTGCATTAAGTTGGCATATACACAAACGGCACTCAATAGTGCCGTTTTTGTTTTGTGTTGACTAAGTTACACTAGCGTCAAAATTAGAGTTGTTATTACTGACTGAATAAAAATTGAGTGAATGATTGATGTTTTGGTTAAAAAAAGTCTTGTCGCAATTGGTGATGCCCATTCCATTAACTGTGTTGTTATTGTTGGTTGCTGCGTTATTGTGGCGCAGCCAGCGTCAATTGCTGCTGAAGTTCGGCAAAGCCAGTTTATCACTCGCCATAGCTGTGCTGCTGTTGTGCAGTCAGTCGCAAGTCAGTTATTGGTTAACCGACTCACTAGAATCTCGTTATTCACCTAATAATCAGTTAAAAACTGGATCCTGTGTGGTGATGGTATTAGGCTCTGGGAATCTTGAAAAGCCTGGGTTAACAGCTGTACAGCAGTTATCTGCCACAGCATTAGCGCGCTTAAGTGAAGGGATCCGGCAACTGAGTTTGGGACAAGGTTGCACCTTAGTGGTAAGTGGTTACAGTGGCGGCCAACAACCGACACCCCATGCCAGTATAATGGCTAACGCGGCGGTTGAGCTTGGGGTTAACCCAGCCAATATCATTAAGTTTGACCAGCCAAAAGACACTATCGAAGAAGCATACGCATTACAGCAATTAATCGGCCAGCAACCTTTTACATTGGTGACCTCTGCCACCCATATGCCACGTGCCATGAGTATTTTTACTCAATTAGGCATGCAGCCACAGCCTGCGCCAACCAATTTTATTGCTCACAAGGGCTTTTGGTGGCGTCTTGATGCTGAGCAATTACATGCATCACAGCGCTCTATTCATGAATATGTCGGCATGATATGGCTGAATATTAAAGGCTTAAAGCAGCACACTGGGGAGACAATCTAAATGACCGATGAGTTATCGATCAGTCCTTTTTCTAAACGCAACGGCATTACTTTAACCTTGCTTGGTGCGCTAAGCATGCTTATCAGCTTGGTTATTTTTATTGCCTTTGGTAGCTTGTTTGCACTCGGTATGATGTTTTTTGCACTGGGTTCAGTAGGTTTAATTTTAGGTGTCGCCAAAGTGTATCAGCCTGCCGTGAGTTTTAAATTAACGGCAGAAGGCATGGCCTTTTTCCATCGTCGCGGCCAGGTGTTTATTCAGTGGGATAATATTCAACGCCTTGATAATGTAAGAGTAAACCAAAATCTACAGTTAATTGAGCTACCCTATATCGGCGTTAAACTTAAACAAATCAATCCGATTTTAGACTGCATTTCACCGCGTTTAGCGACCGGTTTGTTAACTGAGCAACGGCCGCTATTAATGACGGCAGCCACTCAAGATGAAGATTTACAAAGCCTAGAGGGCTATTTAGGCACTGAATATACGCCGTTAATCGTTAATGGCGATCGTTATCGAGGTGTACTTGCTATGTTTGGTCACCGCTGCCAAACCTTAAATGAACAACTGGGTTATCACTTATATTTATCAACGGACAGTGTCGATCGCGACCCCAAAGAGTTTGTTAACCTGTTACGCCAATGGCAACAACAAGCCAGTGTTACTGCTGAGTAATATCGCTAGCCGATCCAATAAAGTGCGAGGTGGTTTATGACTATGTTACAAGGTGGTTGTTTATGCGGAGCAATACGCTACCAGACGACTGACATGCCATTTGATGCTGACCATTGTCATTGTAACCAATGCCGAAAAAGTACTGGTGCGATTGTAATGAGTTGGATGGATTTTAACTCTGAGCAGGTGACATGGTTGCAAGGGCGGGTGACTGAGTTTGCTTCGTCTGCTCATATTCGCCGCGGCTTTTGTCAGCAATGTGGTACCACAATGACCTATCGACATGTGGATTATCCACAATATTGTACTCTGTCGATTGCTTCGCTCGATAAGCCGAACCTAGTGCAACCGACTTATCATATCTACACCAATGAGCAAGTCAGCTGGCTGAACATTAATGACACCTGTCAGCGCTTTAATGCCAATAAAACCAATGCTTAATATCAGACTTTACCCATGTATAACTTAAGCGTTCTCAGCTGTATTAACGTCAGTATTGGTCTCAGTGGTTGAGAGCGGATCGCGATGGCGATAACCTAAAAATTGGCCACCATCTAAAATTTCAATGTGTTCACAATAGGCATCGCCTTCAAAAATACCTTGTTCATGTAAGGTGATTTTTTTGCAGCGTGCTTCACCTGACGATTGCCCCGCAATCATTAATTCGCGGCATAAGATATCGCCTTCAACCGTGCCGCTAGGTTCAATGGTGACATTGCCTTGTGCTTGAATATCGCCACTAACATGGCCAGCAATCAATACATCCCCACTGAAAATAAGTTTTCCAGTTAAGTGACATTCTTGAGCGATAAAGCTCAACGGATTTACCGGCTTTTTTTGACCAAACATCTTAGTGCCCTTGGGTATATGGCTAAATAGGGGTGCTAATATAGCGTTAAAATAAGCATAACAAAACGACAAACTGTGGGTTTTGTTAACTGACGACTTACTCTGTTGGCGTCAACGTAATGGCATCAGCCGGACAAGGTGATACACACGCGCCGCAGCCAGTACAAGCATCGATATCAATCACGGGTTTTGGAACTTGGCCCACGGCCATACTAAAACTAATTGCGCGTGGCTCACAGGCATCTTTACAACTTTGGCACCAAACACCTTTAGCGGTTAAGCAGTTGTCTTTTATGCTGGCAACATTAGTCCATGGTTGTGCCAACGTGGTATCAAAAACTGGCTCTGGGCACACCTCAACGCATTGTTTGCAAAAGGTGCACTCGTCGTTGCTGAAGTCAATTTCAGGAAAACCACCTTCACCACGCTTAATAATTTGAGTTTCACACACGTTCATGCATTTATCGCAACGGGTACAATTATCAGTAAATGCTCGTTCTGGCTTGCTCCACGGCGGGCGAATAACATTGGTTTTGCGGCGGCTAAAGAGATTGCGGCGACTTTGGTTAATACCTTGGGTCATTTCTATTCCAATAACTGTATTAGTTGCTGCAGCGAATATTAGCATTAGCTGCAGCAAAAAATTGTTAAGCGCTTGGCAATTTATACCCATCAGGGTTATTTGATTGCCATTTCCAGCTGCTGCTCGCCATATCTTCAACGCTATGGGTGGCACGCCAGTCTAATTGTGCAGCGGCAAAGCTTGGGTCGGCATAACAGGCGGCAATATCACCTGGGCGACGAGGGCTGATTTGATACGCAATGGTTTTTCCACAGGCTTTTTCAAATGCTTTTACCATGTCTAACACACTGTAACCAATGCCAGTACCTAGGTTATAAGTCACTAAGCCGGGTTTGGTTTGTAACTTTTTAAGTGCTTGTAAATGGCCCACAGCTAAATCAACCACGTGAATATAATCACGTACGCCGGTGCCGTCAGGCGTGTTGTAGTCATCGCCAAATACGCTTAATTTATCGCGTTTACCCACAGCAACCTGGGCAATAAACGGCATTAAGTTGTTTGGAATATCATTTGGGTCTTCACCAATTAAGCCACTTTCGTGGGCACCAACCGGGTTGAAATAACGTAAACGGGCAATGTTCCAGCTGTTATCTGACTGATATAAGTCCGCTAAAATATGCTCAACCATTAATTTTGACTGGCCGTATGGATTAGTCGCGCCAGTAGGAAAGTCTTCTTTTATGGGTAAGCTAGCTGGGTCGCCATAAACCGTTGCCGATGAGCTAAATACCAGGTTTTTAACCTTATGCTCAGCCATCACCTGGCACAAAATAATGGTACCAGTGACGTTATTTTCGTAATATTTAAGGGGTTTTGCAACAGATTCGCCAACGGCTTTTAAGCCCGCGAAATGAATAACCGATTCGATACTGTGATCGGCAAAAACTTTTTGCAGTAGCGCTTTATTGAGAATGTCACCTTGATAAAAAGTCACATCTTTACCGGTAATCGTATGAACACGTGCTAACGCTTCAACACTTGAATTTGATAAATTGTCTACGATGACCACTTCCTGTCCAGCATTTAGTAGCTCCACTACAGTGTGCGTACCAATATAGCCAGCGCCACCGGTTACCAAAATTGCCATAGTTTAATCGTCCTGTGAATAAATGAGTCATGTTGGTCTACATTGTAAATTATCACAGTTCAAGTATCAGTAAAATTATTGATATCACTCCTAAATTACCGCGGTTTGTTAAAGGAGGAGCTCGATCTTGTATTCATTTGTTTACATTTAGTACTGCATTATTGGCTGACAATAAACTGTGAAGGAGTTAACAAAAGCACAAGGTTAGCACACTATGTAGAGAGTGAAGTTTACGTAAAGTGGAACCTATGACGACAGCAACAAAGTATATTGCCCATCAAGCTGATGCCCAAGGTTATATTGATTACTCAGAACATGAGAATCAATTATGGCAGCAGTTATATCAACGCCAGGTGACCAATATGCCCGGGCGTGCTTGCCCTGCGTATTTGCAAGGTTTAGATGCATTAGCCATGTCGGTTGACCGCATTCCGCAACTGCCTGAAATAGACAAGGTGTTATTAGAGGCTACGGGCTGGAAAACCGCAGCGGTGCCAGCATTAATCTCATTTGGACGTTTTTTTGAATTGCTCGCCAATAAAGCGTTTCCTGTGGCGACATTTATTCGCACTAAAGAAGAGTTCGATTATTTGCAAGAACCTGATATTTTTCATGAAATATTTGGCCATTGCCCATTATTGACCAACCCATCATTTGCGCGCTTTTCGCATATGTATGGTCAGTTAGGCCTCGCAGCAACCAAAGAGCAGCGGGTATTTTTAGCGCGTTTGTATTGGTTTACCATTGAGTTTGGTTTAGTACAGGCTAAAGATGAGCCCTTACAAATTTATGGCGGCGGTATTTTAAGTTCGCCTGGTGAAACCATGTATGCGCTTAGCGATAAACCAGAGCGCAGACCGTTTGATTTACTCGATGTACTACGCACCCCGTATCGCATTGATATTATGCAACCCATTTATTACGTGATTGAAAATATTGACTACTTAGATGAAATTGCACGAATGGACATTATGAGTATGGTGAAAAAAGCGCAGCAATTAGGCATGTTTGAGCCTAAGTTTTCACCCAAAAATCAAGCCAGTTAACCCATGATGACAGTTGAGCAAAGCAACAATGTTTGAGCCTACAGTCACGACAGCATTACATTAAGCCAAGGAGTACCAATGAACGCATTAACCGAGATGAAGTGTGAAGCTTGCCAGGCAGACGCCCCAAAAGTCACCGAGGCAGAATTAGCCGAGCTTATTGGCATGATCCCAGATTGGGGAGTTGAGGTACGCGACGGCATTATGCAATTAGAGCGCGTTTATAAATTTAAAAACTTTAAGTTGGCGATGGCTTTTACCAATAAACTGGCCGACTTAGCCGAAGCTGAGTTTCATCATCCAGGTATTTTAACCGAATGGGGTAAGGTCACCGTAACCTGGTGGTCGCACTCGATTAAAGGTTTACACAAGAATGACTTCATTATGGCTGCCAAGACAGACCAGTTATTAGACTAACGATATTGACATTTATTTCAGCATGTTACGTTAACGTAACATGCTGGATAATTTGTCTGTTACAATTCTACTGTAAACTTCGCTTGCCACCGAAGCAATATCCCTCTAACGTTGTGACAAATTTCCGCAACAAACATTAATAACTAGGGAATCGTTACATATGCGTTTGGAAGTCAGTTGTATCGATCGCGTGGGTTTAGCGAAAGACATCCTCGTCGTGCTTGAAAAACATGGCATTAACTTAATTGCCATTGATGCCAGTAATAAAGGTTTCCTATTTTTGCAATTTGCAGAAATCAGTTTCGAAACCTTACGAGAACTCATGCCGCAAATTCGAAAAGTCGAAAGCGTGCACGACGTGCGTACCGTGTCTTTTATGCCATCAGAGCAAGAACACTACGCCTTAAAAACATTATTGAAAACCTTGCCTGATTCGGTGTTTTCAATCGACACTAAAGGCCGTATTCGTATTGCCAATGAATCTGCTCTGCTGACGTTGGACATGGCAGAGCATGAGGTGGTCGAAGAATCATTAAATCATTGGGTGCAAGGCTTTAATTTTGCTCGCTGGATGAGTGAAACCCCAGTATTGGCTCAAGCTACCCGTGTGCAGATTAATTCCAATGAATATTTAGCCGAAATGCTGCCGATTTATTTACCTGACGATAACGACACCACTATTTTAGCTGGTGCAGTGGTGTCACTTAAATCACCTGCCAGAGTCGGCAAGCAATTTAATGCGCTGCAAAATCAAACCACAGGTTTTGATAACGTTTTGGCGATGAGCGATAAAATGAAAGACGTGTTAAAGCAAGCCAAACGTATGGCTCAGCTCGACGCGCCGTTATTGATCACCGGCGAAACCGGTACGGGTAAAGAGTTAATGGCCCGTGCGAGTCACGATGCCAGTATGCGCCGTGAGCACCCCTTTATTGCCATAAACTGCGCGGCATTGCCTGACAGCGTCGCCGAAGAAGAACTGTTTGGTTTTGTTAGCAATGGCACTGTGGTTAAGCGTGGCTTATTTGAGGAAGGAAAAGGCGGCACGGTATTTTTAGATGAAATTGCTGAAATGTCCAAAGCTGCCCAGGTGAAGTTGTTACGTTTATTGCAAGACGGCACGTTTAGACGTATTGGTGGTGATGAAGAAGTGCGAGCCGATGTACGCATTATCTGCTCGACCCAGAAAAACCTCGCAGAGTTGTGCCAAACCGGTGAGTTTAGAGAAGATTTATACTACCGCATCCATGTATTGAGTTATCACATGCCGTCTTTGCGTGAGCGGCGTGTGGATGTTATCCCGCTTACAGAGATGTTTTTAGAGCACTATAGTCAGCAGCTATCAAGTCCGCTGCGACGTATTTCAGCCAGTTGCCGTGACTATCTGTTTACGTATGCTTGGCCTGGCAATGTTCGTCAGCTTAAAAATGCCATTTTTAGAGCCGTATCCATGTGGGATGGCTCAACAGAGTTGACCGTTGAGCAGCTTAAACTGCCGTCATATGCTGAAGGTTTTGGTTATTTTGACGAAGAGTTTGAAGGCACACTAGATGAAGCCATGAAAGACTATGAGGCGGGGTTATTGCGACGGTTATATCCCGCTTACCCAAGTACTCGTCAGTTGGCGAAAAAGCTTGGAGTGTCGCATACCGCCATTGCCAATAAACTGCGTGACTACAATATTAGCAAGAAAAAATAACGTAACGATTTAATGCCAGCTAAAGTGCTGGCATTTTGGCTATTTCAGTGCTGCAAACCAGCATTGGCAAGGTTTTTTATCGTTTGTAAATAATAATGTACAAATCACCGTTTGCATGGGTAAAGCGTGATTTGCCCCGCGCTATAGGATTTAACGACCTTGTATGGTCACAATGAATGAGCTAAGCCATTCATGCTATAGAGACTAAGCGCGAATGCCACCCAGAATTTAGGAGCACCAATGAAACTTGCAAGTTATCACAACGGACGTCGCGACGGCCAATTGATGTTAGTCAGTAAAGATTTGACCAAAACGGTCGCAGTGCCAGCCATTGCTAAAACAATGCAGCAGTTACTCGATGCCTGGGATTTATTGTATCCACAATTAAGCGAATTATATGACGCACTCAATGATGGCCAAATGGATAACGCCGTCGCCTTTGATGAGTCACGTTGTTTATCGCCATTACCGCGAGCCTATCAGTGGGCTGACGGTAGCGCGTATGTTAACCACGTAGAGCTAGTTCGTAAGGCTCGCGGCGCTGAAATGCCAGAATCATTTTGGACCGACCCGCTAGTGTATCAAGGTGGTTCAGACAGCTTTATTGCACCTAAAGCCGACATTGAAATGGCCAGTGAAGAATACGGTATTGATTTTGAATCAGAAATTGCCATTGTCACTGATGATGTTGCCATGGGCGTATCGACAGACAATGCTGCTAAGCACATCAAGCTACTGATGTTGGTTAATGATGTATCACTGCGTAACTTAATCCCAGGTGAACTGGCTAAAGGGTTTGGCTTTTTTCAATCTAAACCATCAAGCGCGTTTTCACCGGTAGCGATTACACCAGACGAACTCGGTGATAAATGGCAAGACAGCAAAGTGCATTTACCCTTAGTGACTCATTTAAACAGTGAATTATTTGGCCGCCCAAATGCCGGCGTCGACATGACATTCAACTTTAGCCAGTTAGTGTCGCATGTGGCTAAAACACGCCCACTTGCTGCAGGCGCTATTATTGGTTCAGGCACTATTTCAAACTACGATCGTAGCGCAGGTTCAAGCTGTTTAGCTGAAAAGCGCATGTTAGAAATAATTGCCGACGGCAAAGCCTCAACCCCGTTTATGCATTTTGGCGACACAGTACGCATTGAAATGTTTGACGAAAGCGGCGTGAGTATTTTTGGTTCTATCGACCAAAAAGTCGTTGAATATAAAGCTTAAAAATCGATAACGATATTTTTTAGAAGGCAATAGCGCATCATCGTTATTGCCTTTTTTATTATTGGTGGCTCAACAAATCAAAAGCAAAAAACGATAAAAACAATAAAGAGGAGGACACATGAAACTCTATGGTTATTGGCGCTCAAGCGCAGCCTATCGCGTGCGCATTACGTTAAATTTAAAGCAGTTGTCGGCAGAGCAGATTTCAGTTCATTTGGTGAAAAATGGCGGTGAGCAGCATTCGCAGGCTTATGATCGATTAAACCCACAACATTTAGTGCCCACTCTTGTTTATAATGGCATTGATGTTGAACTGAGCTTATCGCAATCATTGGCGATTATTGAATACCTTGAAGAAAAGCACCCGCAGATCGCATTATTGCCGAGCAATATAGAGCATCGCGCCATAGTGCGCAGTATGGCACAAGCGATTGCGTGTGAAATCCACCCACTGGACAATTTACGGGTACTGCAATATTTAGTGAACGACATGGGCGTGTCAGACGATGATAAAATGCGTTGGTATCATCATTGGATTATTGTTGGGTTTACGGCATTAGAGGCACAATTAAGCCAGTATTCTGGGCGTTATTGTTTCGGTGATACGCCAACACTTGCCGACATTTGTTTAGTGCCACAAGTGTATAACGCAAAACGCTTTAATGTACCGCTTGATGATTTTCCTAATATTGTACGCATTGACCAAGCGTGTAACCAATTAGCGCCTTTTGCCGATGCCGCGCCAGAACTGCAACACGATGCCAGTTAATTGAGGCGTCATGACTTTATAAACGTTAAAATGGCACCTAACCGATGTTAGGTGCAACACTTTTAGCCCTCAAATTGTATTCGACTATTACACTGCACGAAAACATCAATTCCACGTCATTAATTGAACAAAATTTATACGCCAATTATCACCGTTATTACCTCAATCAGTCACACAATAATCCACAGAAGAAAGCCTTTATCTATGCCTGTGACTGGACGTAATAGGCTTACATTTTAACTTGCGCTACACCACAATAACCTAACTATAAAATACACCTTTAGTCTCTTTTGGTGGTTACTTTGTGATCTAAATCAAGCTTAAGCTATCTAATTGGGTACTCAAATATAGGTAGAGGTGTTTGTTTGATCTAAATCAATGTTGTTAATGATTAACTTGGGTAGGTTGGCGGCAATTGTTAATAATGTTAATGAATTGCGTCTATTTATTGTTGTCATGGAGTCTGAAAATGAATAAGAAAATTACCCTAGGTTTAGTTGCTGCATCATTACTATCTGCTGGCTTATCTTTTGGTGCTGCTGCGCACCAAGCGGGCGACATTATTGTGCGTGCAGGTACAGCAACGGTATCACCTAATGAATCAAGCCCTGTGGTGGCCGGCGTTGCTGAGTTCAGTGTTGATAGTGATACTCAATTAGGTCTTAACTTTGGCTATATGCTGACAGATAACATTGGCATAGAGCTTTTAGCTGCCACACCCTTTAGCCACGATGTGTCACTGGGCGAACTTGGTAAAATTGCTGAGACTAAACATTTACCGCCAACATTGGTTGCTCAATACTACTTTGGTGATTCGCAGTCTGCACTTCGTCCGTATGTTGGGGTAGGGGTTAACTTTACTAACTTTTTCGACAATGAATTTACCCAAGATGCTAAAGGTTTAGGTTTAGATAACTTGTCTATGTCTAACTCCTGGGGCGTAGCGGCGCAGGTAGGGCTTGATTACCAAATTGATAAAAAATGGCTCGTGAATGCCTCGGTATGGTATGCACAAATTTCTACCGACGTGAGTTTTGATATGGGCGCTGACCATGTCGTTGTTGAAACCGACATCGACCCATGGGTTTATATGGTAAGCGTGGGTTATACTTTCTAATTGTAGTTGATTAGCATCAGCTTTTCATTGTAACAAAACAGGAATCTTTTGGGTTCCTGTTTTGTTATGTGAGATTAACCAAGCGTCAAGTTAACCGCGTTTCTTTTTCGGTTTCCAATGGCGAGTATTATAAATATATTCGGGCAGTATGCGGTTTATCCACGCCACAATTCGCCAGCGTTTGGTGACATACACTCGGCGTTTACCTTTTTTAAGTGCTGTTAATATTTGCCCGGCCACTTTATCAATGGGCGACAATAACATCTGAGTATTTAAGTGCACCGCTTTATCAAATAACCCTAATTGAATATCACTTATGGTGACAGGTAGTTTTAAGCGCTGCGCATGCATACTTAACCCCTGTAAATAATTTTCGGCAAAGGCTTTAGAGGCATGGTAAGCCACATTTGGGCCGCCGCGTTGACCAGCAATCGAGTTTATCGCCGCTAATTGACCATAACCTTGCTCGCACATCAATTTGAAAATACATTGGCTAGCCGCTGCAAATCCCATCACATTCACATCGATGGCGTGCTGATCTATGCTCCATGGCAAGGCTGGGTCGTAATCATTAACACCAGTATTCACGATCACCAAATGGGCGCCGTTATGGGTGGTCCAGGCTTCATTAAGCTGAGCTATCACCGCTTGTGGTTGGTCAATACTCAGTGGATACACGGCTACTTCGCCTGGAAGGCTTTCAGCAAATTGCTTGAGAGACTCGGGATCATGTACAAAAAGCACTAATGACACTTGCTGTGCCGACAATTGTTTCGCAAGGGCCTGGCTGAGCTGCGAACCCGCACCAATGATCATTGCTGTTGCGACTGACATAGTTAACCTCATAATTATCAATGGCTCATAATAGGAATAACGCCGTTTGATAACAAGAGAGAAAAAAATTCAACTTAAGACGTGTAGACTTCTAGACATCCTTGTGTATGATTGATGACATCAATGATTGCTTGTGTGAGTATTGGTTTATATCGCGTGATATCAATGTTTAGCGTTATTTATTGGTAGTGTTTATTTAAGGTAAGCTCAATAAAGTCGTCTTTTTACAGAATGTTGAAACTGTGATCGGCTAAACATATTGGTTTATAGGGCGTTGCTAATTTATCGCACAATAAACAAGCTGTCTGTGTTTAATTAATCAAAAAGGTGAGTCGTATGCCGGTTCGAATTCCAGATAATCTCCCTGCTGCAGGTATTTTAGAGTCTGAAAATATTTTCGTGATGTCTGAAACCCGTGCAGCCAATCAGGACATTCGTCCTATGCGGGTGCTGATCTTGAATTTAATGCCTAATAAAATCGAAACTGAGACACAATTATTGCGTTTACTCGGTAACACGCCATTGCAAGTCGACGTCGATTTATTACGCATTCACGACAAAGAGTCGAAACACACCTCGATTGACCACATGAATACCTTTTACCGTGATTTTGAAGATGTGCGTAATAACAATTATGACGGCCTTATCATCACAGGTGCGCCGCTTGGACAAATCGATTTTAAAGATGTGGTTTACTGGGATCACATTCGCGAAATTATTGACTGGTCACAAAATCATGTCACCTCGGTACTGTTTTTATGTTGGGCAGCCCATGCTGGCTTGTATCATTTATATGGCTTAAAGCGTCAGTTGCTGCAAAACAAACGTTCAGGCGTATTTAATCACAGTCGCACTAGCGATCCACATCCGCTACTGCGTGGTTTTGACGATGAGTTTTATGCGCCGCACTCACGGTTTGCCGAAATGAATGTTGAAGAGTTACGTCAACATCCGGAGGTAGAAGTATTGGCTGACTCTGACCAAGCCGGCGCCTATATTGTCCTCAGTCGAGATAATCGCAATTTGTTTGTAATGGGCCATCCTGAATATCAAAAAGCCACCCTAAATGATGAATATACTCGCGATGTTGGCCAAGGGTTAAACCCAGACATTCCGCAAAATTATTATCGTAACGACGACCCAAGCCAAGACGTTATTGCCCGCTGGCACAGTCACGGCAGCTTATTGGTGAGCAATTGGCTTAACTATTATGTTTACCAGTTAACGCCGTATGATTTAAATGACATGAGCGCGAAAACGCCATGGGAAAACAAAAAATCATAATCAGCCACTCATAAGCCAAAAGCCGCAATACCCTAAGGTATCGCGGCTTTTTTATGCCTTGTAGACTAAAGTGTAATGTGTGCTCAAGTTCATTTCGCCATTTAAACCCTGATGTTTTTATTGCTATTAAAACATAATCTTACCTATAAATATTCTCATTTAAATCTCAAGTGTAAATCCTCAATGACAAGCTAATGAGATGAACATCACAAAATAGATCATTTTTTACTTGCTTTACGTTAGCGTCAACGTCAAAGTGGTGTGATATTGGTTTGATTTTATATGCGCAAAAAATGGAGTGGTTATGAGTACAGAGCAAACAGGTCAAGATATCGTTATTGTTGCCGCCAAGCGTACCCCTATGGGTGGCTTTCAGGGGGCATTGGCTGAGGTAGCATCTCCCGTGTTAGCCGCTACCGCGATTAAAGGCCTTTTAGCGCAAACCGGCGTAAGCGGCGACAGCATTGATGAAGTGCTAATGGGCTGTGTATTACCTGCAGGTCTTGGCCAGGCGCCAGCTCGCCAGGCAACATTGGGTGCAGATTTACCATTAAGTGTTGGCGCAACCACGGTCAATAAAGTGTGTGGCTCTGGGATGAAAACCGTCATGTTAGCCCATGATTTAATTAAAGCGGGCAGCAGTAATGTGGTGATAGCAGGTGGCATGGAAAGCATGAGCCAAGCACCATATTTACTCGACAAAGCTCGTGGTGGTATGCGCATGGGGCACGGCAAAGTCATGGACCATATGTTTTTAGACGGTCTTGAAGATGCCTATACCGGCGGTGCGATGGGCACATTTGCCCAAAAAACCGCAGATGACTTTGGTCTCACGCGTGAACAAATGGATGCCTTTGCATTAAGTTCACTCGACAAAGCCAATGCCGCGATTAACTCTGGTGCCTTTAAAGATGAAGTGGTGCCTGTGACCATTAGCACCCGTCGTGGTGATGTTACTGTCGACACCGATGAGCAACCGGGTAATGCCCGCCCTGAAAAAATTCCAACTCTGCGTCCAGCCTTTACTAAAGACGGCACCATTACGGCAGCAAATTCAAGCTCAATTTCAGACGGCGCCGCAGCATTAATGTTAATGACTCGCGACAAAGCTAATGAATTAGGCTTAACCGTTATGGCGACCATTAAAGGCCACACCACTCATTCGCAAGAGCCGTCATTGTTCACAACCGCTCCCGTCGGCGCAATGCAAAAGCTGTTCGATAAAGTGCAGTGGAGCAAATATGACGTTGATCTGTATGAAATTAACGAAGCGTTTGCCATGGTGACCATGTTAGCGGTATCTGAGCTTGGGTTAGATGCCAGTAAAGTTAACATCAATGGCGGTGCATGTGCTCTTGGTCATCCTATTGGTTGTTCGGGCGCACGTTTGTTAGTCACCTTGATTTATGCATTAAAAGCTCAAGGGCTTAAGCGTGGTGTTGCCTCGCTTTGTATTGGCGGCGGCGAAGCCACGGCTATGGCGATTGAGGTTTAAGCAAGTTAGACAAGATTAAGTTCAACAAGACCACTGTGCAGATAGAGGCAAATGCAGCCACATAACATGTGAGACTGACAACCAAAATAATCGCATCATCTGCACAGTCACTCAATACCAGTGAGCCAAGCTCACTCACGATGTTCAAGGATCGAGGAAAGCAACATGATCACACAAGTTAAGCATTACATTGATGGCGAATTCACTCATGGCAACGGCGAGCGCAATATTGATGTGACTAACCCAGCTAACAATAGCGTTATTGCTAAGATTAACTGTGCCACGACCGCAGAAGTCGAGCTGGCGATCGACAGCGCTAAAGAAGCATTCAAAAGCTGGAAAGAAGTGCCAGTGTCAGAGCGTGCGCGCGTCATGTTGCGTTACCAACATTTATTAAAAGAACATCACGACGAGTTAGCGACCATTTTGGCGCAAGAAACCGGTAAAACCTTTGAAGATGCAAAAGGTGATGTATGGCGCGGTATTGAAGTGGCCGAACATGCCTGTAACGTTGCGTCGTTAATGATGGGCGAAACTGTTGAAAACGTCGCGCGTAATATTGACACCTATAGCTACACGCAACCACTTGGCGTTTGCGCCGGTATTACCCCGTTTAACTTCCCGGCGATGATCCCTTTATGGATGTTCCCGCTATCGATTGCCTGCGGTAACACCTTTATTTTAAAACCTTCTGAACAAGACCCAATGACACCACAACGTTTAGTTGAATTGTTTGTTGAAGCCGGCGCGCCAAAAGGTGTGTTACAGCTTATTCATGGCGACAAAACGGCAGTAGACATGTTGTTAACTGACCCCGCGATTAAAGCGATTTCGTTTGTCGGTTCAGTCGGTGTAGGCCAATACATCTACAAGACAGGTACCGACAATCTAAAACGTGTGCAAGCCTTTGCGGGTGCTAAAAACCACTGCGTGATCATGCCAGATGCTAACAAGCAGCAAGTGATCAACAACATGGTCGGCGCTTCAGTTGGCGCTGCGGGTCAACGTTGTATGGCCATTTCAGTGGCAGTATTTGTCGGTAAAGCCAAAGAGTGGATCCCTGAGTTAAAAGAAGCGCTTGCCAAAGTGCGCCCAGGTTTATGGGATGACAAAGATGCGGCATATGGGCCTGTCATCAGCCCTGCAGCCAAAGAGCGCGTGTTAAAACTGATCGCCCAAGGAAAAGCGGAAGGCGCAGAATGCTTACTCGACGGTAGTGATTTCACTGTTGCCGGTTATGAATCAGGTAACTGGGTGGGTCCAACCATGTTTACCCATGTCACCACCGACATGAGTATCTACAAAGAAGAGATTTTTGGCCCAGTATTGTGCTGTATGGAAGCAGAAACATTAGACGATGCCATTGAGCTTGTGAACAACAGCCCATACGGTAACGGCACCTCAATCTTTACCGCATCAGGCGGCGCAGCGCGTAAGTACCAGCATGAAATTGAAGTGGGTCAAGTGGGCATTAACGTGCCTATTCCTGTGCCACTACCTTTCTTCTCATTTACCGGCTGGAAAGGCAGTTTCTATGGCGACCAACACGCCTATGGCAAGCAAGCTGTGCGTTTTTGCACCGAAACCAAAACCATCACCACTCGTTGGTTTGACTCAGAAGCTGTTAGCGGTCCTAACATGAGCATTAACTTAAAATAAGTATGCTGTGGTGAGTCCCCATTTGTCGCGATACATCATCGATATATCGCGACAATTTATGCTAAATACAACAAGACAATCTTGACTTACACCATTGCTTTTTTTGTACACAATGGCCAAGCAACTTAAGTTGCAGTGAGCAAGTGACTAAATGACCCAAGAGTCATAATCAGACAATAAACAGGAGTCCGACATGGATTTTAATTTAAACGAAGATCAGCGCCAATTTGCTGATTTAGCACGTCAATTTGCCGCAGAAGAATTAACCCCATTTGCCGCTAAATGGGACGAAGAACATCACTTTCCCAAAGATGTAATCCAAAAAGCCGGTGAACTGGGTTTTTGTTCATTGTATTCGCCTGAGTCAGAAGGTGGCATGGGCTTATCTCGTTTAGATGCCTCAATTATTTTTGAAGAGCTAGCCCATGGCTGCACTGCTACCACTGCCATGTTAACCATTCACAATATGGCCACCTGGATGGTAACCACTTGGGGCACCGAAACCTTACGTAAACAGTGGTCAGAAGGCTTAACCACAGGGCAATTATTAGCTTCTTACTGCTTAACTGAGCCCGGTGCTGGTAGTGATGCCGCCTCATTGCAAACTAAAGCTGTGCGTGACGGTGATGACTACTTAATTACAGGCTCAAAAATGTTTATCTCTGGTGCCGGTGAAACCGAATTATTAGTGGTGATGTGCCGCACAGGAGAGGCGGGTCCAAAAGGCATTTCTGCCATTGCGGTACCGGCTGGCGCTGCCGGCATTACTTATGGTAAAGCCGAAGATAAAATGGGCTGGAATGCCCAGCCGACCAGACTGATTAGTTTTGAAAACGTGCGTGTGCCTGCAGCAAACTTACTTGGCGATGAAGGCCAGGGTTTTACTTTTGCCATGAAAGGCCTCGACGGTGGGCGCATTAACATTGCCACGTGTTCAATTGGCACTGCACAAGCGGCATTAACACGTGCAACACAATACATGAATGAGCGTAAGCAATTTGGTAAACCATTAGCGGCGTTCCAAGCACTGCAATTTAAATTAGCCGACATGGCAACAGAGTTAGTAGCTGCCCGTCAAATGGTGCGTTTAGCGGCATTCAAACTTGATACTCAAGACCCAGAAGCCAGCGCCTATTGCGCTATGGCCAAACGCTTTGCGACCGATGTGGGTTTCCAGGTGTGTGACAGCGCGCTGCAAATCCATGGTGGTTATGGTTATATCCGCGAGTATCCGCTTGAGCGTCATTTCCGCGATGTACGAGTGCATCAGATTTTAGAAGGCACTAACGAAATTATGCGGCTGATTATTGCCCGCCGCTTGTTAGATGAAAACGCCCATCCAATTTTGTAATGGATAGTTCACAGATAATCTTAACGACTATGTTGACAGCGCAACCTGCAAGCGGGTTAACTCAAGGACAGTAAATGATGACAGCAAATACCGCCATAATTGAACATATTATTGGTCACACGGCTATTTTAACGCTTAATAATCCGCCAGCGAATACCTGGACCGCAGACAGCTTACAATTGCTGAAGCAAACCGTTATCAAGTTAAATCAAAACAACGATATTTATGCGTTAGTGATCACCGGACAAGGCGAAAAGTTTTTCTCTGCCGGCGCCGATTTAAATCTATTTGCCGATGGTGATAAAGGCACTGCCGCTTCCATGGCAAAGCATTTTGGTGAAGCCTTTGAAGCCCTAAGCGCGTTTCGTGGCGTGTCGATTGCCGCCATTAACGGTTACACCATGGGCGGCGGCTTAGAAGTCGCCTTAGCCTGTGACTTACGCATTGCCGAAGCACAAGCACAAATGGCGCTGCCAGAAGCCACCGTAGGATTACTGCCTTGCGCGGGTGGCACTCAAAATTTAACAGCATTAGTGGGGGAAGGCTGGGCTAAGCGCATGATTTTATGTGGCGATCGTATCGATGCCGCCAAAGCAGAAAGAATTGGCCTAGTTGAAGAGGTTGTCGAAAAAGGCCAGGCTCTTGATGCTGCAGTTGCCTTAGCAGCCAAAGTGGCTAAACAGTCTCCGAGTAGTGTGAGTGTATGCAAAACCTTAATTAATGCCGGGCGAACCATGCCGCGCAGCCAAGCATTACCGCTTGAGCGTGAATTGTTTGTGGGGTTATTTGATACCGAAGATCAAGCTGAAGGTGTTAACGCCTTTTTACAAAAACGCCCAGCCAACTGGAGGAATCGCTAATGACTCAAGAGGTAATATTTCAAACTCTTGGTACGCTTTCAGGCCAATCAATTGGCATCGTGACCCTTAATATTGAAAAAGCGCTCAATGCGTTAACCCTCGATATGGTGGCCGCAATGCAAACACAGCTCACTCGCTGGAAAGCCGACAACAATATTGCGTGTGTGGTGCTTCAAGGTGCGGGTGATAAGGCATTTTGTGCCGGTGGTGATGTGCGGGCGATTTACCATGCATCCATTGCCAGCCCCAATACCATTAACGACGAAGCCTGCGGCTTTTTCACCCAAGAATATCAACTCGATTACTTACTGCATCAGTTTGGTAAACCGCTACTTGTGTGGGGTGATGGCATTGTGATGGGTGGCGGCTTAGGCTTAATGGCCGGTTGTAGCCATCGCATTGTCACTGAGCGTAGCCGAATTGCCATGCCAGAAGTCACCATTGGTTTATACCCTGATGTCGGCGGCAGCTATTTTTTAAATCGCATGCCAGGCAAAACAGGGTTGTTTTTAGGCTTAACCGCCTACAACATGAACGCGAGCGATGCGCTATATGTTGAACTGGGCAATCATTATTTAACCAGTGATCAACAAGAGTCATTGTTCGATGCAATGGCGGAGCTTAACTGGAGCCAGGACGCTGAGCTCAATCATCAGCTGTTAACCGATTTATTAGCGCAAATGTCGGCGCCTCATTTAGCTCAACTCCCCATAAGCCACCTCGCACAATTTCAAACTCAAATCGATTTATTGATGTCAGGGGATATTCTGGATGTGCATCATCAATTATCCACTCTTAATACTGATCTTGAGTGGCTGCAACGAGCACAAAAAACTGCATTAGCGGGAAGCCCAATTAGCTGGCATTTAATTTTTGCTCAAGCCCAATTAGGTACTGAACTTAGTTTGGCACAATGTTTCCAGTGGGAGCTTGGCGTCAGCGTGAATTGTTGCTCAATGGGTGATTTTTGCGAAGGGGTTCGGGCGTTATTGATTGATAAAGATCGCCAACCTAAATGGCTATTTAGCGATGTTGAAGCAGTAGAACAAAGCACCATTGAGCAATTGATTACCTCTCCCTGGGACGTTAGTCACCACCCATTAGCAGATTTTATTTAACAAGGATTGATAACATGGCAACAGTAGCATTTATTGGTTTAGGTAACATGGGTGGCCCAATGGCGGCCAATTTAATCAAAGCCGGCATGACAGTCACAGTGTTTGACTTAAACCCAGTGGCCGTTGAAGCACTCACCTCACAAGGAGCGCTTTGCGCCAAAACTGCTTGCGGCGCAGCAGCATCAGCAGACTTTGTGATTACCATGTTGCCTGCAAGCAAACATGTTCTGGGTTTATATTTAGGCGATGCCAATAACAAAGGTTTACTTGAGGTGGTGTCAAAGCACACCTTATTAATTGATTGCTCAACCATTGATGCCGACAGTGCCCGTATTGTGGGTGCAAAAGCTGCCGACATGGGGATTGAGTTTATGGACGCACCAGTATCGGGCGGCACCGCAGGCGCTGCAGCGGGCACCTTAACCTTTATTTGTGGTGGCTCAGAGGCTGCTTACACGCAAGCACAAACCGTGTTAACCGTCATGGGCGGTAATATTTTTCATGCGGGTGCAGTGGGTGCAGGGCAAGTTGCCAAGATTTGTAATAACATGCTGTTATCAGTATTGATGGTTGGTACCAGTGAATCAATCCAATTAGGATTAGATAATGGCTTAGATCCTAAAGTGTTGTCTGATATCATGAAAGTCAGCAGCGGCGGTAACTGGACACTCGAAAAGTACAATCCATGTCCAGATGTGATGGAAAATGTGCCGTCGTCTAAAGGGTATCAAGGCGGCTTTATGGTCGACCTCATGGTAAAAGATTTAGGCTTGTCGCAACAGGCGGCATTAGCCTCTAACTCGAGTACACCGATGGGCTCACTTGCACGTAGTTTGTATGTTAATCATGCGCGTCAAGGCAATGGTAGCCGCGATTTCTCGAGTATTTTTGAACAGTTTGCAAAGAAAAAATAAAGGATTCAGTTGATGGAATTAAAAGATAAGGTTGTCGTCATTACTGGCGGAGCAGGCGGTTTAGGTCTGGCAATGGCTCACGATTTAGCTGCCCAGGGTGCTAGATTGGCGCTTATCGATGTTGACCAAACCAAGCTAGAGCAAGCTTGTGCAGATTTAGGCGCAACAACTGAAGTGCAAGGTTATGCCCTAGACATTACTGATGAAGAAGACGTGGTTGCGGGTTTTCAATACATCATTGAAGACTTTGGCCAGGTGAATGTGCTGATTAACAACGCCGGTATTCTACGTGATGGTTTAATGATTAAAGCCAAAGAGGGCAAAGTCACTGAGCGTATGTCTTATCAGCAATTTCAATCGGTCATTAATGTTAACTTAACGGGCAGTTTTTTATGTGGCCGTGAAGCCGCCGCTGCGATGATTGAAACCAAGCAAGCTGGGGTGATCATTAATATCTCTAGTATTGCTAAATGCGGCAATATGGGCCAATCAAACTATTCGGCGTCTAAAGCGGGTGTCGCTGCAATGTCGGTAGGTTGGGCTAAAGAACTCGCCCGTTACAATATCCGTAGCGCCGCAGTGGCTCCGGGTGTTATCGCCACTGAAATGACCGCAGCTATGAAACCAGAGGCGCTCGAGCGTTTAGAAAAAATGGTCCCAGCAGGTCGTTTAGGTCAGCCAGAAGAAATCGCTTCAACGGTTCGTTTTATTATCGAAAATGATTATGTAAACGGCCGCGTATTTGAAATTGACGGCGGTATTCGCTTATAGAGCGGTGGTATTTAGCTTAGTCAGTTTGTTATGATGCAGTCACGCCGAGCAATACAATGTGTATTCGCTCGGCGTGACTTTTTTATTTTTAGGGATTGATCACGTGGCAAAATTAGAACTTATATTAAAAAAAATCATGCTTATCGTGGGCACTTTCGGCGTTGTCATTATATACGGCGGCTTTTTGTATTTGTTTTTTTCCGGGCGATCAACTGCAGCATTGCCGTGGTTCTTACTTATTTCTCCGTGGATTTGTGTGTATTTTGGTTTAAGCCACGTACAACAAGTGGCGGTGATTAGCTGGTTTGCCAATAAGTTCAGTTTTAGAAAGTCATCTAAATAACGCATTCAGCAAGGTTAACTTATGGCTTCTGCCACGCCGCTATCTCGCACCGCACTCACATTTTATACCTTAATCGCTTTAATCGCGTTTGCGGCTAACTCAGTATTTTGCCGCCTTGCGTTGTCAAATGAGCAGGCTGTGCCACTGATTGACCCAAGCAGTTTCACCGCCATCAGATTAACATCTGGTGCATTGATGTTGGTCTTATTGATGCTGCTAACATCGGCAAAAAAGCGATCAACACAAGATCTCGCAACAGAAAACCGAGCAACAAAACATACATTGCCAACACAAGCCCATGGCAGTTTTTTAGCCGCAGGCCTGTTGTTTGTTTATGCCATTGGGTTTTCGTACGCGTATGTACTGCTAGACACCGCGACCGGAGCATTAGTATTATTTGCCGCGGTGCAAATTAGCATGATGTTTATCAGTTATTTACAAGGTCACAGACTGAATGTGCTTGAGATAGTTGGCGCGCTAGTGGCGTTTGCAGGCTTTGGCTATTTAGTGTGGCCAAGTCTCAGCCTTGGCAGTGAAACATTATCAATTAGCGGCTTAGTGCTGATGGCCATCAGTGGTTGCGCCTGGGGCGGTTATACCTTGATGGGCAAAGGCACGGCAAATCCATTGTTTGCCACAGGATACAACTTTATTCGCACTTTACCCTTAGTGTTGTTAATGCTTGCCAGCGTTTGGTTATTATCGATGTTAATGCCCGTCGACCCAATGCAATCAAAACCGGCAGGGCTAGCATTTCAATTAAGTGCTCAAGGGGTTGGACTGGCTATACTGTCTGGCGCGCTGGCCTCGGGTGTGGGCTATGCGTTATGGTATCAAGCACTGAGAGGGTTAAGTGCTAATCATGCCGCAGTATTACAACTGTCTGTGCCTGTGATAGCAGCCGTTGGCGGCGTTATCTTTGTTGGCGAGCAAATCAGTGTTCATCTTATTATTTGTACCAGTATTATTTTGTTTGGCATTGCCCTGGTTATTTTCGCCAAAACAAAACATAAACTTTAACGAGAATTAACGATAAAAGAGGTTTCATGACAGATTCGACTGTATACCCAATTGGCACACCGGGACAAAAATGGACCGACGCTGAAAAAGCCCAATGGCTTGCCCAAGTGACGATTAAGCGCTCATATCAAGAAGAAGTGGTGAGTAAATTAACCCCGCTGGCAAACCAATTTGAGCAAGTGCAATACGGCGCATTATCTTATGACACTGACAAGTATCCGTTATTTGGCTTTAAAACGCCTAACTGGGACAGCAACAAAAAGACCATTTTAGTGACCGGTGGCGTACACGGCTACGAAACCAGTGGTGTCCATGGCGCAATTCAATTTTTAGCCACTAAAGCCAAACACTACAGCCAGTATTTTAACATTGCCGTGGCGCCCTGTGTCAGCCCGTGGGGTTATGAAACCATTAATCGTTGGAACCCAAAAGCGATAGACCCAAACCGCTCATTTTATGCCAATAGCCCAGCAGAAGAGTCTGCGGCCTTAATGGCGTTTGTCGCCACATTAGGTGAGGTGTATGCCCACATCGATTTGCATGAAACCACCGACACAGACGAGCTAGAGTTTAGACCGCTACTGTCTGCCCGTGATGGCGTTGAATACGATAAAGGCGTTATTCCTGACGGATTTTATTTGGTTGGCGACAGTGATAATCCAACCCCTGAGTTTCAAAAAGCCATTATCGATTCGGTGGCCAAAGTGACTCATATTGCACCAGATGATGACGGTCAATTAATTGAAGTACCGATTGAACAATTTGGGGTGATTAATTACCCGGTTAAAAAGCTCAGCCTGTGCGCAGGGATCACCGTAAATCATTTCAATACCACCACAGAAGTGTATCCAGACAGCCCACATGTTACGACGCAACAATGTAACGATGCGCAAGTGGCTGCCATTACAGGCGGCTTAGATTACATTGTGGGTTATTTAAATTAACAAAGTCGTTAAATTGCAAATGCTTTGCTGTTGCGGTTTTTCATTGCATCAACGGCAAAGCATTATGATTGGGTTTAGGTTGATAAATAGACCAAAAATCCTTACAATGTCGCGCTTTATATCTACCCCTTCGGCGATGCCGTATATCAGTTTAAATCTCACTATTATTTGTTTAACATTTTTTAAGAGCTGACTTGAGTCATACAGATGTCAACTCGCACCGTTAAGCTATAATGTGATACCGGTTTAAACACACAACACGATTTGGAATTTCATTTTGATTACAACAGCTAACATCACAATGCAGTTTGGCGCTAAGCCACTGTTTGAAAATATCTCTGTCAAATTTGGTGGCGGTAATCGCTACGGTTTAATTGGCGCGAATGGTTGTGGTAAATCCACCTTTATGAAAATCCTTGCCGGTGATTTAGAGCCTTCAAGCGGTAACGTATCGTTAGACGTTAACGAGCGCATGGGTAAACTAAACCAGGACCAGTTTGCATACGAAGCCTTTTCAGTCGTAGACACTGTGATCATGGGCCACCGCGAATTATGGAAAGTGAAGCAAGAGCGTGACCGCATCTACTCACTACCTGAAATGAGCGAAGAAGACGGCATTAAAGTGGCCGAGCTTGAAATGGAATTTGCTGAAATGGACGGTTACACCGCTGAATCTCGCGCGGGTGACTTACTATTAGGCGTCGGCATTGGCACTGAGCAGCACTTTGGTTTAATGAGCGAAATCGCCCCGGGTTTTAAATTACGAGTCTTGCTAGCGCAAGCGCTGTTTTCTGACCCGGATTTATTGCTACTAGACGAACCAACCAACAACTTGGACATCGACACCATCCGTTGGTTACAAGATATGTTGAACCAACGTAACAGCACCATGATCATCATCTCGCATGACCGTTATTTCTTAAACTCAGTGTGTACTCACATGGCTGACTTAGATTACGGTGAGCTGCGCGTATTCCCAGGTAACTACGACGAATACATGATGGCAGCACAGCAGTCGCGCGAACGTTTAATGAGCGACAACGCCAAGAAAAAAGCCCAAATTGCGGAGCTGCAAACCTTCGTAGCGCGTTTCTCGGCTAACGCATCTAAAGCAAAACAAGCGACATCGCGTGCAAAACAGATTGATAAAATTAAGCTTGATGATATTAAAGCATCGAGCCGTGTTAACCCGTTTATTCGTTTCGAACAAGAAAAGAAATTGTTCCGTAACGCATTAGTTGTTGAAAACCTAGCAAAAGGTTACGACACACCTTTGTTCAGCAAATTTGACTTGATGGTCGAAGTCGGCGAGCGCATTGCGATTTTAGGTCAAAACGGTGTGGGTAAAACGACTCTTTTACGTACTCTAGTGCATGACATCCCACAAGATGAAGGTACGATCCACTGGTCTGAAAACAACAACATTGGTTACTACGCACAGGATCACGAAGCAGACTTTGCTAACGACATGACCTTGTTCGAGTGGATGAGTCAATGGCGTAAAGAAAACGATGACGACCAATCAGTACGTGGCATTTTAGGCCGTATGTTGTTTGGCTCAGACGACATTAAAAAGTCGGTTAAAGTGTTATCGGGCGGTGAAAAAGGTCGTATGTATTTCGGTAAACTTATCATGCAAAAGCCAAACATCTTATTGCTTGATGAACCGACTAACCACATGGACATGGAATCGATTGAATCATTAAACAACGCCCTAGAAATGTACGAAGGCACGTTAATGTTCGTATCGCATGACCGTGCATTTGTATCGTCTTTGGCGACACGTATCCTTGAAGTCACGCCACAAGGCATTAATGACTTTAAAGGTACTTACGATGAGTTCCTTGCCAGTAAAGGTATTGAAGGTTAAGTTAATTCGCTTTCAAGCAAGTTAATAAAAAAAGCCCTGAACATATGTTCGGGGCTTTTTTGTTTTTATATTATAGATTTAGAAATATACTCAATTAAAATGATAACAGGCAGGCAAATTTATGAGCATTACCCTCGAACAAGCTTCAACCACCTTGAATGAACTCAAATGTCGTACTAATTTTAATATTAAGAATGTTACCGAATACATGTTGCCAGAGCTCAAAGAACCCGTGTATTTGCATGTAGAGGGTAAAGTGCCATTATTAATTATCCGTCCTGCATTTGAAGTTTTCTCAAGTGAGTTAGCCACCATTGACGGCGTGCACGCCAAATACGACTATTACCACAATGCACAAATGACACGGTTTCCGACAAGGCAATACAAAGGCTTAAACGAAACCCACTACGGCCTCGCATTCCGTTTTGATAATGCTGAAGCAGTCAGATTATTCATTAAGCGATTGGTTGAAATCGTCAAAGGATAATCCACGATTTATTAGGAGACCTTCACGCCATGACCGAGCCATTTAATATCAATCAGTTTAATTGTTCCATTAGTGGTTCAGGACAAAGCCTAATTTGGGCGCACGGTTTATGTGGTTGTATGCAAAGTGAAGATGCCATTGGTGTGTATGCATGGCATCGGTTTCCTAAAAAGTTACAACTTATTCGTTATGATGCAGTTGGGCATGGTTTGTCAGACACCGCTGACAGCGTTGATGATTATCTTTGGTCAAGTCTCGCCCAGGATATGCTCAATATTGCTCAGCATTATCACGCGCCTAAGCCGTTTATGTTAGGCGGCCAATCAATGGGCTGCGCCACCAGTTTATTTGCTGCATTAGCAAAGCCCGAAAACGTAAAAGGGCTTGTGTTAATGACGCCGCCTGTTGCATGGCAAGCAAGGGCCGCAAAAGTGGATTATTACCATAAAATAGCCAAAGCAGCGCGGATATTAGGCGGTAAAGGTCTTGCGCAAATGAACGCTAAACATTTAGACAAAATGCTCCCAAGTTGGATAATCGATGCCCACAAGCATAGCGTGTTAGGCATGCTAGATGGCTTAAAATCGATGAAACGCCACACCTTAAATCAGTTGTTTACTGCCGCAGCATTAAACGACTTACCCACTAAACAACAGCTTTCCACTATACAAGTACCCACTTTGATTTTGGCTTGGCAAGGCGATGAAGCACACCCTGTTTCAACTGCAAAAGCATTAAACAAAGCACTTCCAAATTCGACTTTGCGTGTTGCCAGCACAATGGAGCATGTTAATGATTGGCCAGAGCTTATCAGTGAGTTTTGTCTCGGTTTAAAGCCTTAGCGGCTAAACTGATTTACATCTTAAATAGTTGAATAAACACACATACCTCTTTGTAGATAAATCGCGACAGTTTAAAACGACAAAAGCTAATTTAGCTGTGAGCAATGTCTGAGTTTAGATTGTCAATTAATGTAAATTTTTTTAATTCGTTTATGGTTATTGCAAACATGACTGAGTATTAAATCATTTGACATAAGGCTCCAATATGAACTGGCAATGGATTAGCAACCTTAAAATATCGCGCAAACTTGCCTTACTTGTACTACCGCCATTACTGTTAAGTATTGTATTTGGTGGGTTATTTGTCAGTGATGAATACCGCGGTAAGCAACAGCTTGAACTGGTGATAGATCTGTCTAATGTGGCCATTATAAACAGCGCATTAGTGCATGAATTACAAAAAGAGCGCGGTATGAGTGCAGGATTTATTGGCTCAAAAGGTCAATCCTTTAAAGACGCACTTCCCAGTCAACGTAAGCTCACCGACTCTCAAATTGCTCGTTTTAAACAATTTGCTCAACAAGATGACTTTCCTCAACATTTACAAGCTACATACAATCAAGTTGCTTCATCGTTAACCCAATTAAACGCCATGCGCAGCAATGTCAGTAATTTAACGATTACAGTGGCCGAGCAAGTAAGCTATTACACTCAAATGAATACCTTACTATTGTCTATGGTCGATGCTGCAGCCAGTCAAAGCAAAGACAGTGAGCTGTCGATGAGACTCAAATCATTTGCGGCTTATTTGCAATTGAAAGAACGAGCAGGCATAGAGCGCGCAGTGTTAAGCACCACCTTTGGTCATAGTGAGTTTGCCCCTAATTTATATCGTAAGTTTGTCACCCTAGTGGCAGAGCAACAGACCTATGCCGAACGCTTCATGGCGGCAGCCCATAGCAATAACATTGAAGTATTTAAACAGGCCCAACGCAGCAAAGCGATGGCCGATGTACAAGCATTACGTGAAGTCGCTTTTACGCAAAACCGTGCCGCAATGCTTGCACAAAACCCTGAAGATTGGTTCAAAATATCGACTGCAAGAATTACCATGCTGACCCAACTAGAAAAACAATTTGGTGATGACTTAACTCAGCTTAGCCAACAAAAACTTGAGCAAGCAACCGAGCAAATGTATATCAGTATCGCGGTATTAATTATCGCGTTAGCATTTGTGATTTTTATGAGTTTAGCGGTGACTCGATATTTACACCACAGCTTAGGCGTACTGCACAAAGAGATTACTCACGCAGGCACCCAGTTTGATTTAACCACCCGTTTACCTCATCAATCAGAAGATGAGTTTGGCCAAATATCACTGGCGTTTAATCAAATGATGGCCGAGTTTGAAGAGGTTATCGGTCAAGTGCACAGCAATGCCGTTAATCTTGTGGATGCTGTTGAGCAAATGAATGGTTACACACGATCATTACAAAGCGATGTTCAACAAGGTTCATCAGAAGCTGAGCAAGTTGCCTCAGCAATGACAGAAATGAGCGCCACTGTTAATGAAATTGCCGCCAATGCAGTGCAAGCATCCGACGCCTCAGCTAAAGCCAACTTAGAAGCTAAAAATGGTGAAAATGATGTCAATAAAACCAGCGATGCTATACAAATTTTGGCGAATGAGATAGCAGATGCTGCAGACGCGATTGGGCGTTTAGATGTTGATGTTCAAAGCATTGTGACCATTCTTGATGTGATTAGCTCTATTGCAGAACAAACCAATTTGTTAGCTCTTAATGCCGCAATTGAAGCGGCAAGGGCAGGTGAGCAAGGTCGCGGCTTTGCGGTCGTTGCAGACGAGGTACGGACGCTAGCCCAACGTTCACAAACCTCCACTGAAGATATCAAAAACATGACAGAGCGTTTACAAGCCGGTGCAGCAACTGCCGTTAGCGCAATGAAACGTGGGCAACAACAAGCACAAGTCAGTGTTGATGAGTCCAAACATGCCGGAAACGAACTTAAGTTAATCGCAGATCACGTTAGCGTGATTGACAGCATGAACGAACAAATTGCCGCATCCACCCACGAACAATCCGCAGTCGCTGAAGAAGTGAACCGCAATGCGATGAAAATTACTGAGATTTATCATAATACCCAAGATATTTCACAACAGCTTGCCAGCCTAAACGACAACCTACTCAGCGATGCCAGCAATATGTCTCAACAAGTGAGTAAATTTACCTTATCAAAAGAATAGAATGCTAAATCAACAGTAACACCTGGAGCCTACGACTCGTCGTTCCGGCAATGCCCACTACTCTGTCATATAGGCAATGCTCACACTCCGTCGTTCCGGCAATGCTGTTAAGCCGGAATCCAGGTGTTAATGCCGCTCGCTTAACAGTGAGCGGCTCTTTTCTTATGGGGGTAGCGTGGTGCTTTATATAGCACTTGTCTTGGAAATGGTTTCCGCTTTCTTTTTTTCGGTAGGATTAATCGCTTTCCGTTT
>NZ_BMQV01000028.1 GCF_014648295.1 Shewanella saliphila
AGATGAAAAGAAGATTTGCCTAAATCGATCCCAATTACTTTAATAGTAGACATGATGGTTCGCCTCTTTGATTAGCCTACCCTAAGTTTAGCTTAGCTTAGGGGTGAGGCGGACCATCTAATTAAGCCCCAACTTATGTTGAGGCTCTTTTACACCATACTTACGTATGTAAAGAATGGTACCCGAGGCCAGACTTGCACTTGCACGCCTGATGTTCAACCAGAGCGCGAGGGATTTTGCCCTTAGCCTTTTAGCTTTAAATCTTAACGATAAAACTCAAATTTCAGATATAAAAAAGCCCCAACTTATGTTGAGGCTCTTTTACACCATACTTACGTATGTAAAGAATGGTACCCGAGGCCAGACTTGAACTGGCACGCTTATTCAGCGAGGGATTTTAAATCCCTTGTGTCTACCGATTCCACCACTCGGGCAAAACTTGTTGTGTTTTGATATCAAATATCAAGGCACTAAATTTTGATTTCCAGTAAGTTAATTTAGGTCGTTTTTCGCGTCCCGCTTAACTTGGTGCATACTTTACTGATTTTTTTACGCCAGGCAACAAAAATATTTACCTGAACGAACCGAACGCTTCAAAATTCGTCAATTCGATTTAAATTACAGCAAACTGAGTAAGTTAACGCCAGCAGTTCTCTATATTGCCCAATACAAGCTGCGTAATTAATTCGCTCTAACTGGTGTTAAGCCTTTACTGCGATTGGTCACAGCATCTTCAATGTCAAAACCCGCTTGCGACCAAACTTGCGCCTCTTCTACGTTAAAAGATTCTTTTGCCCAAATAGTGGCAGTGTCTAAACTAAAATTAGCTTGCACCCAACCATCAGCTTCGGTGGCACCAAAACCACGGACACGCCAGTTTTGAGCCTGAATCGCATCAAACCCTATCGATTTCCATTGGCTAATTTCACGCTCAGACATGCCTTCCCAGCTTGGTGCTGAAGCACAGCCAACAACCAATGACACCAATAGACCAGCAAACAGTTTCTTCATCATTTTCAATCACTCACAATAATACCCAAGTCTTGCAAAGCGCTTGTAAGGTATAGCGTTTATTAATGTTGCGGATAATATCTGAAATTGGACTTTATACAAGCAGGATGACTTAGATTTAATCTATAAATTAACACAATAAAAAAGGCCGCTTTAGCGACCTTTAAAGATAAAACCTTCACCAGGTAATTAGTCTCGTTGGCGAGTTGGTTTTCCGTGGTTTGAACCCACTTTATGTTTACGTACCGCACGGCGAATTTTGGCACTCTTCACTTTAGAGCGCGCTACACTGTGTTTGTCTGTACCCAGCATCGAACGTGTTTCTGGCTCTAAACCGGCAAGTTGACGTAAATAGTTAACTTGATCAATAGGTAGTTCAACCCAGCCTCCACGAGGCAGTGTTTTAGGTAACTCAACTTGGCCGTAACGCACACGGATCAAACGGCTTACCTGCACTTCTTGTGATTCCCATAAACGACGTACTTCACGGTTACGTCCTTCACGTAGGGTCACATGCCACCATTGGTTAATCCCTTCACCACCAGCAGCTTTTATGCTGTCAAATTGTGCTGGGCCGTCTTCTAAAGTCACGCCAGTACGTAAACGCTGTACTGCGGCTTCTGGCACTTCACCAAAAGTTCGCACTGCGTATTCACGCTCAACTTCGTTTGATGGATGCATTAAACGGTTCGCTAATTCACCATCACAGGTAAACAACAATAAACCCGAGGTATTAATATCTAAACGACCAACAGCAACCCAGCGAGCATCACGCACTTTAGGTAAACGCTCAAACACGGTCGTACGACCTTCAGGATCTTTGCGCGAGCAAATTTCACCTTCAGGTTTATGGTAAGCAAGCACACGACAAACAATGTCATCTGCTGATTTTAATGAAATCGCGCGGCCATCAATACGTACTTTAGCATCAGCTTCAACACGATCGCCTAAACTGGCAATTTCACCGTCAACACTAACTCGGCCTGCAGCAATCCATGCCTCCATCTCACGACGGGAGCCATGGCCTGCACGGGCCAAGACTTTCTGCAATTTTTCACTCATTAGCGGGGACTCTTTAAAGAAATTCTATAGAAAGCAAAAGGTTAATTACATTTTGCTTTATTGTCTTTTTAGGATTGTACCCGCCTATGGCGCATACAATAAGAAAAGTGCGCTGATTATACGCTGAATATGGCAAACGAGCAAAAAATAACAAAAGAAACCGCCGACCCAACTAAACGGGTCGGCGGTCATTAAGTTTCGCTCAACCAGTGTTTAACCGTGAGTGATGTCTTGTTTATCAAAACGAATGTTAAACAATAAGCTGTACATCACTGGCAATACCACTAGGGTTAACAATGACGCAAACCCAAGACCAAAGATGATTGTAATCGCCATCGAACCAAAGAAAGCATCGCTGATAAGTGGGATCATCCCAAGCATGGTCGTAATTGCCGCCATCATTACCGGACGAACACGACTCACACAAGAGTGAACCAATGCATTTGTGGGTGCGGCGCCGTCATGAAGTTCAAGGTTTATCTGTTCAACCAATACAATGCCATTTTTGATCACCATGCCCGATAAGCTCAATAAGCCAAGCAAGGCCATAAAGCTAAATGGTGCGTCAAACAACAATAAGCCTGCAGATACACCAATTACCGCAAGTGGCACAGTGAACCAAATCACTAAAGGTTGTCTTATCGAGTTAAATAATAATACGGTAATTAAAAACATCGCCAAATACCCTAATGGAATTGAGCTAAATACCGCCGTTTGTGCTTCACCTGCTGATTCATATTCGCCGCCCCACTCTAGACGGTAACCCGCAGGCAACTCAATGGCTTCAACTTTCGCTTTAACCTTGCGGTGTACTGAGTCAGCGGTTTCATTTGAGCCCAATTTAGGATCAGCCAACACTGCTAACATGCGGATCCTGTCGCGGCGCATCACCAAAGGATTTTCCCATTCAGTGCTAAATTCACTAACAACTTGAGTTGCTGGTACAAAGGTATTGTTCTCGGTACTCCAAATTTGCATTTTCCATAAACTGTCTGCGTGTAAACGCTCTTCTGCAGGTGCACGAGCAATAATGGGTAATAAATGGCTGGTTTCACGGTAGATGCCAATTTGCTTACCGCTAAAGTTAAGCAACAGTGCATTATCTAAGTCTTGCTTACTTATGCCTGTTTCACGCGCTTGAGCATTGAGTAATTGCGGGCGGATAACGGGCACTTGATTACGCCAGTCATGACGCACACCATCCATTGTGGGTTCAGCATTAAAAATAGCTTTGGCCTTTGTTGCTAAAGCACGAAGCACTTGTGGGTCTTCACCGTAAAAACGCGCCTCAATTTTGGCTGCTGGCGAAGGGCCATTCTCCATCATCTTTAAGCGATATTGTGCTTGTGGGAACTGCTCTGCTAAATAACGTTCAACTTCGGGCATATACGCTTTAACGGCATCTAAATCTTCCATTTCGATGATCATTTGAGCAAATGCGGCGTAACCTTTTTCAGGCTGATATGGCAATACAAAACGTTGTGCACCTTGGCCAATCACACTCGACAAATGCACCATGCCAGTATTGTTTTTCTCATCTTCCTGCATCAGTTTTTGTTCAATATCTGATACAAAACGCTCAGTCGCTTTAATGTCTGTGCCTTCTGGCATCCATACATCGACAAAGAAAATAGGCGTATTTGAAGCCGGGAAAAACACATTTTTAATGTAGCCAAAACCAAACACCGCCGACACCAACATAGCCAGAACTAGCAACAAGGTGACGATGCGATTACGAAGCACGAATGATAATGTGCCGCGATAAGCGGTAAATAACCAGCCTTTGTAAGGGTCACTTTCTTCATCACTAGGCTCAGCATCTTTAAACAACACATTACAGAAAAACGGCGTTAAGGTGATGGCGGTAATCCAGCTAATGAACAACGAAATCATCAACACTTGGAATAACGAACGACAAAACTCACCTGCGGCATTTTGTGATAAACCAATTGGCGCAAAAGCGATAATGGCAATAATGGTTGCACCTAATAACGGCCACTGGGTTTGCGATACAATCAGCTTCGCCGCTGCTAGGCGAGTTTTACCACGCTGTAAACCAATTAACACCCCTTCAGTGATCACAATGGCGTTATCCACCAACATCCCGAGTGCAATAATCAGTGCCCCTAGCGAAATAAGCTGTAGCTCAATGCCTAATACTTTCATCATAATGAAAGTACCTAAAATGGTGAGCAGTAAAATAAGCCCCATCAATAAGCCTGAACGTAGCCCCATAAAGAGCAACAATACGGCTATTACAATGCCGATCGACTCTAGTAAGTTGATCAAAAAGCCTTGTACTGTGTTATCCACTTCATGACTTTGGTTATAAACAGTATCTAACGCCATACCGATAGGTCGTTGCGACTCTAACTCTTGTATACGTTGATTTACGCGTTCACCTACGTCAACCACATTGACACCACCTGAAAATGAAATCCCCAAACTGAGCGCCAATTGGCCACGGTTATGGTAAATCACGCTCGGTGTTTCATCATAATCTTTGGCAATATGAGCAATGTCGCCTAAATAAATCAGCTCGGTGCTGCCTGGTGAACTCACCACCAGACGAGACAGCTCTTTTACAGAGCTAAACTCACCTGTTGGGTGTAATCGAATGCGGTTATCGCCAATAACGATACTACCGGCATTAGACACTACGTTTTGATTATTGACTAGGCTATAAATGTAGCTTTGATCTAACCCTAAAGCAGACAGCTTTTGTTGTGATATTTCAATGACTACTTGTTCTGTAATATTGCCCACAACTGATACTTTTTTAACCCCTGGAACCAACACGAGTTCACGGCGTAAAAAGTCTGCATAGTTGCTTAATTCACGGTTATTAAAATCATCACCCGATAAATTAAGTAAAATACCGTAGACATCACCAAAATCGTCAATTACTTGTGGGGTGGCAGTTCCTGGCGGTAATTGGCCTTCAGTATCACTCACTTTACGACGCATTTCGTCCCACACTTGCGGCAAACGAGTTTTGTCGTAACTGTCTTTAATTTCGATTTGAATTTGCGATAAACCCGCGCTGTTAATTGAGGTAATGTGTTTTACCCCATCTAACTGCTGTAAGGCATTTTCAAGCGGCAAGGTCACTTCTTCTTCAACTTGCTCTGGTGATGCACCAGGGTATGAGGTAATCACCAACGCCTGCTTGATGGTAAATTCAGGAAATTCGAGCTGACCTAAACCGGTAAATGCCACGCTACCGCCGATGAGCAGCAACAGCGTAAACATCCAACTAATGACCTTGTTGTTAATGGAGTACTCAGCAACACTCATCGCTTATACTCCTCGCTGCCAATGTAATGGCTTGACCTTCATACCAGCGCTCAGTTGAGAGACGCCTGCAGCAACAATAAAATCGCCTTTATTTAAGCCGGTTAAAACTTCTACGCCTTCACTACTCACTCGGCCGATAGTGACATTTACTGGGCTCACAACACCGCTTTGTTGATCAAACTTCCATACGGTCATTTGGCCATTGGTATCGGCTTTATCCACTGCAGTCACAGGCACAACGGCGGTAAAAACACTTTGATCAAGCGTCGTTGGGCTTATGGTTAATTCAGCGCTCATACCAGGCAGTAGCTGTACGTCTTTTGGTTGCGCTAAAGAAAATACCACTTCGTACGCCTGAGTACCGGGTGTCACTTGCGTAGAGTATTCTTTAAAACTTGCTTCAAACTCTTTGTCGTTCATCGCACTAAAACGTACTTTGGCTTTTAAGTCGTGATTCACTTTTTGTGCATACTTGGCCACAATCACTTCTGGTACTTGAATACTAATATCCAATAAATGGTTATTTTGTAACGTCAAAATACCTTGATTAGCTTGTACGATTTGATGATTATCAACCATACGCTTGGCGATGGTGCCACTAAAAGGGGCTTCAAGGCGGGTGTAGCTGAGTTGATCTTTAGCGGCTTCTAAGGTTGCTTTAGCCGTTTTTAATTGCGCTTTACTGCTGTCAAAGGCTGCTTGAGAAATCAATTTACGGCTAAACATGGCTTGGTTACGGGTATATTCAGCCGACAAAAACTCGTAATTGGCTTCACTGGTCATGAGGTTATTTTTGGCATCGCGATCATCTAGCTTTGCCAGTAAATAACCTTGTTTAACTTGCTCTCCTTCAACAAGATCAAGTTTGACGAGTTGACCAGAGACTCTAAACGATAATTCAGCACGGCTATTAGCCGCCACTTTAGCTGGAAATTTATGTATTTGATTAGCCGCCGATTCTGAGACTTCAAATAATTTAACTGGGCGAATAACGTCTTTTTCTACGGTTTTTTCTGCTTGCGAGCAACCCGCAAAAAACACAGAAACAAGCAATGTTAGTGGTAACATTGAGTGATATTTCATCGGTAAATCCTTGGTGATAGTGATGCGACAGACATAAAAATATTGATAATAAGTCCGAAGGAGGTAAATTTTACAGAAGTACATGAACAATACGCTGATTTACAGTTGCATTAAACGGGTTTGTTTGGGAATATCAATCCCACTATTTGAGTTTGACTTGTCCGTCATCATTTTGAGCATAATTAATGAAAACCGAAGACATAGCCTTATTTCACCGAATTGTCGAAACTGGCAGCATACTTGAAGCATCAAACTTACTCAATTTGCCAAAATCGACCGTTAGCCGGCGGTTAATTTCTTTAGAAGAATCCTTAAATATTAAGCTGTTTCATCGTTTAAGCCGCTCAATTTCGTTAACGTCTGCTGGCAGTCAATTTTATCAAAAAACATTAACAATGCTGGCAGAACTTGAGCAAACTTTAGCAGAAATTACCGACACCAAAGCTGAGTTAACCGCGCATTTACGCATTTTGATATTCCCTGTGCCGCAAATAATGGATGTCATCCGCAAAATATTTGCCTTTATGGATGAAAACCCCAAAGTCTCTATCGAGATGATCACTAGCACAGAGCCCTTAGACATGGTGCGTAACAACATTGACATTGCCTTTATGGTCAATGAAACCTTTACCGAGTTTGATATGGTGGCTAAACCTATCCTCAGTGAAGAAATGTGCTTTTTTGCCAGCCCTGAATACCTAGCAAAAGCAGGCACGCCTTTAAAGCTAACAGATATTGAGAAGCATAATTCAATATTATTTCGCTTCCCTAATGGTAAAACATTCAGTGAGGTGCCGTTAGCAAACGATGTCTTGCAAGCGGTAAAAGGCAATCTGTGCACCAATAGCATTCATCTGGCTTATGAAGCCACTCGCCTCGGGAGAGGTATTGGTTACTTACCAAAAGGGTTATGCGTCGATGATGTACAACAAGGTAAATTGGTGCGCTTATTTGATGATTTACCCCCTTATATTGGGGTGGTGTTTTTGGTGTACCCATCGCGGCGTTTTTTAAACTTAACAGGCCAACGCTTATTGGATTACATGCAAACCGAGTTTCCACTCCAAAACACATCTGATTCAAGCATGGGTGCCAAACCTTGGATTTGATAACTTAAAAAATAGCGACTGAATTAGGGGTTATCAGGGAATTCTGGCTGTTGATTGTTATTGCTATCGAGTTTTTCACTGTCATTATCTGGCAGTGGTTCATCAAGGGCGATACTGGCTTTATCAAATAATGCCTGCAATGACGCAACATCGGTTAGTGCCGGTAAATCGGCCAATTTTTTTAAACCAAAATAATCTAAAAATTGATTAGTGGTAGCATACAGGGCTGGTCGGCCGGGCACTTCTTTATGACCAACCGCTTTAATCCAATGGCGATCAAGTAAACTTTTAATAATATGGCTACTGATTGCCACACCACGAATTTGCTCAATATCACCACGAGTCACCGGCTGCCTATAGGCAATCACCGCAAGGGTTTCCATGGTGGCACGTGAATACCTAGGCGCTTTTTCTTGCCATAGCGGCTGTAAAAATGGACTGAGAATTTCTTGGGTTTGAAAACGATAACCACTGGCAACTTTAACCAGTTGTACCCCGCGTTCTTGATAATCTTGTTGCAGTTCATCCAAGGCTTCTTGAATGCGCACGCGTGAGACAGCAAAGTCAGCCAATACGGTTTCTTTTAATGCCTTAATAGATAAAGGCTTACCCAACACAAACAAACTGGCTTCAATAAGTTGTTTTAATTGAATGGCATTAATTTGATTCATAACACTCAGGACTCAATAACAATGGTAAACGGCCGTTAAAACGCTTTAACGTAAATAGGTGAAAATGGCTCATTTTGTACAAGCTCAACCAACAACTCTTTCACCAGCTCCATTAACGCTAAAAAGCTGACAACAACGCCAGCACGGCCTTCACTGACATCGAATAAACTTTCAAAGCCAATAAATTCTGTGCTCGAAAGCTTAGCCAAAATTTGGCTCATACGCTCACGGGTTGATAATTGCTCGCGCTTAACATGATGGTCTTCATTGGCATCAATGCGCTTAAGTACTTCGCCAAAGGCGCGAGCAATATCGGCTAAAGACACTTCAGGTGGAACAACGACAGGTTTAATGCCCGGCGCTGCAACCACAGAGGCTTGAAAGACATCGCGATCAATTCGCGGTAATTCATCTAAATCGGCCGCAGCTTGCTTAATCACTTCATAGGCTTTTAACTGCCGAATAAGCACCACACGAGGATCTTCTTCCTCGTCATCTTCACTGGCCATTTTAGGCAATAATAGTCTGGATTTAATTTCAGCTAAGGTGGCCGCCATCACCAAATAATCTGCAGCCAACTCAATACGGGCTTCGGTTAAAATTTCAATGTAGGCCAAATACTGATGAGTAATTTGCTGAATAGGCAAATCGACTACATCGAGCTTTTGTTTACGAATTAAATACAACAGTAAATCCAAAGGACCTTCAAAGGTTTCTAAAAAGACTTCTAGCGCTTCTGGCGGAATAAACAAGTCTAGCGGCATGCTGTCCATCGCTTGGCCGCGCACTACCGCTAGCGGAAGACTTTGTTGATTGCCTTGCATGATTATCCCTTTGGATTCAGTTTAGACAGACGCTTATTCAAAAGTACTGGTATCGCCAGCACCGCGTCGTAAAATCACCACGTCGTCTTCCGACATATCTATTACAGTGGTTTGATTTTCTGGCAAATAGCCACCGTGAATAATGCCATCAACTTGATGCTCTAAAATATCGCGAATATGCTCAGGATCTGACTCAGCAAACTCTTCGTTTGGCATCACCAAACTGGTACTCATCATCGGCTCATCAAGGGCTTCAAGCAGTGCTAATGCAATTAAGTTATTTGGCACTCGGATACCAATAGTGCGTTTTTTATCGCACTGTAAACGGCGCGGCACTTCTTTAGTCGCTTTAAAAATAAAAGTATACGGCCCTGGAGTGCAGCTTTTAAGTAAGCGATACGCTTGATTGTCCACTCGGGCAAAGTTAGCCAGCTCAGATAAGTCACGACACATTAACGAAAAGTTAGTGTCGTTTTCAATCTGACGAATACGCACCATGCGCGTCATGGCATTTTTGTCGCCAATCATACAACCTAATGCATAACCCGAGTCGGTAGGATATACAATTACCCCACCTTGTTTAAGAATCGCCACAGCCTGGTTAATTAACCGAGCTTGTGGGTTTTCATCGTGAATATAGAAAAATTGACTCATGTCCGTTCCATCCAATTTTGAGATTGCCAAACCCACTCAACACCTTGGGGTTGGTATAAGTTTTTGCCTAGTTCAATCCAATTACTAGGAAAATGAAAATCACTGCCTACAGACGCAAGCAGGTTATTGAGTTTACTCAGTGCAATAAGGTTATTTCGATCGTCCAGCGTTTGCTGCCCCAAAATAACTTCCATTGCATCGCCGCCTGCTTCTGCATATTCGCGCACTAAACGCTTAAGCCACTTTGCCGACAATTTATAACCACTTGGATGCGCAAGTACAGCAACACCACCCGCTTGATGAATATGTTCAATGGCATTGGCCATGTCGCCCCAATTATTGGGCACATAACCGGTTTTACCGCGGGCTAAATACTTTTTAAACACACTGGGCATATCTGTTGCGTGGCCGTTATCAGCTAACCAACGAGCATAATGGCCACGGCTTAGCGCAGCATCGCCAGCAATGGCTTTAGCGCCTTCATACGCCCCTTCAATGCCTGCTTTGGCTAAGCGTTCGCCAATTTCTTGGGCGCGCACTTCACGCAGTTGGCGTTGATGCGTTAAAAAATCCAATAACGCTGTGTGGGTAATATCGACGTTAAGACCCACAATATGAATATCAAAACTGTTCCAGCGCGTCGAGATTTCACAGCCATTAATTAGCTTCAATGGCGTTGCATGTGCTTGGTTTGCAATATGCGCTTCAGCTAAGCCATCAACCGTGTCATGGTCGGTAATGGCAAACATCTCGACACCCTTTTCAATGGCGCGAGAAATTAATTGAGTTGGTGTCAGTTGACCGTCTGATGCGGTCGTGTGGCTATGAAGATCGGCCAATAGAGTCTCTGTAATCATTTGTTTATTGTACAAGAATACCAATAAAAATACTGCTGGGATTAATGATTAAATCTGAGCAAATAATAACTATTTTTAGACTAACAACGTGCTTTGCGTTCAATAAATCATCAGCAGACACGGCTCAACACATTTTTTAATGGTTTTTGAGTAATATTCAATTGACTTTAATGTCCAGCTGGGTTTTCCTATAGGCACGAAAGATGAACCCTAAAATAGCGATTAACAATGACACACTCTCTAGCTTCATTACACATTACCTGGTGGTGGCACTTCCCAAATTAACGGGTGGTGTGAAGCGTTGTGCTCATTTTAAGAGACAAGATTTTACCAAAAAGCCCGCAGAAATGTGGGCTTTATTGTTATTTGGCCCATAGGATTACCGGGTTAAACAACAGTTAAGGCAAACCAGATGATAAACATAATTACCCAAGGAGCGGCAGCATAGTGACCACACAATCTCAACTCGCTCAGGTTAGTACGCAAAAACAGGCGTTAACCTACCATACTGATCCACTTAATCTGTATCAGCATGTCACCCAAAACGCGCCGCATACTATGCTGCTTGAATCCGCCGAAGTCGAAAGTAAAGATCACCTTAAAAGCATCGTATTAACCCATGCCGCCATGATGATCCGCTGTGACGGTTATCAACTGACGTTTAGCGCCCTAACCGATAACGGCGCCAGCTTACTTGAGCCAATAGCCACATTTTTTAGTCACGCAGGCTTACAACGTCAGCCAAATAAATTAATCGTCACCTTACAAAAAGCCACCGAGCTACAAGATGAAGATGCACGCTTAAAATCAACCTCACCGCTTGATGGTTTACGCATGTTTGTGCAGCACATTCACACCAATAATGCGGTTAAATTTGAAGACTTATTTTTAGGTGGTGTACTGGCTTATGACTTAATTGACACAGTAGAGCCACTTCCTGCTGCGCCTAATGCCAATAACGATTGCCCAGATTATTTGTTCTACCTCGCAGAAACCTTGATATTAATTGATCATCAAACACAACAAGCTGACATTGTCAGTCATCAATTTAATCAAGACCCAGCCATTAAAGCGCAACTGCAAGCGCAAGTCGACACAGTCAGTTTGCAATGCACAACATTAGATGATGTTGCAGCGCTAAAGCCTATCGACGCAGAGACTGGTGTGAATATCAGTGACGAGCAATTCAAAAAAACGGTAGTAGATTTAAAAGAGCACATTGTCGCGGGCGATATTTTCCAGGTCGTGCCGTCTCGTTGTTTCAGTTTGCCTTGCCCTAATACATTAGGAGCATACCGCGCCTTAAGACTGACCAACCCAAGTCCATATATGTTTTATTTCCGCGGCCCTGATTTCACCTTATTCGGCGCCTCACCAGAAAGCGCCTTAAAATACGACGCAGCCAGCAATCAGGTAGAAGTGTATCCGATTGCCGGCACCCGCAAACGCGGTAAAAATGCCCAAGGTGATATCGATTTTGATTTAGACAGCCGTATTGAACTTGAGCTGCGTTTAGACAAAAAAGAGTTGTCTGAGCACCTTATGTTGGTCGACTTGGCCCGCAACGACATTGCCCGTATTAGCCAAAGCGGTAGCCGTAAAGTGGCCGAATTACTTAAAGTAGACCGTTACTCGCACGTGATGCATTTAGTCAGTCGAGTCACAGGCCAGTTACGTCTGGACTTAGACGCATTACACGCTTACCAGGCCTGTATGAACATGGGCACCTTAGTCGGAGCGCCAAAAGTACGCGCATCACAATTGGTGCGCGAAGCGGAACAAGCTCGTCGTGGCAGTTATGGTGGCGCTGTGGGTTATGTTAACGGTTTGGGCGACATGGACACCTGTATCGTGATTCGCTCAGCATTTGTCAAAAATGACGTCGCTTATATTCAAGCCGGTGCAGGTGTGGTGTTTGACTCAGACCCACAAGCCGAAGCCGATGAAACCCGTCAAAAAGCCCAGGCAGTGATTTCTGCCATCAAAATGGGAGGTGGACTATGAGCAACACCACCGAACAAGCGAGCGCTAAAATGAAATTATACCTACTCGATAACTTCGACTCGTTTACTTACAACCTTGTGGATCAATTCCGCAGTTTAGGCTGTGAAGTATTAATTTATCGTAACGATGTGAGCGCCGACTATTTAGCTGAAAAACTGATTAACGAAACCGGCAAAGCAGCTTTGGTATTATCACCAGGCCCAGGCGCTCCGCACGAGGCAGGCTGCATGATGGAGCTGATTGGTAAAGTGGCAGGTAAAGTGCCAATGCTAGGTATTTGTTTAGGTCATCAAGCCATGGCGGAATACTATGGCGGCAAAGTTGAGCGCGCGCCATTTGTAGTACACGGTAAAGCCAGCCCAACGTTTCACAATGGCCAGGGCGTATTTGCTAACTTACCCTCTCCGCTGCCGGTTGCCCGCTATCACAGCTTAGTGGCCACTCGCGTGCCAGATTGTCTAGAGGTTATCGCCACCACAGAGGACATGCCGATGGCTATCTTGCACCCTGAACATCAAGCCGTTGGGTTTCAGTTTCATCCAGAATCGATATTAACCACCCTAGGTAGCCAATTGCTGACGCAAACACTGGCTTATTTAACCCAAGACAATACTGCTATTGGAGGCGCATAATGGCTAACTTACAACCTTTATTCGACCACCTTTATCAAGGTCAGCAACTCAGTCGTGAACAAACCGCCCAGCTGTTTAGCACGATTATTGCGGGCGAAATGGAACCGGCCACCATGGCGGGAATGTTAGTGGCTCTTAAAATGCGGGGCGAAACCATTGACGAAATAACCGGTGCAGCAGATGCTTTAAGACACGCCGCTAAGCCTTTTCCTCGCTCTAAAGCATCGATTGAAAGCGGTATTGTGGATATTGTCGGTACGGGCGGTGATGGTTATAACACCATTAATATTTCAACCACGGCAGCCTTTGTGGCCGCCGCTGCTGGCGCTAAAGTGGCCAAACATGGTAACCGCAGCGTGTCGAGTAAATCTGGCTCATCTGACTTATTATCTCATTGCGGCATTGCCCTAACCATGGCACCAGAAGCAGCAAGCCAATGTTTAGATGAATTAGGATTATGTTTTTTATTTGCACCGCATTATCACGGCGGTGTCAGACATGCAGTACCGGTTAGAGCGGCACTCAAAACCCGCACCATTTTTAATGTACTTGGGCCATTAATTAACCCTGCCAAGCCTGAGTCAATGCTACTTGGAGTATACAAGCTTGAGCTGATTGAACCGATTGCCCAAGTGCTCAATGCCCTTGGGGTAAAACGCGCCATGGTGGTATACGGAAGCGGCCTAGATGAAGTGGCTCTGCACGATATTACCCATGTAGCAGAACTAAAAGACGGCGCTGTACGTACTTATCAGCTCACCCCTGAGGACCTTGGGGTCACGCGCGCTGATATCACCGCACTAACAGGCGGCGAGCCAAGTGACAATGCGCTGATTACTCAAGCCATTTTACAAGGTCAAGGCCAAGCCGCTCATCGTGATGCTGTTGCCATCAATGCGGGTTGTGCCTTGTATGTTAGCGGCATTTGCGACTCTGTTGCACAAGGCACACAGCTCGCGTTAGCCACCTTAGCCACAGGCAAAGCCTATACACTTTTAACCGATTTAGCCGCTGCAAGCCAAGCTGGAGAAAACAATGAGTAACCCAGAAAGTAACGTATTAACGCGGATTGTTGATACTAAAGTTGCCCATATCGCGGCCCTTAAACTGCGCTTTCCTGAAGCCAGTTTGCAGCCTAAGATATCTGATCGCAGTTTATACGCGGCGCTTAAAGCGCCTAATGCACAGTTTATTTTAGAATGTAAAAAAGCCAGTCCATCTAAAGGCCTCATTCGCACCGATTTTAACGTCGAAGCTATTGCCGATATTTACACTCACTACGCTGCGGGTATTTCGGTGTTAACAGACGAAGCATTCTTCCAGGGCGATATGGATTACATTCCACGGGTTCGCGCTCGAGTGACCCAACCTATCATCTGTAAAGATTTTTTTGTCGACCCATATCAGGTGAAGCTTGCAGCCCATCAAGGCGCAGATGCCATATTATTAATGCTGTCGGTACTCGATGATGCTCAATATCGCCTATTATCCGACGAAGCGGCTAAGTATCAACTCGATACCTTAACGGAAGTCAGTAATGAGCCAGAGCTACAGCGAGCGATTGATCTTAATGCGCCGATTATTGGTATTAACAATCGCAACCTACGTGACTTAAGCACTGATTTAGCCACCACCGAACGTTTAGCGCCACATATCCCAGCAGATCGCGTGGTGATTAGTGAATCAGGCATTTATAACCACCAACAAACCCGCCGCTTAAATCCGTTGGTCGATGGCTACCTTGTCGGCAGTTCAATCATGGCACAAGATGATATCGACCTTGCCTGTCGTCAGCTGATTTATGGCAACAACAAAGTCTGCGGCTTAACCCGCATTGATGACATTGCTGCAGTCGCTAAAGCCGGTGCCGTTTTTGGTGGATTGATTTTCCACCCTAAATCGCCACGAGCCGTCAGCGCAGACACCGCCGCACGACTCATTGCCCAAATGCAACAACAACACATCGCACTTAAGATGGTCGGGGTGTTTGTTAATGAACAGCCTGAAGTAATAGCGAACCTTGCCCAGTCGCTTAAATTATTCGCGGTGCAATTACACGGTAATGAAACCGAACTTGAAATTGATGCCCTGCGCGCATTGCTGACACAAAAGCAGCTCAGCACGCAAATTTGGAAAGCCATTGCCATCGACAATCAAACCGGTGCAGTGGCAAACAAACCGCAAGGTGCTGACCGATATTTGTATGACAGCAAATCGGCCGAGCAATTTGGTGGAACCGGCCAAACCTTTAATTGGCAAGCTGACATCGACAATAAAGCTGATGCCATGTTGGCTGGCGGTTTAACCCCAGACAATGTTTATCAGGCCAGTCAGCAAGGCTTTTATGGGGTAGATATTAACTCTGGTGTAGAATCAGCGCCTGGTCATAAAGATCATCAAAAACTGATTGCTGCATTTACCCAATTACGCCATAACTAATTTGTATATTACGACACGATTTTTAGCGATAACACGATTACTCGAAGGGAACATTTATGACCGAGCTCAAGCTTAACCCTTATTTCGGCGAATACGGTGGTATGTATGTACCACAAATTTTAGTGCCAGCCTTAAAGCAACTTGAAGCCGCCTTTGTTGACGCACAGCAAGACGAAAGTTTTCAAGCTGAATTTACCGACTTACTGAAAAACTATGCGGGTCGCCCAACAGCATTAACCTTAACCCGTAATTTAAGCCCTAACCCTATGGTAAAAATTTACCTTAAGCGTGAAGACTTACTCCACGGCGGCGCGCACAAAACCAACCAGGTGTTAGGCCAGGCATTATTGGCTAAACGCATGGGTAAAAAAGAAATTATTGCCGAAACTGGCGCTGGTCAACACGGTGTAGCAACCGCCCTAGCCTGCGCGCTTTTAGGCTTAAAATGTAAAGTGTACATGGGCGCGAAAGACGTTGAACGTCAGTCGCCAAACGTGTTCCGCATGAAGCTAATGGGTGCAGAAGTTATTCCAGTCACCTCAGGTTCTTCAACCCTTAAAGATGCCTGTAACGAAGCCATGCGAGACTGGTCAGCAAGCTACGACAAAGCGCACTATTTATTAGGTACGGCGGCAGGCCCACACCCTTTCCCAACGATTGTGCGTGAGTTCCAGCGTATGATTGGCGAGGAAACTAAAAAGCAAATACTTGAAAATGGTGGCTCAAACGCCATTGGTATGTTTGCAGACTTTATTGACGAGCCATCAGTTGAGCTGATTGGTGTAGAGCCTGCTGGTAAAGGTATCGACACCCCAATGCACGGCGCGCCGCTTAAACACGGTAAAACAGGCATATTCTTTGGGATGAAGTCACCGTTAATGCAAGACAGTTCAGGGCAAATTGAAGAATCATATTCAGTGTCAGCCGGGCTTGATTTCCCGTCAGTTGGACCACAACATGCACATTTGAATGCCATAGGCCGTGCTCGTTACGAGTCTGCCACCGATGATGAAGCATTAGACATGTTCCAAGAACTTGCTCGAAGCGAAGGGATTATTCCCGCATTAGAATCTGCTCACGCGCTGGCATATGCGGTACGTTTAGCCAAAGAGGCCACTAAGGAAACCATTCTGGTGGTTAACTTATCAGGACGTGGTGACAAAGACATTTTCACCGTATCGGACATTTTAGCAGCTAAAAAAGAGCAACAGGAGAGCGGCAATGAGTAACCGTTATCAAGCCAGATTTGCAGCCCTTAAAGCCCAACAAAAAGGCGCGTTCGTTCCCTTTGTGACCATTGGCGACCCAGGCCTTGAGCTATCGTTAAAAATTATTCAAACCTTGGTTGATAATGGCGCCGATGCCCTTGAATTAGGCTTTCCGTTTTCAGACCCGCTTGCTGACGGCCCTGTCATTCAAGGGGCCAATTTGCGCTCTTTAGCCGCAGGCACTAAACCTGATGATTGTTTTGAGCTTATCGCTGACATCCGCGCACAACACCCAGACTTACCAATCGGCTTATTACTGTACGCGAACTTGGTGTTTGCTAACGGTATTGATGCATTTTATGCCAAAGCCCAAGCGGCTGGCGTTGATTCAGTGCTTATTGCCGACGTGCCTGTTGAAGAGTCAGCACCTTTTGGTCAAGCAGCTAAAGCTCACGGTATTGCGCCTATTTTTATTGCGCCTCCGAATGCCGACGCTGACACATTAAAACTTGTCAGTGACAGTGGCGAAGGCTACACCTACTTATTGTCTCGTGCGGGCGTGACCGGTACTGAGTCAAAAGCAGGCCAACCGATTGAAAACATTTTAGCTCAGCTTGCAGAGTTTAATGCCCCACCACCATTACTGGGCTTTGGTATTGCCGAGCCTGAGCAGGTTCGTGACGCGATTAGCGCAGGCGCTGCTGGTGCTATTTCAGGGTCTGCTGTGGTTAAAATTATTGAAGCGCATCAACATGATGAAGCCACACTGTTAGCTAAGCTTGCTGAGTTTACCCGCGCAATGAAAGCGGCAACTTAAGGTCGATTTAGTATATGCCAAATAAAAGGAGCAACAGGTTTGCTCCTTTTTTTATGACCATGACATAATCACACCTAAATAACCTGAGCTCGGGATAATAAACGCTTCAAAGATTATTCTCCCACCCTCTCTAGTGCGACTAAAAAATATCGCATTGCATTACAAGTCATATCAGTGGATCACATTCGAGGGTAAAACCTGCTTCAATTGCCAATCACCTAGAGCTTGCTGTTCATAAACGCTGTAGCCTCATGTACAATCGAGCATCATTATCTAGTTGATCGCCGTGCTAGTGCGATTTTCGACCTTTTTTTGTTTGAGATATTTATGAAGCAACTGTTAGATTTTTTACCTTTAGTGATCTTTTTTGCTGTATACAAATTTTATGATATCTACACTGCTACCGGTGTATTGATTGCAGCAACAGCTGTGCAATTGGTGATCACATATTTATTGTATAAACACATTGAAAAAATGCATTTAGCCACCTTTGCAATGGTGACAGTATTTGGGTCGTTAACCTTGTTTTTTCATGACGATGCCTTCATCAAATGGAAGGTCACTATCGTCTATGCTTTGTTTGCGATGGGATTAATTGTGTCACAAGTCATGGGAAAACCTGCGCTGAAAAGCATGCTAGGAAAAGAAATGACAGTAGACGACAAAATCTGGACTCAGCTCACATGGTATTGGGTCAGTTTTTTTGTATTATGTGGTTTAGCAAATATTTATATTGCCTTTAGTTTACCACTTGAAACCTGGGTAAACTTCAAGGTGTTCGGCCTTACTGCCCTCACCTTAATTAATACGGTAATAACCGTTGTTTATCTGTACAGAAATATGCAAGAAGAACCAATTAACCCTGAAGATGGTCAGTGATCATCAATTCGTATTTCAATAAGGAAGCCGTCAACATGTGGTACATGATTTCATCTCAAGACGTAGAAAATAGCTTAGAAAAGCGTATGTCAGTTCGCGCAGACCATTTAGCTCGCTTACAAGCGTTAGCTGATGAAGGTCGCTTATTAACCGCTGGGCCACACCCAACCATTGACAACGAAAATCCAGGTGACGCAGGCTTTACTGGTTCATTGGTGGTTGCTGATTTCCCATCTTTAGAAGACGCACAAGCCTGGGCTGACGTTGACCCGTATATTGCTGCTGGCGTTTATAAAAGCGTTATCGTTAAGCCATTTAAACGAGTATTGCCTTAATGAAGATTGTTTCATTTAACATTAACGGTCTGCGCGCACGCTTGCATCAATTGCAAGCGCTGATCGACAGTCATTCGCCAGACATTATTGGCCTGCAAGAAACCAAAGTGCACGACGAAGCCTTCCCATTGGCAGACGTTGAAGCCATGGGTTATAAGGTTCACTATCATGGTGGTAAGGCCCATTATGGTGTGGCTATGCTGTCTAAGGCTGAGCCTTTAAACATTATTAAAGGCTTTGAAACCGACGAAGAAGATGCCCAACGCCGTTTAATCATTGGTCAGTTCAAACAAGATAATGGCCGTACATTAACCGTATTCAATGGTTATTTCCCCCAAGGCGAAAACATTAGCCATGAAACGAAATACCCAGCCAAACGTAAGTTTTATCAAGATTTGATGCTGCACCTAGAAAAGCACCATCAAGCAGATGAAGACATCGCGATTATTGGTGATATTAATATTTCACCCACTGATTTAGATATCGGCATTGGCGATGTCAATGCAAAGCGTTGGTTAAAAACCGGCAAATGCAGCTTTCAGCCAGAAGAACGTGAGTGGTTAGCGCGTCTGCAACAATGGGGCTTTATTGACAGTTTCCGTCATTTACACCCAAGTCGCACTGAGCGTTATTCATGGTTTGACTATCGCAGCAAAGGCTTTGATGACAACCGCGGCCTGCGTATTGACGTGATTTTGGTCACTCAGCCTATGGTTGCTCGCCTCGTTGAATCTGATGTTGATTATGATTTACGCGGCATTGAAAAACCGTCTGATCATGCGCCTATCTGGACCACGTTTAGTTAAGCTCACTCAGCGTACTTAAGTTCGGCAGTGAAATAGTTCGGCAGTGAAATAGTTCGGCAAAAAAATGCTATGCCATTATTGGTGTAGCATTTTTTATTAAACCTAAAAAAAGTAACGGCTAGACAGTTGCCATTGTTGTTCAACAAGATCGATAGGCTGGTTTAGATACTTTCTTGCAGGCCGAGTTGAGTCAATCACATTGTATTCAAACTGCATAAACCAGGGTCTATCAAGCTGATACTGATAAGCCACAGTAAACGACTGCCCATCCTCGTTGTTATCATCTTCAGGTGTGTCATCGTTATCAGTAACCGAAAAATCCTCTACTCGTAGACTGACTCTATGCTGCGACCAACGCTTACTTAGCATGATATAACCTGAGTGAAAGTCATTATCGACCACAGGCCAACCATCAGTATTGGTCATTATCGTACTGCCTTGCATATACTGACTGATTAAATTGATCCCCATAGGCAAGCGCCATTTAGCCCCTATATGACCAAATTGAGTTAACCACGCATATTGGCCTTGCTTAACAATTAAGGTATCCGCGTTATTGTCGTAATAACCCGCTTGCACACTGCCGTTGTTGCGCCAAGTCCACTTAGCCACTACATGCGCCCCAATACGATCATCAAGCTCTTTAAAAGGGTCTGAGTTTGCCGCTTGCTCGTCGAGCATACCACCAGGTTGCATAGCTGGTATGGCAGTGATGGGAAGGGTTTCTTGCAGCAGTGTTTGGCGTGAACTTTGGGTCCAACCATGCCAAGATAACATCGCGCCCGTGGTGTCGTTATACATAAACGCTTCGGCTGTTAACGAAAAATCATGGGCTGATTGACGGTATTTACCTAAAGACTCAACCGTGGTCGATAAACCGATATGCCTTACCTCTTCAGCAAGCCAGCTGTTCATGGTTGAATAACTTAAACTGTAAGGCGATGCCCATGCTGTGGCGACGTTTTCTAGTGATATTTTGGGGTACATTAAGCCAAATTCAACATCGAGTCGAATACCCGACTCGCTTGGAATATCGCGATAACGCACCATGGCTTCAGTTAAGCCAATACCATTATTAATCCCATCGACATAGGCATTAGCCACAATACGGCTCGACCACGCGTCGCCCCACTGAGCCTGGTAATTCAGTCCAAGTTGCGACAACGCAATTTGGCCGCCATTGTTGGCAGCGAGCTTACCTAATCCGCCATCAAGGTACGAGTCGATAGTATCAGCATAGCCAACCCGGATATCAACGACACCATGGATGCTATGTTCAACATCACTAAAACCAACTCCATTTGACTCAGCTTTGGCCTGAACGATACACAATAAACCACAAGCAATGATGATTAAGCGGTAAATAAGCGACTCCTAGTTAAATTCTGATTGACTGAGCCAGTCGTTAAACTGTAACTCAGGTAATGGTCTAGACAAATAAAAACCTTGGCCCATTTCACAATGACGCTCAGTGAGCCATTGCAAGGTCTCTTTATCTTCAATACCTTCTGCAACGACTTTAAGCCCTAGGTTATGCGCCAATTGTAAGGTTGATTGCACAATGATCTGGTCAGCCTCGGTATGCAGTAATTTTTGCACAAAAGACTTATCAATTTTAAGTTCATCTACAGGTAATTGTTTTAATTGCGCTAATGATGAATAACCCGTTCCATAATCGTCAATAGATAAGGTCAAACCATTGTTACGTAATAAGGTTAGCTGTTTAATCGCAAGCTCAGGATCTGACACGACCGCATCTTCGGTAATTTCTAACGTCAATGCTGACACCGGAACGCTGTGGTGCGCTAACGTATCAATAACCCAATGACAAAATTGCTCATCTTTTAAGTTTTCGGCAGAAATATTCACTGCGATACACATATCAATCCCTTTAGCCTGCCAACGATGGTACTGGGTGATTGCCTCGGTAATAACCCAGCGAGTGAGCGCATCCATTTGCATGGTTTTTTCTGCAATAGGAATAAATGTATCAGGCGGAATAATGCCGCGCTTAGGATGTATCCAGCGCACTAAGGCTTCAACATGGGTAATTTTTTGCTGGGCTAAATTCAATTTAGGTTGGTAGTAAAGCACTAATTGATTTTGTTCAATGGCTTCTTTCAGTTCATTAATTAATTGAAAACGTTCAATACTGTTTTTATCGATATTAGCATCGTAAATTTGATAATCGCGCTTGTTCATTTTAGCATGCTGCAACGCAGTATCGGCTTGCCTTAATAAAGTCACAATATCAACACCAGGCTGAGAAAAGCTCACTCCCGCGGTAAACTGTAAATGCAGCGAGATATCTTTATAACAATAGTGTTGACCAATTTGTACTTGCAACATGGCAAGAAAAGCGTCAAAGGTTGAGCGCTCAAACTCTTTAAAAGCCAGTACAAACTCATCACCCGACAAACGACATGCCAAGGCATTAGGGTTGATATGGCACAAGCGCTTAGCCACTTCTTTTATCACTTCATCACCCACAACATGACCTAAAGTGACGTTCACCTCGGTCATACGGCGAATATTGATTAAGCATATCGCCATCGATGAACCCGCCTCAATCCAAGGCTCACACACCCGGTGTAGTTGGTTTCGATTAGCTAAATTAGTTAAGGGATCATGAAAGGCTTGATGTTCAATGGCTTGCTCACGTGCCACAATCGCCTGTTGCATTGAGGTAAACTCACTCGCCAGTTGCTGTAACTCAACGCTCGAATCGACACTCACATTCGAATGGTAGTTTCCTTTAGCAATAAACCGCGCTTGGTCAATTAATTGCTTAATGGGCCGAGTAATGGTGCCCGAAATCCAAAAAGCCAATAATAATGATACAGGCAGCATCAGCAGCAGCACTGCCACTTGTTGTAACCATTGCGACTCTAGTGAGGCCAGTAAATCAGAGCGCGATTTATACATGTAGGCATGTAATGATTTATTATCCACCTCACCTAAAAATTGCTTCCATAAAATGAAGTCGTTATCGAGCTGATCTTTAACAATATATTGGGTCACTAGCTGAGTATCATGTTGTTCAATTGCCAAGCCAGAATGACCTACATGGCTGATTGCGTCTTGCTCAATTAACATAAAGCCACTGTTCAACCCGGTGAGTTTTTGCAAAGAATTGGCTAATGAATCACCAATTAAAAAACCAAAACCCACCCAACCAATCACGCTATTACCACCGCTAGTCAGCGGCGAAAACTTGATTTGATATAACTTGTCATCAAGCAAATAAAACGGACTGATTTGGTCAAATTCAGTGTCAATTTGGTAACGAAAAGGCGCATGTTGCTCTGAACCTAACGCCACAACTTCTTGGCCTAAATCATCTTGTGTGGCAACCAGCTGCCCTATTACCGTACCGTCACCCGACACCGCCATGGCGAGAGACGCATTAATTCGGCTACGATGATTATTGAGCGCCACCAGAAAACTGCGGTTGTCACCGTCAATAAATATGTCTTTTAAGCCAAAGTCTTTTGCTGCGGTAGAGGCAAACGCCGCCAAATAATAATTACGATTATCGTATTGCGACTCAAACACTAAACTCGCTACCTCAAGTTGATTGGCAACGTATTGTTGTTCGAGTCGTTGATTAGATTGATATGAAAGCCAAAAAGACAGGGCCAGTACCGCAATAATAACCAATACAAAAAACGCAAAAATCCGTGTCTGCAGACGATTAAACAAAACCAATATTAATATCCCTCTAGGAATTCGAATTCATCTAAACTTTGTTGTTTAGGGATACTATCAAATTCTGCCTCTAAGGTAATGGTCAGTGGCTGTTCTTGAGGTAAATGAAATGTTTGTGACTGTTGGTTGTCGGTGAGCTTTAATTGCGGATGCCAAACCTGCACAGTAAAGTCATCCTCTGGCAGTGAGTCAAAAACAACCTGCCCTTGGCTGTCAGTGATAGCATAAAATGGCGTATCAACCACCAGTAAATGTCCCGACATCCAGTCATGAATATTACATCCCATCGACACATGTCCAGCCTTTTCAAACAAAATTAACTCTTGAGCTTGCTCATTACGCAATTTAAATGAAAATCGCTTTGGGCCTAAAGCAGAATAGATATGGTGAGTGATGTCATCTTGGTTAACAAACGCAACCTCTTGGCCTTTTTGCACCACTGTAATATAAGGTGAAAATTGTTTATCTTTTTGATGCACCTCCGCTTTTGCTGGCACAAAATCAACCACAAGATTTGCATCATGATGCGGCTGTAAGTACACCACCAAATCTGCGGCGGGTTGACCTTGTTGATTGAGCACAGTAATTTGTTGCGCGTTGGCACTGAGCGTAAACAACAAAGCGATTACACTAGCCAACAATATTCTAAAACTAGACTTTAATTTAGCACCACTTACACACAAAACAGCCATCAACACTCCTTTATTAAACTAAGCTTTCATTCTTTGACTCATACCAATCATAATAGACCAAACAACAGCATGATTTATTTCATTTTAGTTATATTTTATATTGGCTTAAAATTTCAGCGAGCCCTGTTGACGAGTCATTAAGTTCTTTAGCTAATGCGGTTGACTGCTTAGCTGATGCTCTAATCGTATCCGATTGTTGGCGAATACGATTAATTTGCCCTGAAATATCACCCGCCGACGTGCTCTGCTGTTCGGCGGATGCTGCAATTTGACTGCTCATATCAAACACCGAATTGATAGACCCCGCCATTTGTTTAATATCATCACCCACGCCTTTAATACTCACACTGCCCTGATCGGCCTGTTCAACAATCACGTTGGTAATATGGGTTAAATTTTTAGAGCCCTTTTGCAGCCCTTCAATCATTTTTTGAATTTGCACCGTGGCTTCCTGCGTGCGGCCAGCAAGGGTTCTCACCTCATCAGCCACAACGGCAAAGCCGCGACCTTGTTCACCCGCCCGCGCTGCTTCAATGGCAGCATTTAGTGCCAATAAGTTAGTTTGTTCAGAAATACTGTCGATGGTGGTCACTGCGTCATTAATTTGAGTGGCATCAAGAGACAATTGTTCTACCGATGAAAACGCTTCGCCAATACGCTCAGATAAGTAATTAATCCGCTTAACCGCGTCGTCAATTTTTTGCTGACTTTGCTTCATGTGCTGCGCATTATTTTGCGTATATGATGAGGTCTCGCTCGCATGATGAGACACATCGGCAATGGCTGAGGTCATTTGCTCCATGGCATGAGACACTGAATCTAAAAAATGATGCTGTTGATCTATTAACTCATCATTTGTCACCGCTTGATGATTAAACTCATTCGCCGCGGTTGCTAACGTTTGCGCATTATTGCGTATGGCCTTAACCATTTCACTCATGTTATCAGCGCAGCGGTCAATGTCTTTGGCAATTAAACTGAAATCATCGGTGCCAAAAAAGTTTAATCTAAAACTTAAATCGCCATCGGCTAAGCGTTTAATGGCCATGTACATTTCCCACAGCCCGCCGCCTAATGAGGTCGAAATCCAATAGCTTAATTGAAACAGCGGCAGTAATCCTACTAGTGCGATGATCAGCATAAATTGCGCATCACTCAGAGGATCTTGTTCCCACTGGGCTACATTCTGATTTAAAGACAAATACTGATTACCAACTCTTGCAGCAGCGGTGACGGTATCCCCTATTCGGCCAGTGTTGTCACGAGAGGTTAATTGTAATTGATTGTCAGAGGCAAATTGCTGAAGTTCAGCTGCGGGTAAATTCTGTTGGTTGGCGACAACAGCAAAACTTTGCACACTGGCGCTGACTCTGGCTTGTGATGCCTGTCCGATAAGAGCATTTGCTTGCTGGTAGTTAAGTAATGCAATCACACAGGTAATTGCCGCGACCATTGAACACACAATCCAAAACTTACCATTAAGGCTGAATTTAATCATGATTGCGTCAATTTTTCTAAACTGGATTTGCTTCATCTTTACGCTTCCTAAGGCAATTTAATGCAAACGAAAACTTTATTGGAAAATCAATCTACTTGTGGGATTCAACTCTATATCAGTATAGCCGAGCGAGTCGATTCCATTGTTGAGCCAATCAAAAAACAGTAAAAATGCCTAAGTGCGAATACACTTAGGCATTTGGCTTAATGTTTATCGACTTAAATGAGTAAAACTTAAGTGCTACATCCAGTGAATTTACTGTCTAAGGCAGTTAACACTACACCGCGAGCACCTTATTTAATGGTAAGTCACGATAACGTTTACCCGTTGCGGCAAAGATTGCATTGGTTAAACTTGGCGCAACAGGCGGTACTCCTGGCTCACCAACACCTGCAGGTTTGGCCGTCGACGAGACAATATGCGTTTCAATATCTGGACATTGTGGTAAACGCAGTAGTGGATAATCATGAAAATTAGACTGCACCACTTTGCCATTTTTAAAGCTAATATCGCCCATCATCGCAAGGCTTAATCCAAAAATCACCGCGCCTTCTAACTGCGAATGAACGCGATCAGGGTTCACCACAGTACCAGCATCCATTACCGCGATAGATTTAATCACTTTGAGCTGGTCATTTACCACTTCAACCAAAGTGGCTACCGCCACATAACTCACAAAGCTGCGATGTACCGCCATGCCCCACCCCTGGTTTTTAGTCGCTTTAGGGGCTTTGGCCAGCGCAGCTTCTAGAGCATCTAACACCTTAAGGTATCGAGCAACATCAACCGGATGATCCGCTAACGCTTCACCATAGTTTGCGTATTTAAAGTGATTATTTTCAAAGTTTTCGATACGCGGTTTACCTAATAATTGGCGCCACATATCAATACAGGGTTTGTTGGCATTGACCGCAAGTTCATCCACAAAACTGCCCATGCCAAATGCATGCTGAATATTACACACTGAGCGCATCCAACCAATACGAGTATTGGCAGTGGCTTTAACTGCTTCAAGTTGAATATGCTCTAGTGCTAATGGCACATCGCGAAACCCAAGATCTAGCTCTCCGTCTGACGGATATTCAACTCCTTCAGCAAAGGTTGAGCTAATTGCAGGAAATCCAGTGCGCGCAAGTAAAGCCGTGGGCAACTTGTTGTCATCAACTTTGGCCTGGTACATTTGCGCACTAATCGCGTGGTAATAACCATTTTGAATTTCGTCTTCACGGCTCCAACAAACCTTAACCGGCTTATTGAGTCTTTGCGATAAAATAGCGGCTTCAACACTAAAGTCAGGTTTTGATTTACGTCCAAAACCGCCACCCAGTAAGGTGACATTAACCTTAACTTGTTCTTCTTTAAGCCCTAATGCCCCTGCCACATTTTGCTGAGTACTTTGCGGTGTTTGACTTGATGCCCATAATTCACAACCATCTTTGGTCACACTCGCCGTTGCCACGGGAGGCTCCATCATGCCATGGGTTAAATAAGGCACGGTGTACACCGCATTAACCGTATTATCTGTGGGCCAATCAGTCATTGATGTACCCAATTGGCGGATCACTTTGCCGGGCTGTTTTACTCGCTCAACCAATTCTTTGAGGTACATATCAGAATCATGACTGTCATTGACAGACTCAGACCAGGTAATCTTTAACGCTTTACGTGCTTCAATCGCACTCCAACTGTTGGTGGCAATCACAGCGACGCCACCAAGTGGCTGGAATAACGGCGCACCTTTAGGGACAGGCAAGGTAATAATATCGACAACGCCCGCAATGCTGCGCGCTTTAGTGTCATCCAAAGAGATAACATCACAGCCCAGAACCGGTGGTCGAGTAATACTGGCGTATAACATGCCATCAAGCTTAATATCATAACCATACTTGGCTTTGCCAGTGAGCATGGCGTCCATATCGACAATGGTATGTGATTTGCCAATATGGATAAATTCACTTTCTGGTTTTAATGTCACTGTGGCTAACTCAGGCATCGCAAGCTTGGATGCTGCAAGTGTTAAGTCACCATAAGATAGCGTTTTATTACTGCCTTTATGATGCACTTTATGTGCTTTGGCATACACCTCTGCAACAGGCACTTTCCATTGTTGTGCTGCCGCTTGTTCTAACATAGTTCGCGCGGTAGCGCCCATTTGGCGCATGCGGTGGTAATGCTTACGGATACTGCGACTGCCGTCGGTATTTTGGCTGCCATAACGTTTATCGGCTAAGCCTTGTACCACAACCACTTTATCCCAGTCCGCTTCAAGCTCATCGGCTAATACTTGTGGAATACCCGTACGAATACCCTGGCCCATTTCAGAGCGATGGCACGTTAGGTAAACCTTGTTGTCTTCACCTATGGCGACAAATAAATTCATTAATGCTTGTTTGTCTTGGGCGAGCGCCATTGGGCTCCAAGCTAAACTGGTTCCACCAAGGGCTAAACCACCACCCACTGCACCAAATAACTTAAGCACATTACGACGGCTAATATTTTCAACTGCGGTAAATGTCGTCATGATTAAGCCTCCGATACTGATTTGATTGCCGCTTTGATTCGCGGATAGGTTCCACAGCGGCATATGTTGCCCGACATGGCATCATCTATTTGTGCATCGGTTGGTTTTGCTGTGGTTTTTAATAGCGCTGCTGCAGACATTAATTGTCCTGCCTGACAATAACCACATTGAGGCACGTTGTGTTCTAACCAGGCTTGCTTAAGATTTTGCGCTTCTAGGCCCTCAATGGTGGTCACTTGCTTACCCTGTACTTGCTTAAGGCTGGTTAAACAGCCGCGCATTGGGCTGCCATCCACATGGATAGTACACGCGCCACATAAACCCGCGCCGCAACCAAACTTGGTCCCTGTAAAACCTAAGATGTCACGCAATGCCCATAACACCGGCATGTTGGGGTCGGCATCAAGGGTAAAGTCCTTACCATTGACCAGTAGTTTTTGTATTGAGGTTGTCATAATCACTCCTTAATTAGGGCAGACGGTATACTGATATAAATTATTGCTGTCTCGTAGCAGTGACTTGCAGCTACATCACGTTACTTGAATTTGATTAAACTTAGCTGAACTGGCTTAAGTTAAGTTCAGCGGATTATTGTTGATTTAACCAATGAGTTAAATCGGCAGGGGTATCGATATCGCGTGCGCCATTATCGATAGGCAATATAGTGACACTATGGTTTTTTGCATGTTGTTTTAACACGCTTTTAGCGCCTTTATCGCCTTCAAGCGACATTAGCGCACTAAAATCATCCGCGCGAAAAATGGCAGGCACACCCACATCTTGCAGGTAAAAACTGCAGCAGGTTTGCCTGTTATGCAAAAAAGCCGCGATTAAACTCAAATACTCATTTGCAGTAATGGCGACTTGATCGGCTAATACCAACAACAAGGCATCCGCTTTAGCATCAATCGCATAAGCCACAGCCTGTTTCACAGAACTCGATAACCCAGTTTGCCAGTGTGGATTCATTATCCTCGGCAAACCCTCGGTCATCGCCATAATCTCATCATTAATATGCGCGCCTAACACCACCGCGGCGGGGGGGATGTTGGCAGTTTGAGTCACGTGTTTGAGTGTTTCAATGCTATGCGCTAAAAGGCTTTGCCCGCCCTGAATTTGGGCGGTGATTTTACAGCCATTAAAGCGGTTACTGGCACCTGCAGCCAAAATAACCGTGGTGATATTGGCCGTTAATTGCGCTGTCATCGTTATAGCATCACACTATCAAGGCTGGTTAATTTGCTGTGATACAGCACGCCATGACACTGAGATAAAATACTCAATGCTACCGAGCCGGGTAATTCCCCCCCTAGCGCTAAACCAGCAGGCGCTGAAAAATAGCCACTAAAGTCATCAAGGCTTAATTGGGCTAACTCAAGCACTTTGTCACGGCGATGCACTGGGCCTAATAACGAGATATACGCTATTGATAGAGGTTGCAAAGTGGCTAATGTTTTAGCATCTATTTGCAAATTATGGCTCATCACAAATGCCGCATCTAAAGTGTTGAGTATATCTTTAGATACACTTGGGCACGGGTGCTTAATAATTTGGCAACCGGGAAAGTCATAAGTGCGCGCATAAGCGGTACGCTCATCAAAAACAATGACTTTCCAACCCATGGTTTGGGCCATTTGTGCAATGGGTTTCGCGTCTAAACCGCCCCCAAAAATACCAATGTGCACCGGAGGACGAAGTGGAATATTTAATAGCGTCGTATCTTGCTCAATCACTTTTTGAGTTTTGGTATTCAGGGTAACCGTAATCTGCCCATCTTGATTTTTTTCAATGAACTGACCAGACACCGCATTGCTCGGCGCGCCATCATCAGCAATATTAAGCTGATAGAAGCCGCTATCACCGCGCATTAACGCATCGTGAACGTTCACTAAGCCTAAGTAATTATTCGCTTTATTCAGAGACACCATCATAATATTGACAATACCACCACAACCAAGCTGATAACTGGTATCAGACTCATCCGTAGCATCATAGGTTAATTGCAATACTTGCTGGGTTTGGATTGCACGCTGAGCGTGACGACGAAGATCGGCTTCTAAACAACCGCCGCTTAACATGCCTAAACTTTTACCCATAGGGTGAAACAACATGATAGCGCCGGGTTTACGATAAGAAGACCCTTGCACTTGAGTTAATACTGCTACAACCCAGTCTTCTTGATAAGTAGGTAACCAGGCATCGAGTAAATCAACAAGGTGTTGAACCATGAAAACTGTCCATCATAATAAACGCAGTCTTCTAAGCTAACAGACTGCCTTTACAATGCAAAGAATCAATGGTTTCAATTTATGTCTTAATTTTATGAATGACTTGCAAATAATTAATTTTTAATCAAATAGCTGGTCAGCAACAAATGGATTATGCTGGCGTTCGTCATCAAATGTCGACATAGGTCCATGACCGGGAATAAAGCTTACATTTTTCCCTAATGGCCATAGTTTGCTGGTAATAGAATGTAATAAGTCCTGGTGATTAGACTGCGGAAAATCAGTACGACCAATGGAGCCACGAAACAACACATCCCCCACCCAGGCTAAATTTGAACTGGCGTTGTAAAACACAATATGGCCCGGAGTATGGCCTGGGCAATGCAATACACTTAAGGTTTGCTCACCAACGCTCACCTCATCGCCTTCTTTAAGATACTGCGTGGGTTCAAAGGGTTCTGTACGCGGAAAACCGAAATTTTGACTCTGCTTCACTAAGTTTTCTAACCAAAATTTATCTGCCTCATGCGGGCCAATAATGGGCACCGATAAATTAGCCGCTAAACTGGCAGCGCCACCAACATGATCAATATGGCCGTGAGTCAGTAAAATTTTCTCCACTGTTAACCCCAATTTGGTCACTTCCGCCAAAATGCGTTCTATATCGCCACCTGGGTCAACCACCGCTGCTTTTAAGGTTTTTTCACACCAAATAACACTGCAGTTTTGTTGAAAAGGGGTGACAGGGATGATTTGATACTTCATCGACAACCTCGCGCTTATGATCATATGTTGATTATCAGTTAATTTTACCTAGGCAGTGTTGATCTAGATAGCTTTTTAATGTGATACCCATCAAGCTTTGCATTGTTGATGTACAATATAAGTAATAAAAAAATGCGATTGCAACCCGCAAAGACTCAGTAGGCGATATATGCACATTGATAACACCTTATCAGACATCAAAGTTCGTAAACATTTTTTCTCGGTACCGCTCGATTACCAACAAAGTCCCAGTAAGCAAATTACCGTCTTTGTGAGAGAAATCGTTAGCGTTGAAAATCAACATAAGCAACTGCCTTATTTAGTGTTTTTCCAAGGCGGCCCAGGCTTTGCTGCCGTAAGGCCTGTGAGCAATAGTGGTTGGATTAAACGTGCGTTAACCGAGTACCGAGTATTATTACTTGACCAACGTGGTACGGGGTTATCAACACCAGTCAATGCCACCAGCTTAAGTTACATGAGCGCTACAGATCAGGCTGATTATTTAAGCAATTTTCGCGCTGACAATATTATTCGCGATGCTGAGTATATCCGCACTAAGCTGTCACCCGGTGAGCCTTGGAGTATTTTAGGACAAAGTTTTGGCGGCTTTTGTGTATTGCATTATTTATCTGCCGCGCCAGATGGCTTAAAAGAAGCTTACATTACTGGCGGTATTCCATCATTAACCCGCACGGCAGATGAAGTTTATCGAGCGACTTATCAGCGCGTAATTGCCAAAAATAACGACTTTTTTACTCGCTTTAAAGATGCGCGCAGCTTAGTCGACAATTTGGCCAAGTATATTTTCGACAATAAAGTGTATTTGGCGACAGGCGAATTACTTACCGTTGAAAAACTCCAGCTCCTTGGCATTAATTTAGGTATGGAGCAAGGCCCTGAAGCCGTTTACTATTTGCTGGAACAGGCCTTAATAGACACGCCCCATGGTATTGATGTAAACCCATTATTTTTACATCAATTTAGCCAGTTTCTTGATTACAACACCAACCCCATTTTTGCCTTAATGCACGAGTCGATTTATTGCCAACAACACGCCTCAGCCTGGGCTGCGCACCGTGTCAGGGCCGAGTTTAACCAATTTAACTATCGACCTGGTAAGGCATTATTATTTACTGGCGAAATGATATATCCGTGGATGTTTTCACAATTTGAACAACTTGAGCCTTTACAGCAAGCAGCAGATTTAATCGCCGCGAAAAAAGATTGGCCAAGTTTGTATAACCTTGAAACACTGTCCGCGAATAAGGTTCCGGTGGCTGCAGCCATTTATAGTGAAGATATGTATGTTGAAATGCAATACAGCCTAGAAACAGCCAAACAGGTGGGTAACCTTAAATATTGGCTCACCTCAGAGTATGAGCACAACGGCATTAGAATGGATGGCGAACGTATTCTCGATAAGCTCATTAGCCTTAATCGCGGCCATTGTTTGCGTTAAGATCTGATAATCAATACTAAATATCCCGAGCATAAAAAAGAGGCATAAGATTGAATCTTATGCCTCTTTTTATGGGGATTGTACCGTTTTACAACGGTTGAGCCATTACAATACTTGCAATACTTGCTCAGCCGCTAAGCGAGACTTAGGTAATTTAGCATTGTAGTCTTCATCTGAATGATGGTAACCAAAAGCTAATGCCACATCACATACAAAACCATCAAGCTCTTTAGCAAAGATTTGACCAAGCATTTCGCTGTCAACACCTTCCATTGGAGTAGAGTCAATACCTAGACGTGCAAGTGTGTGCATGGTGTTACCCAGTGCTAAATAAGTTTGTGACTTAGTCCAAGCTGCGTTATTACCCGCTTCGTCTGTGTTTAAATCCACAAACGCAAACGCGCCAAATGCACCTTCACGCTCTTCTGGCTTAGTACGGCCATCAGTAATACCCTGATCTACCACTTTGGCGTAATCGTCACGAGTATACTTAGGGTTATAAGCAAACAATACTGTGTGCGAAGCCGCTTTAGCATGTGGTTGGTTAAACTGGAATTTGTTAGCAAAAGAGTCATGCAAACGTTGCTTGGCTTCATCACTTTCAATCACGATAAACTTCCATGGTTGAGAGTTAATTGATGAAGGTGATAACACCATTGCATCATAAATAACGGCTAAGTCTTCAGCTGATACGCGCTTAGTCGCATCGTAGCGTTTTGCTGTGTAACGTTTTTCTAAATCAGAAATAATAGCGTGGGTCATGTGATGCTCCGTAAAAATGTTAAACAACTAATAATGTTTAGATATCGATATCAACTGGATTATCGATAAATTTTTATGCTCATTATCTGCTCAGCAATTGAGTGCTGATAATTTGCAAAATCTGGATAATACAATTCAAACGAGTCTGAGCTGTATGGTTAAAAAATCGGTATTCGATAGCACCGTTTAATCAGCACTATTTTGTGATTACAGCTATATGGTGCTTAGGTTTGCTTTTTCAATGCAGTAAACAGCTTTAACGCCATTTAATTGAACAGCCCATGCTGGCCGTTTGCTGTTTCGGGCCTTTATTAATGGCGGCAATCATCTGCATCGCATTGACTAATTCAGGCTCACGATTTGGATCATCTTGCAAACGTGCATCGTCTAGGCGACCACGATATTGCAACTCACCAAGGTGATTAAAACCAAAAAAATCAGGGGTACATACTGCGCCATATTGCTTGCCAACTTGTTGGTCTTCATCCACTAAATACGGAAATGAGAAACCGTGTTGCTCGGCAAAGCGAAGCATATTAGCTGGCGAATCTGCGTCAACTGTTTGATAGTCATTCGACATCACAGCCAACACGTTAATTCCTTCTGCCATCAATTGCTGGGTGTCTTTAGCTAAACGCGTTGCGATGGCTTTAACATAAGGACAATGATTACAAATAAACATAATCAACAAACCCTTTTCACCCAAATGTTCACTCATGGTAAACGCATCACCATAAGGATTTTTTAAAGTGAAATCGGGTGCTTTCCAGCCAAAATCACAAATCGGCGTATCGAGTAACATATTTATTTACCAATATTGATGGGTTGATGCTGCACTTGAGTTCATTGACATCAACTCTTTGGCAAACCATATTTTGTTGAAGTCATCATACCGATATTTTAAATCGCCATAAACATCATAAAAATTGAAACATTTTCAATTTTTATTTAATAATCGAATGAAGGGCTAACGATCTTGGCGGATGAAAATTACCCACAAAATTGCCAGCCCCTTAAGCGGTACAGCAAAATAAATGGCATATATAAGGATTTATTTTAGCGTTGGCCCAGAGACCTCGGCCCGATAACCTTGATGGCTATCATCGGCAACAAACTCAATAAAGTGCTCAATGCTATCAAGGCTATCTTGTTGATAGTGTGATACATATAGCAATTGGGTTAACTGCTCTTTGGCAATAAGCTCAAGTGAGTTTTTAATCAGCCTGCGGCCTAAGTAATCTAAGCCTTGGTAGGGTTCGTCGAGGATCAATAATGTAGGTTGTTTTACAATTGCCCGGGCAATTAACAATAAACGTTGTTGGCCATATTCTAACTGTTTAAACGCGGTTTTAGCTAAATGCCCCATATGTAACATGGCTAACCATTCGGTTGCGATAGCCACTTGCTGTTGCGTAGGCTTTTGGTACAAACCGATTGAGTCATAAAAGCCCGACACAATCACATCTATGGCATTACAGTTAACGCGATACTGCATATGCAGCGCAGACGACACCATGCCAATATGCTGTTTGATTTCCCATATGCTCTCACCCGAACCTCTTTTTTTACCAAAAATATCGATATCATTACTATAGCACTGCGGGTGATCGCCAAAAATAAGCCCTAATAAGGTACTTTTACCGCAGCCGTTTGGCCCTTTAACTTGCCAGTGCACGCCATTATCGATACGCCAATTCACTCCAGAAAAAATCACCTTATCGCTGTAAGCAACTCGGCCGTTATGCAGTTCAAATACCGGGTTGGCAAACTTGGCACTGTGACGATGACGTCGAATAAGTGCTAATAGCTCTTCACTTTGCTGCCCAGACTGTGCAGTTAATTGATGAATAACTGGATGATTAACCCATTGATCTTTGCTCATCACACTGTCAAGTTTACCCTGGTTAAACAAGGCAATTTTCTCTATCCATTGCGGCATATCTTCTTCGCGCGATACCACAACCAACATTTGCATGGTGTGTGATAGTTGCTCAAGAAACGCGGTCAAAGTGCTTCGATGCTCAACATCAAGCCCTGCATAGGGTTCATCTAATACTAAAAAAGGCGCTTTTGTCGCCAAAGCTCTGGCCAACATGACTCTGCGACCTTCACCGGTAGATAATTGGCTAAAGCTGCTTTGACTGAGGTGGGTTAAATCTAACTGTTGCAATAATTGATGGCTTAAGTTGTTATCATGACACTGATCATAAATAACTCTAAAAACAGTGGTTTTAGGGTCGGTATACCCCAGAGATTCGCTGTCATCCTGCTCTAAAATATCTTCAAGCAATTGCTGCTGTTGTTGCAATGACACAAATGCAACCTGTGATAGGTCGGCCCCAGTGATTTGCCCCGAATACGCAAGGGTTTTGTCGACAGCATCTTGGGTCAGTAATTGCCCGAGCATTTCACCCACATCACCTTCGGTACTAAACACCCCCCAAGATTGTTGCGACTCAATAAGCCAGTCATCAATATTCATCGTAACGCTCGATGAACGGCATTGCAGTTGTGCAAATCTAATTTCCATTGTTACCCTTCCATACGCTTTACACTAAACAATCTAAATTAGGGATAAATATGCCTGTTATATCAGTTACATTGATTGAGTGTCCAATCAAGCATTAACTTTACAACAAAAAAAAGCAGATCATGATTATGATCTGCTTTTTATGTTAATTGTAGCAACGGTAAAAACTACGCAATAATGGTCATTTCATTTAATACAAACTCTACAACAGCACCTTCAACAGCGGAGGCGTACTCAGCAATATGCTGGTTACCCATATGTGCTTGCCATAACTCACGGCTCTGCCAGTTTTCATAAAACATAAAATGAGCTGGGTTAGCATTATCTTGGTGTAGGTCGTAGTTAATGCAACCTTCTTCAGCGCGCGTGGCTTCAACCAGTTTAATTAATTCAGCTTTCACTAACTCGATTTTGTCCGCTTTCGCTTTAATATTGGCAACAATCGTTAATTGTGACATCTTGAATCCTCTATTTTGAGTCTAATTGATATTTTTATAATGTTGATATATATACTTTATATGACTTAAAATTAAAAACCTTCAAGTACAATTTTACCAATAGAACGACCAGCTTCTAATGCTTCATGAGCGGCACGTAAGTTAGCGGCATTAATTTCGCCCATGTGTTGGCCTAAAGTCGTTTGAATATAACCCTGGTCAACTAAATCAGCCACACGGTTTAGTAAACGGCTTTGCTCTTGCATATCTGCAGCATTAAACATTGAACGAGCAAACATGAACTCCCAGTGCAATGACAAGCTCTTTAACTTCAGTTTAGTCACATCAAGCGCTTCTGGATCATCAATCATGGCAATCTTGCCAAATGGCGCTAACACTTCTATGTAACTTTCAAAGTAAGCATCAGTGCTATTTAAGCTAGCAACATGCGTTACAGGGCCAATGTTTAATGCTTCGATTTGCGCGGTCAGTGGCTTAGTGTGGTCAACAACATAGTCAGCACCCAGTTTTTTAACCCAATCACTTGAGCTTTCACGTGATGCTGTAGCAATAATAGTTGCACCTGTAATGGCTTTAGCAATTTGCACAAAAATAGAACCCACACCACCCGCTGCGCCAACCACTAGAATCACTTCATTTGATTTTTCAACTGACGTTGGGCTCTGCTTCTTAATGGTTAAATGTTCAAACAATAATTCCCATGCGGTAATGGCTGTTAATGGTAAAGCGGCGGCTTCTGCATTTGATAAGCTTTTTGGCTTAAAACCCACTAAACGCTCATCAACCAATTGATATTCAGCATTGCTACCTGAACGGGTAATGTCACCCGCATAATATACAAGATCACCTGGTTTAAATTGGCTCACTTTGTCACCGGCAGCAATCACTTCGCCTACAGCATCCCAACCAATCACTTTAACTTCACCATCAGCAGGTGGCATGTTTAAACGTACTTTATAATCTGCAGGGTTAACCGCAATGGCTGCGACTTTAATTAATAAATCACGACCAGTTGCAATAGGCTGCGCTAGAGTAACGTCGATTAATGATTCTGGGTTATTTATTGGTAGAGACTGCTTATATCCGATGGCTTTCATGTTGTTATTCCTAATAATCTAATGAGGAGCTAATATTTATAAAATAAGTGTTAAATAAGGTTCAAACTTGATGAAGCTATATTAGCGCTTGTTTTATTTGTCATAAACAGCATAATAATTGAAACATTATCAATCAAAAATGGATAATCATGCTATTAGAAGACCTACAAGTGGTGCTTAAGGTTGCCGAATTTCGCAGTATTACTGCTGCAGCAACCAATTTAGACATGCGAACAGCCACAGCCAGTGCGGCTTTAAAGCGAGTAGAAGCCAATTTAGGTGCTGAGTTGTTTATTCGCACCACGCGGCAATTACGCTTGTCGAGCGCCGGCGAAAAGTACATTCCGCAATGCGAACAAGCCATGTTGATGCTTGAGCAAGCCAAACAAAATATGAAAGGTGAGCTTGATATCATTGACGGCGATTTACGCCTGGCGATGTCATCAGACCTTGGCCGCAATATTGTGATCCCATGGATTGATGACTTTATGACAACTTACCCAGAGGTCAGCCTTAGAGCCAATATTAATGACAGCAACCTAGACTTTTATCGCGATTCAGTCGACTTAGCCTTGCGATATGGCTCCCCAAACGATGCCAACTTATATGGTTTTAAAATTTGTAACGTGCCTCGTTTATTGTGTGCATCTCAAGCCTACCTAGATAAATACGGCACACCAACCCACCCACAAGACTTAGCATCCCACAACGGATTATTATACCAACTGAATGATATAACCTACGACGTGTGGGAGTTTTCTAAAGATAATGAACAGTTTAAAATTAAAATGAAAGGTAATCGAGTGTCTAACGATGGCGAACTAGTCCACCGCTGGAGCCTATCAGGCAAAGGGATCGGGTTAAAGTCATCTCTGGATATCTCAAATGATTTATTGTCCGGAAAACTCATCAATATTCTGCCTGAATACAGTGCCAACGCGACAGAACTGTGGTTAATCTTCCCTAGCAGACAATCCATCACTCCTGCGGCCCGCCTACTTCGCGATACATTGAAACAAAAAACCAGAGTTATTTTGCAACAATTAATCGCTAAAGGCATTTTAGATAAAAGCGTGCTGGATTAATATTGTTAAGCTGAGGTTCAGCGATTTCATATGTACACCATTAATGTCCTGCGGTGACGACATTCGACACCGCAGATTATACATAACAGCTCAAAAGCTCTTAAACGTTAAACTTAATGTGTTGCTTTATCGCCCCAAATCTCTGCTAATCTTTTGTCTCTGCCGCAGCTCCAGCGGTAAGCATTATATCTAATAGGGTTGTTTTTATAGTAATCCTGATGGTAACTCTCATCGCCTTTTATCGGATAAAAGATAGACGCATTTAAAATAGGCGTGACCACTTTATTATTGGGGAATTGCTTTTCAACCTGGCTTTTAGACTGTTGTGCAATTGCTCTTTCGGTATCGTTTGCCACAAAAATCGCACTTAAATAGCTCGAGCCTTTATCGCAAAATTGCCCTTGTGCATCAAAAGGGTCAATGTTAACCCAGTAATAATCTAACAGTTCTTTGTAGCTAACTTTGTTAGGATCATAGGTAATTTCAACCGCTTCATAATGACCTCGGTGGTTGCCGTTGTAGGTAGGGTCTTTGATGTTTCCTCCAGTAAATCCTGAAATAACATCTGTTACACCATCAAGTTTTTCAAAATCAGACTCCATGCACCAGAAACAACCACCAGCCAAAATGGTTTTATCTGCGCTGGCATTCGACGCATAAGCCAATAAACTTGCGGCAAGCACGGTTAACACTAGTGTGCTTTTCATAGCACCCTCCTTTAATTTTTTATTGATTATGCTACCGATCACAACACTACAATATGGATTTAAAAGGCTAAAGGTTCACTATGGCATTGATTAAACTTTAATGCCACAGTCGCCAAATAACCTCCGCTAACCCATTAACCGGCACAAGACTCATACGTGTTTTTCGCTTAACTCTCGTGCCAAAGGGTATTATCGCAATACTGCTTGATGAGAGCTTGGATATCTTCAATTTCTGTTTCAGAGAAGTTTCTTAATATCGTGTTATTACCGTTTCCAGCTTTCTGAATGAACACTTCATAATAAAAAACACCCTCAACGTTTTCTCTACCCTCGATAGAAAATGCATTTTCACTAATGATGAAATTGTCTTCTAGAGAAAATAGCACACTACAAAAACCAGAGTGAGAATGGAATTTAGCGCGCTGCAAACTGTCTTTCATTGGCTCAATAACTTTCAAAATTGCCGGATTAATAGAAAGCAATTCCCGACTGAGTAACTTAGAAAAACTGATGCAATCTTGACTTATTTCACCTAAAGATTTTTTCAAAAATACGGAGTCACCAGTCAGTGCCAAGCGGTAAGGTGTTTCTCCCTTTTTATTCTGTAGATGAACATTAACAGGTGTTGTCTCAGTGAACATTTCAAACATCCCATCTATACGCGGATTTGGCGGGTAAGGAGTGCCTTCGGGTAATTTTGCTTTTAGTATTGCGGTCGCAATGGTTTCGCCTTCTGAGGTATAACCATTGTATGCATCTGGTGCGGTATGTTCCCAATTAATATGCTCAATAAGCCCGCCTTTAACCAAAAACGCGACAATATCATCGGCACTACTCATGCCCATATAATGCTTATTAATTGTATTAGCGGCTTTTTTAGGTAAATAAACCACAGCCATCGTTTGATCATTAGTTGGAAGGATCAGGTACTTACTTTGCAATTCTTTTTGAATATAATTATTTAGCTTGTCATAAAAACTATCTGTAACCCAGCTAGACCCATCTTGAAAAATGTTAAATTTCTTTTTTCTCTCCCTATATTCAAACTGTAACGTGACTGTTGTATCTATACTCCCAGTAACAAAAATATTGCTAGGTTTAAATTCGCCAAGAGTCACATCTCCATGCTGCTTAAATACGTTGATATAGGATTCGATCCCATCGATACACTCTGGATCATAATGAAGAAAGCGATCTGGTGTCAGACTTTCGAAAATTTGAAATAAATCATTGCTCGACTCGAGGTCACCTAAATTAGTTTCAAAATTAATATTTTGCTTCTTAAGCAAGTTTTTTATTCTTGTTAAAAGATCCATTTTATTGTTTCCATTAAGTATGCGGGTAAAACAGGTGCAAACCCCTTTAACTGAGAAAAACCTCAAGCGCTACATTACATTACCATTATTTCGCTTTTGCTTTGGTCTTCTTTTTATACGTTTTTTTAAAACTGCGCTTTGGCGCAGTACTGGCAACACCTTGTAATGCTGAGGGTAACTGATTTGACGCTTGAGTAATTAGCCCATCTAACTGGCTCAGCAATGGCTGCATAAAGGCATCGTACTTTAAGCGTTTTTGACTGATGGCATCGAGGCTGTTTTCCCATAAGGCAGTCATGTCGGGTGTCGTGGATGATTCGGGCAAACTGCGTATTAAGCCAACACCCACTGGCGTCGCTTTAATGGCTTTCCCCTGGCGAACCAAATATCCGCGCTTAAACAGCAACTCAATAATGCCTGCCCGTGTGGCCTCTGTGCCGAGGCCATCAGTTTCTTTGAGGATTTTTTTAATCTCACTATCGGTCACATAACGGCTAATACCCGTCATGGCACCTAATAAGGTCGCATCGGTAAAATGCTTGGGGGCTTGAGTCATTTTTTCTAATAACTCACCACGCTCACATTGTAATATTTGCCCTTTTGCTAACGGCGGCAATGACTGTACGGCATCGTCGTTTTCATCTTCATTGCTACTTGATTGGTTTTGGCTTGCTGCAGCTCGTTTAAACAGCTGTTTCCAGCCTAGGGTTTTATCCTGACGCGCTTTGGTGGTAAATAAGCCACCAGCAATGGTCACTTCAACGGCGGTTTCGGCATACACATAAGCGGGGTAAAATTGTGCAAGGTATTGGCGCGCCACATGTTGATACAACTTAGCCTCATTACTTGATAATGCCGATAAGTTAGCGACTTTTTCGGTAGGGACAATGGCATGGTGAGCATCCACTTTACTGTCATCCCAGGCTTTAGATTTAAGCTTGGCATTAGGGCCATCGCAGCCTTCAACTAACCCAGCTGCACCTTTAAGCACGGCATCTAACACTTTAGGCGCTAACGCATGCTGCTCTTTAGGCAAATAACGGCTGTCAGAGCGCGGATAAGTAATTAACTTATGTCGCTCATACAAACTTTGGCAAGTATCCAATACCTCTTTAGCCGACAAACCAAAGCGTTTGGCGGCATCGATTTGCAGCGCCGATAAGCTGTAGGGCAGTGGCGGATTTTGCCGTTTATCTTTGGCTTCAAGCTTGGTGATTTCAGCGGGTTGACCAGATATGCGCGAAACTACGTTTTCAGCTAACCCTTTGGCTAACACTCTGCCATCTTCATCCATGTAGGGTTGGCAAGCTTCGCTCGGTTGCCATTTGGCAGTAAACGCTTGTTGTTGGTCTGTCAGTAAATGGGCTAGCACTTCGTAAAATGCTTTGGGGGTAAAATTGGCAATTTCATCGTCGCGGCGAACCACTAATCCGAGCACAGGCGTTTGCACACGGCCAACCGACAATACTCCCTTATAACCCACTTTACGCCCTTGAATAGTATAAGCACGGGTCATGTTCATGCCGTATAACCAATCGGCGCGGCTGCGTGCCAATGCTGAGGTTGATAACGGCACAAACTCACGATTACTGCGTAACTGCCCTAAAGCTCGTTTTACCGCCTGAGGGTTTAAATCGCTAATTAATAAACGCTGAACTTGATTGAGTTTGTCGCCTTTTACGCCCAGATAGGAAATCACTTCATCGACTAACAATTGCCCTTCTCTGTCTGGATCGCCCGCATTGATAATTGATGATGCTTGCTTAACCAGTTTACGCAGCACGGTCAGTTGGCTGCGGGTTTTAGGTTTTGGCTGTAGCTTCCAGGTTTGTGGCACGATGGGCAAATGCTCAAGCTTCCATGATTTGAACGCATCGTCATACGCATCTGGCTCAGCCTGTTCGAGCAAATGGCCAATACACCATGACACACAATCACCGTTAGCGGCGGTAATAAAACCATCACCTTTTTTGTGAGGCTTTGGCAGTACATCAGCAATGGCTCGGCCTAAACTGGGTTTTTCAGCAATATATAAAATCATAATCCATTATCAGGCAGCAAAGATTCAATGAACAAAACATAAATCGCGCCAATTAACTGTATAAAATTACAGTGTAGATTACCTGTTAATTTATCTTGCTGCAAATCACATAGTATTCACGGCAAAAATCATTACAATGCGGGTTTTATTTTTATAAACGATTCGCTCAATGAAACTTGGACAGCGCTTAACCCAACTTAATGACATGATCCCAACAGGCTATACGCACATTTGGGATTGTTGCTGTGACCATGGTTTATTAGGTGCGGCGTTATTATCAAGACAAGCGGCACCGACGATTCATTTTGTTGATATTGTGCCAAATTTGATGCAACAGCTTGAACGTAAGCTCGAACGCTTTTACCCACTGCAAAATCCTCCTCAATGGCAAGTTCATTGTATGGATGTTGCCCAAATTTCTTTGTCAGATTATCCAGAAACACCATTGGTTATTATCGCGGGCGTGGGTGGCGATTTGATGATCGAACTTGTTAATTCTATTTGCCACAATAACTCTGAACTGAAAATTGATTTTATGCTCTGCCCAGTGCACCATCAGCACGAATTACGCCAAAAATTGATTGAACTTGATTGCCGTTTAATTGATGAAACCTTGCTTGAAGAAAATCGCCGCTTTTATGAAATATTGTATGTGTCTCGCCACAGCAAAGCTTCGTCACGTGACAATGACCCTAGCACTCTTATTAGCCCTGTGGGCAATAAACTGTGGCAAGTAAACACACAGCAACAGCTTGATATTGCACAGCGTTATTTAGATAAAATGCTCAGACATTATCAAAAAATCAGCATGTCGAACCCACAAAAAGCAGCACAAGCGCTGCAAGATTATCGAATGGTCCGCTTTTAGAAATCAGAAGAGTGCCGTTTTGTGGGCTTGTAAAAGCGTAAAGCAAACACCTGGACCCCGGCTCAACAGCATTGCCGGGGCGACGGAGTAGGAAGCATTGCGGGGCGACGTATTTTTATGCCGTCATCCCAGAGATCTTAGATCCCGGATTTATAAGCGTTACCGGGACGATCCAGGTGTTGCTGTTGCCCTTAATGCTTCATCAGTTCTTAAACGCAATAAACAAACACCTGGATCCCGGCTTAACTGCATTGCCGGGGCGACGGAGTAGGAAGCATTGCCGGGACGACGTAGAAAAAGCAACACCTGGACCCCGGCTCAACAGCATTTGCCGGGGCGACGGAGTAGGAAGCATTGCTGGGACGACGTAGAAAAAGCAACACCTGGATCCCGGCTCAACAGCATTTGCCGGGGTGACGGAGTAGGAATCATTGCCGGGGCGACGTATTTTTATGCCGTCATCCCTGAGATCTTAGATCCCGGATTTATAAGCGTTACCGGGACGATCCAGGTGTTGCTGTCGATTTTGGTTTTAGGTTTTAGGTTTTAGGTTTTAGGTTTTAAGCTATTTTAAACCCATAAAAAAACCAGCATGTTTATGCTGGTTTTTAAGTCGAAGCAATAACGCGGTTAACTTATGGATGACACTCGTTGTGCATTTCTAAGTTGGTGCCAATGTCTTTGCTGCGGTTGGCTTTGGCGTCGTCATTACGCAACTGAGTTAAATGGTCTAAGTAAGACTGGTTCACATCGTTGGTAATGTAGTGGCCGTCAAATACAGAGGTTTCAAAGCGTTTAATCTCTGGGTTTTCCATTCTTACGGCTTCAACTAAGTCAGTTAAGTCCTGGAAGATAATCCCATCAGCACCAATGATTTTTGCAATTTCATCTGCATCACGACCATGAGCAATCAACTCATTTGAAGTCGGCATGTCGATGCCGTAAACGTTCGGGAAGCGAATTTCAGGTGCCGCTGAAGCAAAGTATACTTTCTTAGCGCCAGCTTCACGTGCCATTTCAATGATCTGCTCTGACGTGGTACCACGTACAATAGAGTCATCAACTAGCAACACGTTTTTACCTTTAAACTCGGTATTAATTGCATTGAGCTTACGACGAACTGACTTTTTACGCTCTTGCTGACCCGGCATAATAAAGGTACGGCCAATATAACGGTTTTTTACAAAACCTTGACGGTACGGTAAGCCCATACCACGGGCAATTTCAAGCGCGATATCACAAGAGGTTTCTGGGATCGGAATAACGACGTCGATATCGTGATCATCCCATTCTTTTTTGATTTTTTCACCTAACTTGGCACCCATGTTAACGCGGCTTGCGTAAACAGACACTTTGTCGATGCTTGAATCTGGGCGAGCAAAATACACAAACTCGAAGATACACGGCGCATAGCTTGGGTCAACAGCGCATTGGCGAGTAAATAACTGACCATCAAGTGAGATATAAATCGCTTCACCTGGAGCAACATCGCGCATCACTTCAAAGCCAACGGCATCTAATGCCACGCTTTCAGATGCGACCATGTATTCAGTACCGGTTGCAGTTTCGTGCTTACCAAGCACCAATGGACGAATACCAAATGGGTCACGAAACGCGACTAAACCCTGGCCAATAATCATCGCTGTCACGGCATAAGCACCGCGAGTTTGCGCATGTACTTTAGCCACTGCATCAAACACTTCATCAGCACTTAGTGACAAGCTACGTGTTTCTTGTAGTTCATCGGCTAATAAATTAAGCAAGATTTCTGAGTCAGAGGTGGTATTAACATGACGGCGTTTTTTGACCAGGCTTTCAGCTAACTCAAGCGTGTTAGTTAAGTTGCCGTTATGCGCTAACGAAATACCAAACGGCGAGTTAACATAAAACGGTTGTGCTTCTGATGCACTAGAACTACCCGCGGTAGGATAACGCACATGGCCAATACCCGCATTGCCCTGTAAACGTTGCATGTGCTTGGGTTCAAACACATCTTTAACCAAGCCATTTGCTTTACGTAAACGAAACGCATTGATGTCTACAGTCACAATGCCTGCTGCGTCTTGCCCACGATGTTGAAGCACAGTCAGCGCATCATAAATGGTTTGGTTAACTGTTGATTTTCCTACTATTCCGACGATACCACACATGGGTAAGGTTCCTCACTGTAAGGTGTTTTATGTTTATAATTTTAGATTTTGGGTACAAAGCTTGAGGTGTTTTCGAGATAGTTAAAAAACCACTGAATAACCACGCCAAATTCGGGTACAAGTACTGAGCCCTGCCACCAAACGGTGTCTGGGAACGCAGTAAATGCATCCATAAAAAACAGTAATGCGCTTACAATCAAAGCGCCACGAATGGCACCAAAACACAAACCAAGTACACGGTCTGTGCCTGACAAGCCAGTTTTAGACACTAACTGGCCTAATAAATAATTGACTAAAGCCCCTAGGATCAGGGTAACGACAAATAGAATGGCAATCGCGACACCGTTTCTCACTAACTCGTCCTGCATTTGGGTTAAATGCGCGGCAAGATCGAGATAAAACTGGCTAGCAATAAAGAAAGCGGCAAACCAAACCACAAGTGACATGGCTTCTTTTGCGAATCCGCGGATCAAACTAATAATAGTTGATAACCCGATAATGATAATAATTGCGTAATCAATCCAAACCATGAAAATGGGGATCCGGTATAGGGTTCAAGACGGCGCGATTCTAACAGAGACAGAGATGTTTCTCACCCCTGATTGCATAAATTATTCATGCGCGATTGCGAACAATCAATTTGATATTTTCAACCACGCACTGAGTCTACCGTCTGAACGAGTTAATGTTCTTGAGGATTGTAGGCGATGATCTTGCCCTTTAATCCGGTTAGTTTGAAGATAGGCTCCTGGCGAGCTTTAAGTTTAGCTTCAGACACTTCAGGGCCAACAAATACCCGAGTCAGTTTTCCGTCAACCGGTTTAACAGGCAAGGTATAAGCAGTAAAACCTGCTTTGCGCAGCTGTGCCACAAGCGCACTGACATTGGCAGCGTTATTAAAGCCACCTAGTTGTAAAGTGTAACCTGCGGTTATCGCGGCTTTGGCTGGTGTTTTGGTTTGCGCCACTACGGCTGCCGGTTTGGGTTGGGGTTTAACGGGTGTTGTTACTTGTGGTTTTGGGTCAACTTTTTGAACCACCTCTGCAGGCTTATCGTCACCCAGCTCAACCACATCACTGCCAAGGTCTTGCGGCTCCGCTATAGTTAACACCTGAAACTCTTCAATGGTGTCTGCAGTTTGCTCTGCCTGTTCACTACCATTTGAATTGTGGGTGTTTTTGGCTAAAGGTCGTAATGGTATTTCAGTAAATTCTTCTACAACCTGAGTCTTTTTACCATCTAATAGGTCAGGTAAAAAAATCACCCCTAAAGCCACAAGCACAATGGTTCCGACCAAACGATTTTGAAATTGACGATTCAAAGCGAATTCCCTTTAAAAAAATTAACCTATGTATGATTTAACGCCCGCAACAGTATAAAAAGAACCGAACACAATAACCACATCGTCTTCGTTTATGTCTTTTTGTAAGCCGTGCCACGCGCTGCTCATATCTTGATATAGTTGTGCGTTTTGTTGACTCGCCTGTGGCAATGCATCATATAACAATTGCGCCGATGCCCCGCGAGGATTATCTAAACTCACTAGATTCCACTGGCTAATGTGCGGTGCAAGTGTTTCTATCACCGCGTTAATATCTTTATCTTTTAACATGCCACACACAGCGACAATTCGTTTGCCTTGATAGGCCTGTAACTGGTTAGCTAAATAACGAGCTGCATGTGGGTTATGAGCAACATCCAGTAAAACGATTGGCTGCTGACTCACTTGCTCTAAGCGCCCTGCGAGTTTGGCCTTGGCTAGGCCATCGGCAATTTGCTGCTCGGTGATCTGCGGCCATACCTGGCTGATTAACGCCACTACACTCGCAGCATTAGGTAAGGGTAAGCTGGGCACAGGTAAACCAGAATAGTTGCTTTGCGCTGATGTAAAATCCCACCGTGCAGAATCACTATCAGACACTTGATAGTTAAACTCATTACCCACGCGATACAAGCGAGTATGCATATACTCGGCATAATCTTTAACCGACTTAGGTAAGTCAGGTTCGCCCACTACGGCAAGACAATGTTGCCTAAATACCCCGGCTTTTTCACGGCCAACCAATTCTCGGCTGTCTCCAAGATACTCTTGATGGTCAAGATCTATTGAGGTCAAGATCACAGCCGTTGAATCAATAATATTGGTGGCATCTAAGCGCCCACCTAAACCCACTTCAAGAATAGCCACATCTACGTTTGCAGCTTTAAACAAATACAAACCGGCGAGTGTTGCGTATTCAAAAAAGGTCAGTGAAATATCATCACGCGCCGCTTCAATCGCACAAAATGCTTCGATTAGCGCTGCGTCACTGGCATCTTGTTGGTTAATTCGCACCCGTTCGTTATAGCGTAATAAATGCGGCGAGCTATATACCCCAACAGACAGACCAGACTGACGCAAAATAGACTCTAACATCGCACAGCTTGTGCCTTTACCATTAGTACCGGCAACGGTAATCACTTTACTTGGGGCTAACGATAATAAATTTAACCGCTTAGCGACCTTTTCAACCCGGGTTAATCCCATGTCGATTTCGCTTGGGTGTATAGCCAGTAAATAATCTAGCCATTGTGCTAGGCTAGCATCTTGCTCTGGGACATTGACTTCATTGATGGTCGACATATATAAATACCATTTAAACTCTACTGACGCGTTACCTGTTTAACCTTAACTCAGGTTAAGAAAAGGGGTAAATAAGCCAAAATAACAACATTTGGCTTATTTTAACTTAATGGGTCAATTACATTGCGAGTCTGATTCACCGCAAGGGTAATTGATTTTTATTGTCGATATTGTGTCATAGTTTGTATCACAAAAGCAGGTTAGTTATACGTTAATTAAGCTAATGAACAATGGCTTAATCCAACATAAATAACGGCCCAAGTGCCAGTTTAGGCAGTTGATATTGCTCTGGGTACGTCACATCGACTAAATATAAACCATTGGGCTTTGCCGTTGCTGCGGCTTGATTGCGATCTTTAAGTGCCAGTAACTCAGTTATCCACTCAATCGGTTTATTGCCGAGGCCAACTTCAAGCAACGAGCCAACAATATTCCGCACCATATGATGTAAGAATGCATTAGCTTGAATATCAACCATTACATACATCCCCTGGCGGGTAACCGTGACTTTATGTACGTTACGAAACGGCGTATTGGATTGGCACTGAATGGCACGAAAACTGGTAAAGTCGTTTTCGCCTAGCAATAATTGTGCAGCCTGGTGCATTAAGGTTTCATCGATATCACCATGATAATGGCTTACACCTGAGCGTAATATCCCAGGGCGTAATTGATGATTGTAAATCACATAGCGATAACGGCGCGCAGTGGCGCTAAAGCGCGCATGAAAACTGTCATCGACTTCTTTGGCCCAGCGCACGGCAATGGTGTCAGGCAAATTAGCATTAATGCCCAATGTCCATGCGGTTAATGGACGCTTGGCGGTGGTGTCAAAATGCACCACCTGCCCTGTACCATGGACCCCAGAATCGGTTCTGCCAGCACAAAAGACTTCTATCGATTCATTTGCCACATAGGATAAAGCTTTTTCAAGCTGAGCTTGCACTGAAACGACATCGGCCTGGCGCTGCCATCCGAAAAAACCACTACCATCATATTCAATACCTAACGCAACTCGCATTTCAATTTCCTCAACTCATTAATGCCGCGAAGTTTATACCAATTTGAGACATTATGTAATTGCATATCGGCACTCTTGTTGACTCTAATGAATTGACGAGTCAATGACATAAGAGCCCCTACTTTCAAACTTATTCTCAATTAACCTGAATATTCTTGATTACCGCAAGAATTGATTCGCATTTAAGCCAGCGATGATGGCATAGAGAAACACCTGGATCCTCAATAAAAGCACTAGAGGATGACGGCAAAGAGCAGTATCGAACACCGTTCACTACCCCGTCGTTCCGGCAACGCTGTAGAGCCGGAATCCGGGTGTTGGCTTTTAGGCTTGAAGGCCGTAAAACTAAAGTCCAAATCAAAAGAAACACCTGGATCCTCAATTAAAGCACTCGAGGATGACGGCATAGAGCAGTATCAAACACCGTCCACTACCCCGTCGTTCCGGCAATGCTGTTAAGCCGGAATCCAGGTGTTGGCTTTTACGTTTTGGCACAAGGTTAAAAGAAACACCTGGATCCCTGATAACAGATCTCAGGGATGACGGCATAGAGAAACACTTGGCTCCTCAATAAAAGCACTCGAGGATGACGGCATAGAGCAGTATCAAACACCGTCCACTACCCCGTCGTTCCGGCAATGCTGTTAAGCCGGAATCCAGGTGTTGGCTTTTACGTTTTGGCACAAGGTTAAAAGAAACACCTGGATCCTCAATTAAAGCACTCGAGGATGACGGCATAGAACAACACTTGGATCCTCAATTAAGGCACTTGAGGATGACAACATAGAGCAACACCAATATCGTCCCGGTAACTCTATAAAACCGGGATCTAAGATCTCAGGGGTGACATAAGTTGCTATTTTTGCGGTTAAAAAAAACGGCGCAGATATCTGCGCCGTTTAATCAATTGAACCTCAACACGTTAATGGCTAACGAAAACCTTTAAGTAAGTTTGCCACTTCTGCTTTTTGGCGATCATTACCATCAATTTGCACTTCTTTTAACAAGGCTTTGGCGCTGTCTTGATCTTCAATTTCGATGTAGGCACGGGCTAAATCTAATTTAGCATTAACTGAGTTTTCTTCGTCATCGACATCAACCATATCCGCGTTGCCAATTAACGAGTTAACTTCACCGACATCAACATCTACGTCTTTATACTGATCCGTTTTATCAATGTCTTCATCGGCATCATTGAGCAGTTTATCAATATCGATATAGCCGTTTTCACGCTCAAAACTCATTAAGTCGTCATCGCTAACACTATATTGAGCTGACTTACTGCGTTCATTTTCGTCTAACGCGGCAAGTGCTTCGTCGACCGTGAGGTTGTCATCATTGAGAAGATAATCATCTTCAGAAGTATAGTTATCGCTGTCATCTTCTGTTAACGACTGTGAAAACGCCGCTAATAAATCATCATCACTGACAGTAGGTTGCGGCTCTTGCTCATCCACGGCAGTTTCTGCAGCCTTAAGTAAGTCACTTTCCCAATCAAGCATTGCAGGTTTAGATTTATTGGCTTTTAAATCATTAAAGAAACCAGAGTCCCTATTGGCTTTCGCCCCAGTGTTTTGAGTAGAACCATCAGTTTCTTGTGCATCATCATCTAACGACAGGCTGACATCGTCATCACCCATTGAAGCCAGTAATGCATTAAGCTCATCTTCTGCATCTTCGTCACTGATGTCTTCCACTAAAGGCGCATCTAGATCTTCATCTTCTAGACTAAATTCAAGTTCATCATCTGATGATTCGATCTCATCACTGACACCAGTATCATCAGTTTTAGTATCGGTTTCATCAGCTGACTCAGTCTCACTGCTTTCTGCCAATAAGGCATCTAAACCTGGGGCAAAAAAGTTTTTGTCATGCTCATCTTCAGGTTGTGCATCAGCGTCAGCTTGACTACGCGAGTTGTCTAAATCGTTTAAGTATTCATCAAGCTCGTTAAATAAATCCTGGTCGTCAACGTCACTTGAATCATCTACTTGATTTGTATCAGTGGTTTGTAAGTCATCGTTTTGCTCATCAAGGTTTAATGATGGCACGATTTCAGGTTCATCTAAACTGGCAAGAAGTGCATCTATATCGTCATCACTGCTATTTGCCACATCGGCAGATATTGTCACATCATCGTCGCTATCATCTAACTCTGCGGTAATTTGCGCAGCAATATCATCTTCGTCATCGTCTTGTTCAAAGCCTGCGAGTAAGGCGTCAATATCATCATTGTCAGAAGCAAGTGTTTCAGTTTCCTCAGACTCATCGGCTAATTCAGCGACAATTTGCTCAGTTAAATCTTCATCATCCGCATTTAAGAGAGTCTCTTCAGCAGCGCTGATATCGGCTACGCTCGATTCAATAACCGGCTCGTTTAATCCTGCCAATAAGGCATCAATGTCTTGATCATCTGCCTCTGTAGTATCTTCAATATCATCTTCATCTTGCAGCTCTGCCGCAATGAGTGCTGCGATATCATCTTCATCGTTAACGGTTTCACTGTTCAGTGTTTCTTCGGCTTCATCATCTGGATTTGTGGCTAACCCTGCGAGTAAAGCATCAATATCTTCATCACTGGCTTCTGCATCGCTATCATCAATTTCAAGTTCTGCCAGTAGCTCATCCGTATCAGATGTCTCTGCCATGTCGTCAGCGTCTAGTGAGGTTTCGCTTTGAGGCTCGGCCTCGGTTTCTGCCGGCATATCAAATTCAGCTAACAGCGAATCAATGTCGTCATCGGCTGTAACATTTGAATCATCATCAGATTCTTCTGCTGATTCTTCATTTAAGTCTTCACTCGATTCCGTCTCATCTGCCTCTGCACTAGACTGTGCCTCTTCTGCAGGCATATCAAATTCAGCTAACAGCGAGTCGATGTCGTCATCGTTTGATAGTGACTCATCAACGATTTCTGGTTGCTCTTCAACCGCAGGCTCTTCGGTTTCTGGCGGCATATCAAATTCAGCTAATAGCGAGTCAATGTCGTCATCGTTTGATAGTGACTCATCAACAGCCTCAGGTTGATCATCTACTGCAGGCTCTTCTGTTTCTGGCGGCATATCAAATTCAGCTAACAGCGAGTCAATGTCGTCATCGTTTGATAGTGACTCATCAACAGCCTCAGGTTGCTCATCTTCTGCAGGCTCTTCTGTTTCTGCTGGCATATCAAATTCAGCTAACAGGGAATCAATGTCGTCATCGTTTGATAGTGACTCATCAACAGCCTCAGGTTGCTCTTCAACCGCAGACTCTTCGGTTTCTGGCGGCATATCAAATTCGGCTAACAGCGAGTCGATATCGTCATCATTTGATAGTGACTCATCAACAGCCTCAGGTTGCTCATCTACTGTAGGCTCTGCGGTTTCTGGCGGCATATCAAATTCAGCTAACAGCGAGTCAATGTCGTTTTCTGCAGAATCATCTAATTCGTCATTATTATTTGTACTGCCATCATCAAGATCAGCTAATAAGCTGTCCAAATCATCTTCTGGGGCAGCAGACGAAACAGTTGAGGCGGGTAAGTCATCTAGTCCGGCTAATAGGCTGTCTAAGTCATCATCGTCATCGAGCGGCTCCAGTTCAGAGTCTTGCTCTTCCATGGCTTCGGCCCATAAGTCATCTAACGACGAACCTTCATCATCCTCGGTGTCTTCACCCACGAACATTTCAGACGCCATGTCCATTTCACTGTCGTCCGCCATTGAGGCTTCAGGTTGTAAATCAACACTGTCTAAATCTAATAAGTCGTCTATAGACTCGTCGTCATCAGAGTCTAAATGAATAACCACATCATCAGCGTTATCATCGTTTAACTCTGTCTCTGTATTGGCTTGTTTTGCTACCGTTTCAGTTTGTTCGTCTGATTGAGCTTCATTTTCAGTTTGTTGAGCAGCCTTTTTACGGCGAGTTAATAACCAAAAAATCAATCCAAATATTAATAAAAGAGGCACCGACGCTGCTATAATCAGCATCATGGTGTTGTCTGTTAAACTGCGCCAAAAATCTGCGGGTTGTTCTACTACAGGTTCTTTATTATCAACTTGTTGTAATAGTTTTTCGTATTCGCGTCTTAATTTGTCATGTTTTTCGCTTAGCAGTTGTAAATCTTCTTCAAGCGATGAAATATTTAACGACATCTGCTCAATTTTATTTTTAAGCACTTGATTGTCATTGTTACTGACCATTAATTCGTCTTGCGCGCGGGCAAGCTCGTCAGTGAGCATCAAGGTTTTAGCATTAGCTTTGTCTAGCACGCTATTGAGATCGTTAATTTCTGCAGCATTGGCTTGTTTTAATGCTTGAGTTTGCACTTCAACGGCGGGGGTTTTTTGCACAATTTGTAGCGGTTTATCTGCATTAGGCTTTTTAGCCACTTCAACAATGGGAGAAGGTTTAGTGACAACGGGCTGTGGGGTAACTGGAGCTGGGCGACTCACTTGGCGGTCATCTTGTTCAGCGCGACGACGCGCTTTACTGTCTGGAATGGCAGCCATCACATCAGCAGACGGGATTAATAAAATCATCCCTCGCTCGAGCGTGTTGTAATTATTACCACTAAAGGCGTGTGGGTTGGCGTCAAATAATGCCGCCATTACCTGGTAAACACTGACGCGATCATTGGGTCTGACTTTTTGGGCAATACTCCAAAAGGTGTCTCTAGACGTCGTTGGACCATACTGACGCTTAGCTTGCTGCTTAACCTCGCCATTTGGACCAGTGATGTTCAATGTTTCAGCATGTGCAGAATCAATCAACTGTAAACTGGTGAAACCAACGGTCGTACAGGCAATTAAACCCAGAATATAAGAAGTACGCAAAGTCATCCAATCCTTCCCTTTAAGCGCAATTGAGTTGCCATCTTGGCAACAGGCTGTAGGCAATTTTTATCATTAATATTTATACCCAATCAACCTAAAGATGCTCTGAAACACGTCTCTTCAAGTTGATTGGGTATATGCCATCACTATATCAAATCACATCGGTTTTAAGCTAACTTTTGCACTTAAAAAGGCAGTATAGATGTTAAAAATGATACATTTACGACTATAAACTAGTTCCGCCAGCCCTGCTACTACTGGCGCAAGTAAAACAAAAAAGCCTGCTGGCTGCAGGCTTTTTAAACTAAATCACTTATTGATTAATGAATTAACCGTGAGCAACGCTCAATTAATAGTAATCTCTAATCAAAATTTCAGCGATTTGCACACTGTTTAATGCCGCACCCTTACGAATGTTATCGGCAGTAACCCATAAATTTATACCATGTGAGTGAGAAATATCTTTACGGATACGACCTACATACACTGGGTCATTGCCCGCAGCTTCAGTCACAGCAGTTGGGTATTCGTCATCGCTTTCAAATAACTCGACACCTGGGGCATTGCGTAATACTGCTTTAACATCTTCTGCATCAACAGGTTGAAGTGTTTCAATATGAATCGCTTCAGAGTGGCCATAAAACACAGGGACACGAACCGCAGTTGGGTTAACAACGATTTCGTCATCACCAAAAATCTTTTGCGTTTCCCACACCATTTTCATTTCTTCTTTGGTGTAGCCATTTTCCATAAACACATCAATTTGCGGTAATACGTTAAACGCAATTTGTTTAGGATAAACAGACGGCTCAGCAGGTAAACCTTGGAGTAATTTAGCGCATTGACCCGCTAATTCTTCAATGGCTTTTTTACCGGTACCCGACACTGATTGATATGTCGCAACGTTAATGCGCGAAATACCAAACGCATCATAAATTGGCTTTAGAGCAACCAACATTTGAATGGTTGAACAGTTTGGGTTGGCAATGATGTTGCGGTTACGAAAATCTGCAATCGCTTCTGGGTTAACTTCTGGTACCACTAATGGCACGTCGATGTCATAACGATAATGTGAAGTGTTGTCGATAACCACACAACCCGCATCGCCAGCAATGGGTGCCCATTTAGCAGACACATCGCCACCAGCAGAGAAGAAACCAATTTGTGCTTGGCTCCAGTCAAACGTTTCTACGTCAAGAATTTCTACTTGTTTACCGTGAAAACTGACCGTTTCGCCAGCACTGCGACTGCTCGCTAATGGAAACAACTTAGCAACCGGGAAATTACGCTGCTCGAGGATCTCAATCATAGTTTGACCCACTGCGCCCGATGCACCTAAAACGACTACATTAAATTCCTGAGACATAATTAACGCTCGACTCCTATTATCCTGTTTGAGCAATCAATCTACCCTAGTTTCGCTGTGCTTTACTAGGGTTAATGTATTAAAAAAGCCGGCTTTCAAGTGATTTTTTCTCAACTGGGCAAAAAAGCGTACTTTTATCATTACCCTGCCCATTTATCGCTGCGAATAAACAGTATAATTAATTAAAACCTAATATACGTAACATCGAATGATCTGCTGGAGCCACCAATGTTTCACTCTTTAGTGCAATGGCACTGTACTCACGACGATAAGTATGGTTTTTACGCATTTGATCAAAGCCTGCTGCCGTAGCAAAACAGCCTCTAAACTTTCTATCATCATCACGTAAGTCATATACCAGGCGCGACAAGGTTAATAACTGCCCTTCACTCAATTCATTTTGACGATAAACCTGGCTAAATTGAAATGGCGGCAGCAAGCTGGCTAACGATTTATTCGCCTCCAGGCCTAATACTTCACACAGCTTTTGATACAGCATAAAAGTACCACGAGCTTTGCCTTCTAGGCTGTAACCTGCAATATGCGGGGTCGCAAACTCAGCTAAAGCAACTAACTCCGCCATAGGGTTTGGTTCACCTTCCCATACATCGAGCACCAGTTTTACATCGTCGCGTTGTTGTTTAAAGGCAATTAACGCCCGGTTATCTATCACTTCACCACGGCAGCAATTTAACAACCAGGTATTGGGTCTTAGTTGATTTAAACGTGCCTCATCAAATAAATACCAGGTTTTATGCTCACCAACTTTAGTAATTGGCACATGTAAACTAATAATATCCGCCTGAGCGATTAAGCTGTCCAGTGACACAAATTCTCTGTTATCGCCTTGCTCTGCTTTAACTGGGTCGCACAGCAATACCTTTAGGCCATAAGCCTCTAAACATTTAGCTGCGGCAGTGCCCGTATTACCTGCCCCAACAATCCCCACCACTTTGCCTTGCAAGGTGTCACCAAAACGTTGAGCTAACTCTAGCATTGCGATAAATGCATACTCACCCACCGCAGTGGCATTGCACCCTGGCGCATTAGTAAAATGGATTTTTCGTTCAGCGAGGTAATCTACAGCAACATGGTCTGTACCAATGGTGGCACTACCCACAAATTTAAGCTTTTGTGCATTATTGAGCAATGCCGCGTTGACCTTAGTTACCGAGCGTACTAACAGCACATCTGCATCACTCACCTGTTCAGCGGTTAGGTTACGGCCATTAACATATTCTATCTCACCGAGATCGCCAAACAAGGCATCAACATACGGCATGTTTTCATCAGCAATTATTTTCATCGGGTATCTTATTTGTCAGCGAATTTAACGACTACACATCGCATTTTATGCGCAGTATCTTATACCAAAGCCACCAAAGGGACGAGAAAAAACGTCATGCCTAAACGCTTCGCTTAAAGACTCGAGGGATTAGGGGCTAGGTTCTAGGTGCTAGGTGTTATTCCACAGCCCGTCATCCCTGAGATCTTAGATCCCGGATTTATAAGCGTTACCGGGACGATCCAGGTGTTTCTGTTGACCTTGCTTAAATGCGTAAAATCAACACCTGGATTCCGGCTAAACAGCATTGCCGGAACGACGGAGTAGTGGACGGTGTTTGATACTGCTCTATGCCGTCATCCTCGAGTGCTTGTATCAGGGATCCGGGTGTTTCTTAGATTCTAGAAGGACGAAGTCCGCTCTCTGACGAGTTTGCGAGTTCCTAGAACCTAGGCCCTAGGACCTAGGACCTAAAACCCTAAAAGCTAACACCTGGATTCCGGCTTTAAAAAACGTTACCGGAATGACAAACTAAACACCTGGATTCCTGCTTAACAGGATTGCCGGAACAACGGAGTAGTGAGCATTAGTGAAATGACGAAGCTGGCCTAGCGTTGCTCTAATGCTTTACTTTTTTGCCGTCATCCTCGAGTGCTTTTATCGAGGATCCAGGTGTTTCTTGTGACCTTATGTAAAAGCGTAAAATCAACACCTGGATTCCGGCTAAACAGCATTGCCGGAACGACGGAGTAGTGGACGGTGTTTGATACTGCTCTATGCCGTCATCCTCGAGAGCTTTTATTGAGGATCCAGGTGTTGCCCCACCGCACGTCATCCCTGAGATCTTAGATCCCGGATTTATAAGCGTTACCGGGACGATCTAGGTGTTTCTGTTGACCTTGAGTAAAAGCAAAAAATCAACACCTAGATTCCGGCTTAACAGCATTGCCGGAACGACGGAGTAGTGAGCATTAGTGAAATAACGAAGCTGGCCTAGCGTTGCTCTAATGCTTTACCTCTTCGCTCGTCATCCTCGAGTGCTTTTATTGAGGATCCAGGTGTTTCTGTTGACCTTGAGTAAAAGCGTAAAATCAACACCTGGATTCCGGCTTAAAAGCATTGCCGGAACGACGGAGTAGTGTATTGTGGCTTAATGAATCTGTACACCGATATGAGGTAAACTCCTCCTGAATATAATACGGTGTATAAAGTAATGAAATCTCAACCAACTTACTCAACAGAATTTAAAATAGATGCTGCTAATCTC
>NZ_BMQV01000029.1 GCF_014648295.1 Shewanella saliphila
CGCATGATAGGACAGGGTATGTGTTCAGCAACTATGCTGAATGGAAGTATGCATGAGCCGTATACGAGGTCCGTACGTACGGTTCTGTGAGAGGGATGGGGCGGTGACGCCTCACCCTACTCGATTATGCTTTAAATCATCGTAAACCTTTATGCAATAAAGGCCTGGATTTGCGCCAAAATACCTGGAGCGTCCAGTTGCAGTTCTGCGGTAATTTCATCGGGTGAGCCGTGCTTAATGAACTCATCTGGCAAACCAATCAATAATACCGGTTTTATAATCCGCATCTTTTGTAGTGTTTCTAATACGCTAGAGCCTGCACCACCTAAAACGGCGTTTTCTTCAACAGAGACAATAATATCGTGGCTATTAGCAAGCTCTGCCAGTAAGTCGACATCCAAAGGTTTCACAAACCGCATATCTGCAACAGTGGCGTCAAGTTGCTCTGCTGCTTCTAGTGCTGCCGCTAGGGTGGTACCAAAGTTAACAATGGCTATCTTTTTACCCTGACGTTTTATTAACCCCTTACCTATCGGTAGGGCGGTCATCTGTTCGACTTGCTCTGCACCGGTAGCGCTCCCTCTTGGGTAACGTACAGCTGTAGGACCGTCTTGATAACAATATCCGGTATACAGCATTTGGCGACATTCGTTTTCGTCAGATGGCGCCATAATCACCATGTTAGGGATACAACGCATAAAGCTTAAGTCAAAAGCACCTTGGTGAGTTGGGCCGTCTGCACCCACAATGCCACCACGGTCAATGGCAAACAATACGGGTAAACGTTGCAAGGCAACATCATGGATTAATTGATCATAACCGCGTTGTAAAAAGGTTGAATAAATCGCAACGACCGGTTTCAGTCCTTCACAAGCAAATCCGGCGCCCAACGTTACGGCATGTTGTTCGGCGATGGCTGCATCAAAATACTGTTTGGGAAAACGCTGGGAAAACTCAACCATACCCGAGCCTTCACGCATTGCTGGCGTTATCGCCATCAACTTGTCATCCTGGGCTGCGACATCGCATAACCATTTACCAAAAACTTGCGAGAACGTCGGCAAGCCTGGCTTGGTTGCCGGCTTTTTAAATTGGCTAGGGTCAAATTTAGGCACTGCATGCCAGCCGATAGGATCTTTTTCTGCAGGCTCATAACCACGACCTTTCTTGGTCATGATATGCAGCATTTGTGGGCCTTTTAAATTACGCATATTACGCAGAGTTTCAACTAATGAATCCACGTCGTGGCCATCAATAGGGCCAATGTAATTAAACCCTAACTCTTCAAATAATGTGGCTGGAACAACCATACCTTTTAAGTGTTCTTCGGTGCGCTTGGCCATTTCTTTAATGACGGGCATGCCTTTGAGCACTTTTTTGCTGTTTTCGCGGATAGTGGTGTAAAAACGCCCTGACATCAATTGAGCTAAATGGTTGTTTAGCGCGCCGACGTTTTCAGAAATCGACATTTCATTGTCGTTCAACACAACCAGCATATCTTTGTGTAAATCACCTGCGTGGTTCATGGCTTCAAACACCATACCACCTGTCATGGCGCCATCACCAATCACCGCCACCACTTTACGATCTTCGGCTTCTTTTTCCGCAGCAACAGCCATGGCTAAAGCTGCACTGACAGACGTACCCGAGTGACCCACACTAAAGGTGTCGTATTGGCTTTCTTCACGCCATGGGAAAGGGTGCAAACCATTTTTTTGTCTAATGGTGTGCATACGTTCACGGCGGTCAGTTAAAATTTTATGTGGATATGCCTGATGGCCAACGTCCCAAATTAATCGATCAAATGGGGTATTGTAGACATAATGAAGGGCCACAGTTAATTCAACTGTGCCTAAGCCAGACGCAAAATGTCCGCTGGAAATACCAACAGACTGAAGTAAGAATTGTCTAAGTTCATCAGACACTTGTGGAAGAAGACCTTGCGGCAACTTCCGTAATTCTTCTGGCGTATTAGCTTGTGCTAGTACTGGGAATTTAGAAATATCGAAACTCATAGCGAGATATTCTGACTCTTTATTATAATCTTCGCTCAATAATGTAGCGGGCGAAGTCTGCAATTAACTGGCTATTGTATGGCAATTTAGTCAGCGCTGATAGTGCATCTTGTATTAGTTGTTCCGCACAGGCCTTTGCACCATCAAGACCCAACAGTTTCGGGAAGGTGCTTTTATTGGATTGCTCATCACTTCCTTGAGGTTTCCCAAGCTCTTCCGTGCTTGCGGTTATATCTAAAATATCGTCCTGAACTTGAAACGCTAAGCCTAAGGCTTGGGCGTATTGCATCATCAGTTGATATTGTTCTGCGGGTGCATTGGCTGCAATTAACGCCATTTCTACGGCACAGCTAATTAATGCCCCGGTTTTTTTATTGTGTAATTCGGTTAAGCGTTGTAGATCAATACTGTGATTCGTGGCGCTTAGATCAATGGCCTGACCGCCACACATGCCTTGATAACCTGCTGCTTTTGCTAATACTCTCACCATAGCAAGTTGTTGAGTGGGGCTTAAATCATCACTGATTGATGTCATGATTTCAAATGCTAACGTTTGCAGAGCATCGCCCGCTAAAATCGCTGTCGCTTCATCAAATGCGATGTGAACCGTAGGTTGGCCGCGGCGCAGAGCATCATTGTCCATAGCCGGTAAATCGTCATGGATTAATGAATAAGCATGTATGCATTCAATGGCAGCAGCAGCTTTGTCTAGAGCATTAATATTAACACTGAACATGTCACCGACAGCATAAACTAAAAAAGGGCGAATGCGTTTACCGCCCAATAGTGCGCCGTGTAACATTGCGGCTTTTAAATTGGGAGCAGCATCATCAAGTTGATTTAAATGCTGTTCAAGAATGGCATCAACTCGTTTTTGGTAAGTTTTGATTGCTTCAGCTAACACGTATTAAGACCTATGCTTCAATTTAACGAATTGAGATTATTCAGCGTCAACGGTAAATGGTGCGAGTTCGGCATCATTTTCATTTAATAAGATAGACACTTTTTGCTGAGCTTGTTCAAGCTTAGTTTGGCTTTGACGGACCAAATTAATACCACGCTCAAATTGTTTTAGCGCGTCATCAAGTGACACTTCACCTTGCTCTAAGTGAGCGACAATGGTTTCGAGCTCAGATAACGATTGCTCAAAACTGAGATTTTCTGGTTTTTTAGCCACGATTAATTTTCCTTTCTTTGCGCGTGTGACAAGGTATATCAGCCCAGCGTATCGGTCAAATACAGTCGTCGGTTATTTGCTCAACAGCACGCTTTGTTATTGAATTTTTTTAGAAACAATAAAATCGAGCTAAACTTGAGCCGACTTTGTCCGATAAAGAGTTAAGATTTTAAATTGTTAACGAAAATGATTTCTTGAAACACGTATTACTGATTATCATAATGACTTGAGAAACTTTTGCAGCAATGCAAAACGATTCACCTTATGATTGCATCATACGATTGATATAACATATCGAATTTACCGTGCGAAGCCGTTTTTAATAGAGCACAAAAAGCAGAGTCATCACTGCGATTGAGGAGAGGTTGTGGATTTAGCTACCCTAATAGGTATTATTGGTGCTTTTGCATTTATTATTGGCGCCATGGTGACCAGTGGCGGTATCGGTTTATTTATCGATGTACCTTCTGTATTGATCGTAATCATGGGCTCTTTGTTTGTTGTCATGATGAAGTTCAACCTAAAGCAATTTTTAGGGTCGATAAAAATCGGCATGAAAGCCTTCATGTTTAAAATTGATAAACCTGAAGATTTAATTGAACAATCTGTCACCATGGCTGATGCTGCCCGTAAAGGGGGGTTTTTGGCGTTAGAAGAAGCGGTGATCACCAATACTTTTATGCAAAAAGCGGTCGATATGCTGGTTGATGGTCACGATGGTGACGTGGTGCGTAATGCCCTTGAAAAAGATATCTCGTTAACCGAAGAACGTCACAAAATGGGGATCAGTATCTTTAAAGCCATGGGGGATGTTGCGCCTGCGATGGGGATGATTGGTACGCTGGTGGGATTAGTGGCCATGCTGTCAAACATGGACGACCCTAAATCAATTGGCCCCTCTATGGCTGTTGCTTTATTAACCACACTTTATGGCGCGATCATTGCGAACATGATTGCAATCCCGATGGCCGATAAACTGTCACTGCGCATGGGTGAAGAACTGCTTAATCGTAATTTAATTATGGATGCGGTGCTGGCGATACAAGATGGTCAAAACCCGCGAGTGATTGAAGGGTTTTTAAAGAATTACCTCGCTGAAAAACAACGTGCAATTGATACAACGGACGGAGAATAACTCATGGCTAAGGCCAAGTGTGATTGTCCACCAGCAGGCGCCCCTATGTGGCTGGCAACCTTTGCAGACTTAATGTCATTACTGATGTGCTTCTTCGTATTGTTGTTAGCATTCTCAGAAATGGACGTCATGAAGTTTAAGCAAATTGCGGGCTCGATGAAATATGCGTTTGGTGTACAAAACAAAGTTGAAGTGAAAGATATTCCGAAAGGAACCTCTGTCATTGCGCTTGAGTTTCGCCCGGGCAGACCTGATCCCACCCCGATTGAAATCATTAACCAACAAACTAATGAAATGACTCAGCCAACCATTGAGTATCAAGCCGGTGAAGAAGACAGTGCAGGTGGTACCCAAAAACAATCTGGTGAGCAACGTGGTGGTAATGCGGCCGCAACGGCGCAGCAAGAAGCGGAAGCCGTGAAAAAAGCCGCAGCATCAGCGCAAGAAAATATTAATGAACAAGTTAAAAAGATGGCCGAAAAGCTCAACGAAGAAATTGTTGATGGCGCCATTGAAATTGAATCACTTGGCCAACAAATTATTATTCGAATTCGTGAAAAAGGCTCGTTTGCGTCAGGTTCGGGTTTCTTACAACCTAAATTTAAGCCTATTGTGCGCTCTATTGGCGCATTATTAAAAGACGTGCCCGGTATTGTGACCGTGTCTGGTCATACTGATGGCGCGCACATTAGCAATGAGCTTTACAGTTCAAACTGGGAGCTCTCAAGCCAGCGTGCTGTTGCGGTTGCTGATGAATTGCGCCGAGTGCCAGGATTTGACGAAACCCGCATGAAAGTGGTGGGAGAGGCTTCTAACAGGCCATTAGTGCCCAATGACACCAATGAAAACCGTACGCGTAATCGCCGTGTCGAGATTTCAATTGAGCAAGGTAAAGCGAAAGAGTCAAACGAGATAACCGTGTCTGAATAAGCTTATTTCCTTATAAGTTGATCACCTTTAGTCGTGATACCCAAAGCGCAACCTGATAAGGTTGCGCTTTTTGTTATCAAAATGTTTTGTGAATGGTGCGACCTGCACAAAATGAATGATTAAAAAGTGAATATGTTTGGTTAATAGGCATCATTTGGTATAATCCGCGAATTATTGCTTACCATTTGGTGCCGATTTATCCATAAATCTGTATGTGCTAAATCTGTAAGCTGTTTTTCAATTTTATAATCAACGTATTACAACTCTTTGAGTTAGCCTTGCTAAGTACTTACTCGGTGCTTGCTAAGTGCTGTGCTATTGAATTTGTTATGCCTGCGGACGCCCCATGAAGTTTATTGTAAAGCTATACCCTGAAATTATGATGAAGAGCAAGTCGGTAAGACTGCGATTTACCAAAATGCTCGAAACCAATATTCGTAATGTACTGAAAAAAGTCGATGAAGATGCCAAAGTACAACGTTTATACGATCGAATTTTAGTGAAAGTGCCAGACAATAAACCTGAACTCATCGACGCGTTTGCTGAACGTTTAAGTTGCATTCCGGGTATTGCTCATGTGGTGCAAGTGAGTGAATACGCTTTTGATTCGGTCGATCATATTTATCAACAGGTGTTACCTAAATACCGCGATGAACTTGCCGGTAAAACGTTTTGTGTCCGAGTAAAGCGTTCGGGTAAGCATGACTTTAACTCTATCGATGTGGAACGCTATGTCGGCGGTGGTTTAAATCAGCACACTGACGCATTAGGGGTAAAGCTTAAAAATCCAGATATCACCGTGAATCTTGAAATCGATCAAGACAAATTATACATGGTCGAGCGTCGTATTGAGGGCTTAGGCGGTTTCCCTATGGCGACTCAAGAAGATGTGTTATCGCTGATTTCAGGTGGTTTTGACTCTGGCGTATCGAGCTTCCAGTTTATTAAAAAGGGTGCCCGTACCCATTATTGCTTTTTTAACCTTGGTGGTGCGCAGCACGAGATCGGAGTTAAGCAAGTGGCTTTTCATTTATGGCAAAAGTACGGCGAATCTCACAAGGTCCGTTTTGTTTCTGTGCCGTTTGAGCCTGTGGTTCAGGAGATCCTCGAGCGGATTGATAACGGACAAATGGGTGTTGTTCTTAAGCGTATGATGATGCGTGCTGCCACGCGTATTGCTGATAAATTTGGGATTCAAGCCTTGGTTACGGGTGAGAGTTTAGGCCAAGTATCTAGCCAAACCTTAACCAATTTAAACGTGATTGACCGCTGTACAGATTTACTGATTTTGCGTCCACTTATTGCGATGGACAAGCAGGATATTATTAATCAAAGCCGTGTGATTGGCACTGAAGATTTTGCCAAGTCAATTCCAGAGTATTGTGGCGTTATTTCACAAAAGCCAACCGTGAAAGCCGTGTTGTCTAAAGTTGAAAAAGAAGAGCTTAAATTCTCTGAAGACTTAATTGACCGTGTTGTTGATGCGGCCGTGGTGATGGACATTCGGGATATTGAAGCTGAAATGAATAAACAAGTCACTGAAACTGAAACCGTTAAAGATGTCGCGTCAGGTGAGATTGTCATTGATGTTCGTGCGCCAGAAGAAGAAGAGCGTGCGCCATTAGAAATGGATAACGTGATGGTGAAAACCATTCCATTTTTTAAACTCGCGACTCAGTTTGCCGATTTAGATAACAGCAAAACGTATTTACTTTACTGCGACCGTGGTGTCATGAGTAAGTTGCAAGCGCTGTACTTAATTGAGCAAGGCTACACTAACGTTAAAGTGTATCGCCCGTAAGCGTGAGGGTTGAGGCTAACCTTCCATTAATGTTGTGGGTTAGCCTAATGATTGGGTGGCTTAACCTGATAAGCTTATCGTGCTTCCCATACGGCAGGTTTCTTCAAATGTTAACAACGTGTATTTCGCTTATAGACAGCCAGTCCTGTAATCACCACAATGAATAAAAAACTTTATAAAATAAGATCAAACTGTTGTCTGTCAGTCCATCTCTAACAAGTTTTAGGGCTAAACTCATTTCATTTTCATCCACATTATCAAATTCACTATCAGTAAGTTAAATGGCTACTCAGTTCCATCATACTAACTGTGCGAACTTGAAAATAACGGATTCGCTCGCTTTTTTTGCTGTACGCGAAAAAGTTGCACCATTTTCTTTCTTTTCTAGAGGGGCCCCGAACATGCTGTCAATGCCATATAGACTCAAATTACGCCAATGAGGATATTCAGCACGGTGATGTCAAGTGGCGACTGAACGATGAAATATCTGCGAGTAACATTAATACCCAGCTTTTGGTAATTTATTCACATTATCAACCTATTTGGTCTGCACAATATCTAGTTGATTAATTGGAGAATGGATTGATGGCGAGATTAAGACCTGTGATCGGTAAATTACCGCAACCATGAGAATGCTTTCTTAAAGTAGCTAGCTTTTGTGGTTTGTTTTATTTCAGTGGAAAACTTTATGTAAATAAGTAGTATCAATTAACCAAAATGTTGCTTGCGTAATTCTGCTGGAGTGATACCAAAATGTTTTTTAAATGCAGTGATAAAACTACTAACATGAGTATAGCCTGCTGAAAATGCCACTTCACCTATAGCTAATTTATTAATAATAATGTCTTTTTTAGCTTTCTCTAAACATTTTTTTCGAATGTACTCTTTTGCCGTCATATTATATTTAACTTTGAAATGACGCTGAAGAGAGCTAATACTAACTCCCATTAGTACTGATAAAGTTTTTAATGATACTTTATCGTTAATGCTTCCATTAGCGAGTTGCTGTTCAAATATGACTTCAAAGTGGTTCACCGCAGGCTGTGAGTAGCAAGGTTTGACCGTTAGTGGTGCAGGTTCTGAAGATAATATTTTTACATCACTTTTAGTTTCTAACTCACTCAAGCTTAAGTGAATAAGCTTCCATGCATTTTGTTCAAATTCAAGCTTTTCAAGCATGGACGATGTCGTTTTATAGTTCATCATCTTTTGGGCTGATTCAAACCACATCGAAGTATGCATTAATTGTAATACTTGGTTTTTATTAGAAAAAATCTGTTCGATGTTTTGTATATCTTGTTTGTTTTGACATCTTTCTAATAGCCACGATTTGTCAATACTAATACTCAGTTTTTTCACCCGCTGTTGTTTATGTAAATGACGAGTAAATAATTCCGGACGATTAAGCAGGTTAAAGAAGACAACGCAAGGTGAGCCATTAGCTTTTGAAGTTTCTAAAGGTGAATTCAGTTTATTGGATTCAAAATGATACGAGTGTTGACCTAAACTAAATCTGACTTGCCCATCAAATAAAATATTAATATGTAAACTAGGTAATAATTCAACAGAGCTGGTGGCTTGCTGGTTTTCTATTACGTCACATGTATGTATCTGAATACCATTGGGTAAATGGCAGAAGTTTAATTTTCCTATAGCCAATATTTCATGTTTATTACTACAGCTTTGATGGCTAACATGGTTGATGTTAAGTAATTTACGTCCTAGTGCATTAGATGATATTTCAATATTATGACTAAACATGATGTTTTCCTGATAATGATGTCTTAATGGTGATTTATCAATATAAATTGACGATTTGGCAAATAACATAATCCGAACAAAAGAATAACACATTGTTATTATAATGATAATCATTACTATTAACCTTGATAATCCTATTAGGACATTTTATGTATCGTAAAACCTATTTAGCATTTGTTATTTCTGCATTTTTTATTGCTCCCCAAGCCTTCTCAGCTGAAGACAATAAGGTGGATGATGAGTCGATCGAAAAGATCACTGTTTGGAGTACACAAGTTAAAACTTCCTCGTTATATATGAGTGGAGATGCTATCGCCAGTAAACAAGCGGACCATATTTCTGATTTATTACGCACTATTCCAGGGGTCGATGTTGGTGGTGCACATTCTTTGAATCAACGTATCACTATCCGAAGTCTAGATGATAAAGATTTGAATATTAGCATTGATGGGGCGACTCAAAATAGTTACATGTATCACCATATGGGTAATTTACAGATCCATGCGGATATCCTTAAATCCGTTGATATTGACGTGGGAACCAACTCGGTTGTTGACGGTGGATTAGGTGGCTCTGTTCGATTTGAAACTAAGCAAGCGCGGGATTTACTTAAAAGTGGTCAGTCTTTTGGAGCTCGAGCACAATTCAGTGCAGGTGATAACTCTGGTAGTAATTATTCGTTGACCGGTTATGGCGTACTCGCAGAAGATTATGATTTTCTTGCTTATTACAATGCAGTTCAACGTGACAATTACGAAGTTGGTGGGGGCAAAATAACTGATGCTGACGGGGTTCTCATTCCGAATACAGATGGTAAGGTACGTGGTTTGGAAGGTGATATAGATGACGCCTTAATTAAATTTGGATGGAACATCAACGATAATCAACGCTTGTCGGTCAGTTATGAAAACTATAAAGACGAAGGTGATTATAGTTATCGTCCGGATATGGGCTTAGCTACAGATATTGCTATCACAGATTCTTTAGGCGTCCCTTTACTTTGGCCAACAGAGTTTACCCGTGAAACCGTTACTTTAAATTATGAAATTTTATGGGGCGAATCGTCACAATTAAAAACGGCAATATTCTCAAACACGAGTGAACTATGGCGAGATGAATCTGGTTATGCAGAAAACCCTAGTTTTGCATCGTCTGCTGGCATTATTACCGGTGAAGCAAAGAATACTGGTTTGAGTCTGCTAGGTGAATCAATGTTAACTACTGGCAACATTGAACATGATTTTACCTATGGTGCTGACATTGTTAAATATGAAACCGATTACTTAGCTGATTACAACACCAGTCCATCAGAAACCTCTGCAGAGCAAGCTATAGACTCAGCAATATATATTCAGGATAGGATAACAATAGGCGATTTTTCAATCATACCTGGTGTGCGTTATAACAATTATGATGTTGAATCTACTGTAGTGACAGATGTATATAACAATACTTCCTTTGCACTTGCTGCTGAGTATCAACCAATGGATGAGTTGGTGTTTAAACTGAGTGCCACAGAACTATTTAAAGGGCCTGAAATTGGTGAAGTATTTGTCGGCGCTGGATTATATGACACGGTTAACCCAAATATTGAAGCTGAAACAGGTGTTAATACTGAAGTTGCCTTTGCATATCAAGACAGTGTGTTAGGCGCGGATGCCTTTTCAATAGGGGCAACACTATTTCATACACAAATTGAAGATTATATTTATGACTATGCAGGTATTCCACCCAATGGTGATCAGGGCGACTGGAAAGACAATGTTGGTGATATGGAAATTGAAGGTTATGAGATTTATTTAGGTTATGAAAAGTATGGTTTAAATGGCCTGATTACCTATTCTTCTTCTCGAAGCGATCTCAAGGCGTTTGATGACTATGAAGTGCTAGACGGTGCTCGCATTGACCGCGAGCAAGGCAATACTATTAGCGCCAATATTAACTATGTATTTGATAGCATTAATCTAACCTTGAATTGGGATATCTTAGTCGTGGATGACTTAGATGCTGGTACCGATTTAGATGGGGCAACGGCAGACAACGCTAAAGATGGTTTTACAGTACAAAATATAGCGGCATCTTGGGTTCCTGAGTTTGCCCCAGATCTGACCGTGATTGTAGGGGTCGACAATCTATTTGATGAATACTATGCCTCACAATCTTCAAGAACAGGTAAATCTTTCCACCCACGTTTCGGAGACTTATACCTAACAGACTATGAGCCAGGTCGAAATATTAAAGCGACGCTTTCTTATCAATTTTAGGCGATTGATTGAGTGATTAATATTTTTCCTAAATGGCTTAAATCGACACAAGCTAAACGTATTTTTAGCTTGTGTCGATGGTTGCATATTTATATATCCGCCGCAGTATTTAGTTTGCTGATTTTCTTTTGTGTGAGTGGCATAACGTTAAACCATCCTAGCTGGAGTGATAGCAATGAAACTCAGGTTGTAGAGGTTGAGCTTCCACAAGAGCTGATTGAAAAAGTACAACAGCAACAGGAACTGCCACTGAACGCCATTCAACATTTTGTTGAGCAAAAAACAGGGCTTCATTCACCAAGAAATATTGATGTGTTGGTTGATACTGCAGAAATTACCTATGACTACCCAATGCCTGCGGGCTACACATTTGTCACGGTTTATGTTGATGACAACTTAATTGAAATTGAATTTCGAAAAGATGGTTTTGTTTCGCTAATCAATGACTTACACAAAGGTCGCCATAGTGGGATGTTTTGGAGTGGACTCATTGATATTTCGGCCATTTTGATGTTGTTGTTCAGTCTTACTGGGTTATTCATTCTGTTGCAAAACGTTAAACATCGCAGTAATGCGCTCGTTATTTTTGGACTTGGCACTGTTGCTCCTATTTTGTTCTATTTGCTTGTTGTACCCAGACTTTCGTTATAACCATAGGTAATCATAATGAAAAAAATACTATTTATTGCATTAACCGTTTTACCTGCCATGTTGTGGTTAAAGCCAGTTGATGCGACTGAAGTTGTTATTGATATAAATGTACCTGAAATAGACAGCTCGCCATATCACCGACCATATATTGCCGTATGGTTAGAAACCCCTAAACGTAAAGGCGTTCATACCTTTGCATTTTGGAAAGAACAAGAAGAGTGGTTTAAAGATCTACGCCAATGGTGGCGAAAAATAGGTAGAGCTAACACTCCTAATTTTGACTCTGTATCTGGGCCTACGCGTAAGCCGGGAGAATATCAATTAACTTGGGATGGCACCCTAAGTAATGGACAGAAAGTTTCGCCTGGTGAATATGTTTTGCATTTTGAATCGGTAAGAGAACAGGGAAGTCGTGAGTATTTACGACAACCAATTACCATTGCTGAAAATAAGACGCAAACGTTCACCTTACAAGGCAAGCAAGAACTAGGGCTGATCTCGATATCAGTGAAATAGAAAATACTACCTTTACTTTATTAAGGAAGATAGACATGATTAAACAAACCAAATTATATTTTGCTGCAGCCGTGGTTGCGGCAATGGGCATAAGTTCAATGGCTAGCGCTCATGAGCGTTTTGTATTGCCATCACATACCGTTTTGTCTAGTGAAAGCACTCAATTTGTTACGTTAACCTCCAGTATATCAAACGATATTTTCCACCCAGATCGCCCATTAGGTAATAATGAAAAAGGCATTGATTCGGGTGAGCTAGCACCATTATTTAATGTATTGCAAACGAAGGTTACTTCACCTGACGGACAGCTGACTGATAGCATTCAATGGCAAGCTTTTCACCGGTTGTCAGTCGCTGATGTTGAGTTGCAGAAAACGGGTACTTATCGTATTGCAATAGTGCAACCTGATATTGCGATGACAACCTACAAAGATGCTAAACAGGCTTATCAAAGAAAATTTGGCAAAAATCCAACGCTGCCAAGTGATGCAACCGATATTGTGCGTAGAACCACTGCATCTAGTGTTGCAACTTATATTAGTTTAAATCAACCAAGCAAATTAGCTCCCACAGGCAGTGGCTTAGAATTAAGTGGCGATACTCACCCTAATGACTTATTTGTTGCCGAGTCAGCTTCATTTCAATTATTGTTCGACGGCAAACCTAGCGACGAAAACACGCTTGTAAAAGTTATAAAAGGCGGCACTAGACATCGTAATTATAGAGCTGAGACAATTGTTCAATTGGATAAAGAAGGGCGTTTTGAATGGACTCCAGCCGAGTCTGGCTTTTATTTATTAGTGGCAGAAAAAGAGGTCAAAGTACAACAACCAGCAGAGGTTGATGTTAAGCATTTTAGCTTAAATTTAACGCTAGAGGTTTTTGCTGAGTAACTCAGAGAAGCCATTAATGGAGTGTTGATAGCGATATTAATGCCATTTTCAGTAAAGATTGAAGAGTTAAGTGTAGTTTGAGAGCTCCAGAAAGAAAATAGCGTGACTTTTCGCGTTATGGCAAATAAAGCAAGTGAGTCGGGTTAACCTATGATTTATAAACACAAAAAAACCGCATTTAATGCGGTTTTTTTGTGGCTGTGCACTGAATTGCGATTAGTTTGCTTGAGTTGCTTCAGAAGTTTTTTGTGCTTCTTCATTGTCTGCCACTAAAATACTGTTAACATCGTCATTGATATCAACTTTCATCGCTTCAATGCTTTGTGATAGCTCGGCATGTAAGTCGGCCATATCAATCGCTTCTAATTCGGTTGCTTGCGCTGTGCTTAATCCGATGAACGTTGTTAAGGAAATAGCAAAAACAGTTTTTAGGTTGAACATAGGGGGAAGCCTCCAGGCTAATTATTCACATTTGCCGGACTATCCCGATTCCCTCGTAGAGATTGTCCAACTGTATTTTCAATGCTGCTAATTTAACCAAATACAGTGTTCTTTACAAACGACAAAAAATAACGATAATCATTAGAAAAACTAATCAATAAACGAGAGACTGATCACTATGTCTAGACGATTGCCCCCGTTAAATGCTGTTAAAGCATTTGAGGCTGCAGCAAGGCATCTGAGCTTTACCCGCGCCGCAGAAGAGTTGTTCGTGACTCAAGCCGCGGTAAGCCATCAGATTAAAGCGTTAGAAGATTTTTTAGGGCTAAAATTGTTTCGACGTAAGAATCGATCATTATTGTTAACAGAAGAAGGTCAAAGCTACTTTCTCGACATTAAAGATATTTTTATTGAACTAGGTGAAGCCACAAATCGCTTACTCGCCCGCAGTGCAGTGGGTTCATTAACTGTGAGTATGTCACCGAGTTTTGCGATTCAATGGTTAGTACCAAGATTAGCTAAATTCAGTGAAAAAAATCCTGATATCGATGTTCGAATTAAAGCTGTCGACAGTGACACGAATTCATTAACCGACGATGTTGATGTGGCTATTTATTATGGACAGGGTAACTGGCCAGGGCTACGCGCCGATAAATTACGCAACGAAGTGCTGATCCCTGTATGTTCACCATTATTACTTAATGGCCCCAAACCATTAACTCACCCCAGTGATTTAAAGTTCCACACATTATTGCATGATGCAAGTCGCCAAGATTGGCAGGCTTGGTTTAGGCAATGCGGTGTGACAGATGTGAATGTTAATCAGGGGCCTATCTTTAGCCACTCATCACTGGTGCTGCAAGCGGCGGCACACGGTCAGGGGGTTGCATTAGGTTACAGTGTGTTGGCAAGGCCAGATATTAAAGCAGGGCGCTTGATTTGCCCGTTCTCTGAAGTACTGGTGAGTAAAGATGCCTATTACTTGGTGTGCCAACAGAATCATTCTGAAATAGGTAAGATATCGGCGTTTAGAGAATGGATGGTTGATATGTTTGCTGAGGAGTCTCGCAGTGAACTGCTTACCGGATAGCCCAACTGAGCTGGCGCAAGATTATGTTTTGCAGGGAGCTAAAAGTGATACGCTGATTATTTTTGCTCATGGAGCCGGTGCCAATATGCACCATGAGTTTATGGTCAATATGAGTGATAAACTGGTTAAAAACGGTTTTCAGGTGTATCGGTTTAATTTTTTATATATGCAAGCCAACATGCAAGATGGTAAGCGTCGTCCCCCTGACAGAGCACCTAAATTACTCACTCATCTTGAACAAGTATTGATTGATGTCGGTGAGAAAATTAAACAAGGGCTGATAAATCCCAAACGCATCGTATTAATAGGCAAATCGATGGGTGGACGAATGTCGGCCATATTAACCAGCGCTGAGCACGTATTTTTATCGGCTCAGGCTAAAGACATTGCGGCAAAAATTGCAGCGGTAGTCTGCCTTGGTTATCCATTTATTCCGCTTAAAGGCGGCGAGCCGCGTTTATCACCAATACAAACTAACCCATTACCAATACTAATCGTTCAAGGGGAGCGAGATAAGTTTGGCGGCCGTGAGCAAGTGCCGTCTTGGCCATTGTCAGAAAACACCTCCATATATTGGATTGGCGATGGTGATCATAGCCTGCAACCACGTAAATCTTCGGGTTATACACTAGAAGGTAATTTACAACAGGCCAGCGATGGCATCAGCCAATTTATCGCTTCAGTTCGTGTTTAAGCATCTTAAAAGGTAAATGAAATGAACAAAGGATTATTATTACTGGCAACTTTTAGTGGTTTTTTAGCGGTGTCACTGGGTGCATTTGGCGCGCATGGGCTTAAATCGATTGCCCCACCAGAGCTTGTTAGTATCTTTAAACTTGGGGTCGACTATCAGTTTTATCACACCTTTGCGCTTATCGCGCTAGCCTTCTCTGGCCATTGGATAACCTCAAAACTACTTAACTGGGCGGCTTATAGTTTTATTGCCGGAATCGTGTTGTTTTCAGGCTCGCTGTATTTATATGCCTTTACGGGTGCTAAATGGATTGGACCCATTACACCGTTAGGTGGTTTGTGTTTTCTGATGGGATGGTCGTTATTTGCTGTCGCCATTTGGCAATCAAAAGTAGCGAAATAATACCGCGGCTAAATTCTCCTTCCTTGTGTTTTTTTGGGTATAATAGCGGGATTATTGTCTCGCTATTAACGCGATCATCCTTACGCTAAGGCTCCAAATGAAAAACCTATTTCTATTTTGCCGTTCAGGTTACGAAAAAGACTGTGCGGCAGAAATTCAACAACGTGCTGCAGAGCTTAATGTCGGTGGTTTTGTTAAAACCAACCTAAATGATGCTTATGTTATTTATCAATGTTTTGAAGAGGATGGTGCGGATACTTTAGCTAAAGAGCTTGCGCTAAGTTCGCTCATCTTTACCCGTCAAATGTTTGCCGCAGGTGAGATGTTGTCTGATTTGCCAGAACAAGATCGTGTTAGTCCAATTGTTGCCGCGTTATCAGAGTTGTCTAAGTGTGGTGAGTTGCGGGTTGAAACACCTGACACCAATGAAGCCAAAGAACTGTCGGCCTTTTGCCGTAAATTTACTGTCCCGCTGCGCCAAGGCTTAAAAAAGAGTGGCGCATTGCTTGGCGCTGAAAACGACCGCCGTCCTATTATTCATGTGTGTTTTATTGGCCCAGGTAAAGCCTATGCGGGTTATTCGCTGAGTAACAATAGCTCTCCTCACTTTATGGGTATTCCACGCTTAAAAATGGCTGCTGATGCGCCGAGTCGCTCAAGTCTAAAACTTGATGAAGCGTTTGGGGTGTTTTTAACCAAAGAAGAGCAAGAAACTCGCTGTCGCAGTGGCTTAAATTCAGTTGATTTAGGTGCCTGCCCAGGCGGTTGGACGTATCAATTAGTGCGCCGCGGTATGATGGTGGCAGCAATTGATAATGGCCCAATGGATCCTAAATTAATGGAAACAGGCCAGGTTAAACATTACCGCGCCGATGGGTTTCGTTTTGAGCCACCGCGAAAAAATATTTACTGGTTAGTGTGTGACATGGTTGAAAAGCCAGCGCGTGTAGCTGAGCTAATGGAAGCTTGGGCAATTAACGGTTGGTTTAAAGAAGCTATCTTTAACCTTAAATTACCGATGAAGAGCCGCTATAAAGAAGTGAGCACCATTTTAGAAACCATGAGCACCATTTTAACTGAGAACGAAATTGACTTTAAAATGCAGTGTAAGCACCTGTATCACGACCGTGATGAAGTGACTGTGCATTTGTGGTTGTTCCCTGAAAAGGGCGTGAGTTACGCATAATTATCCCAATATAGATTAATATAAAAAGCCCGCTGATAATCATTATCAGCGGGCTTTTTGTTAAGCTTAAAAGCTTGCAGAAAAGTGCTTAACCTAAACGATCAAGTACCGCTTGGGTAAAGTCGGTAGTACCGTGAGTGCCGCCTAAATCGCGCGTCGTACGGTCGCCTTCTTCAATGACTGCTGAAACGGCATTGCGGATCATCTCAGCTTTGTCAGACATGCCTAAATACTCAAGCATTTGAATTGACGCTAAAATGACTGACGTTGGGTTTGCCAGGTTTTTGCCTGCAATGTCTGGGGCACTGCCATGTACTGCTTCAAAAATAGCAGCGTCACGGCCAATGTTAGCACCCGGTGCCATGCCTAATCCGCCGACTAAACCAGCGCAAAGATCAGACAAAATATCACCAAATAAGTTAGTGGTTACAATCACATCGAAGTTTTCTGGGTTCATGACTAATTTCATGCAAGCCGCATCAACAATCATTTCTTCGGTGGTGATATCTGGATAACGCTGGCTCACTTCACGTGCAACTTTCAAAAATAAACCTGAAGTTGATTTCATGATGTTGGCTTTATGAACAATCGTGATTTTTTTACGGTTTTCTTTACGGGCTAACTCATAGGCAAACGTGGTAATTTGCTCTGCACCCTGACGAGTAATAATACTGGTCGCTTCAGCGATTTGGCCGTCGTCTGACACTTTTTGGCCTAAACCTGAATACATACCTTCGGTGTTTTCACGAACCGTAATGATGTCGATATTTTCGTAACGAGCCTGAGTACCTTTAAAAGAATTAACCGGGCGCACGTTAGCGTATAAGCTGAATGTTTTACGAAGACTGACGTTAATTGAAGTAAAACCTTCGCCGACTGGTGTTGTTAAAGGACCCTTTAAGGCAATACGATTTTTTTCGATGAGGTCTAACGTACGTTGTGGTAATAACTCGCCGTGCTTTTCTAACGCCGTTAACCCAGCATCTGCAAATTCGTATTCAAAGTCACATCCTGCTTTGTCGAGGATTTTTAAAGCTGAATCGATGATGCTAGGTCCAATCCCATCACCTGGGATTACGGTAATTGTACGTTTTGGCATGAATAGTCCTTCCACGGTTGTGGTTACTGCAAGTGTTGAACCGCAAGCAAGGTTACGGTCAGACGACGATAAGATCCGTCGTTTTTCTGCGGCGTATTTTACCGACTTTTAACGTTTATTTACAGAAAATAGTGAGTGTTATCACATTATTTCCGTTATTTTTAAGTCAATCCTAATCCGATTGTTTTACTATGACTGTCAGTCAGTTCGACATAGGTTTAGTTTACGCTTACTCAAGTGGTAAGGTGAAAATTGATGTCGAATAGCTTATTCGGTGTGATGCTTTTATATAGACGACTTTGGTCGTATGCAGCTCAATGCGATATCGCCTCGCCATTGATCAAACAGACAATCCATCATGATAATAATTAGAGGAAACTGTGAAGGTATTTAACTTAATTCCACTGGCATTGTGCCTGAGTGTGAGTGCGTACGGTGTTGCGGCGCCCAATGCATTAACCATTGACGATATTATGCATTTTGAAACCCTGCAACAGCCGGTTATTTCAGATAATGGCAAGGTGATAGCCGTAGAGGCTAAGCCTGACCGTGGTGATAGTCGTGCATTAGTGCGTTTTAATGACAACAGTAAACACTATCAAATTGACCGTGGCAGCAATGTTAAGGTCAGTGCAGACGGACGCTTTGTATTAGCCACCTTGCAAGCACCTTTGTTTGAGCGTGAAACAGAAAAAAGTGACGATTTACCTCATTCTATTATGCTATTAGCCACTGACACAGGTAGTCAGCAGCAGTTCGATAATGTCGACACTGCCGTATTCAGTCACGATGGCGGCTATTTATTGGTTAAGCATAAGCCTGAAGATAAAAAAGCTGAGTCGGATGAGTCTGCAAAAAATGAGCCTGTAAAAGAGAGTAAAGACAAAAAACAAGATGATGACAAAGAGGTTGATAAAGCCGATCTTGGCACTCAAGTCACCCTGGTTAAGCTTGACACTAATCAGCAGTTAACATTAGACAATGTGAGTCAATTTGCTTTTGATAAAGCTGGTGGTTTGTTAGCGGTGTTACAAAATGACTCGCAAGAGGCGTTACATCAATTAACCCTAGTAAAGCTTGACTCATTAAGTCCTGAGACATTATTTACCAGTGAGAGCGAGCAGCTTGAAGCACTTGCCATCAGCGATGATGGCCACTTTGTGGCTTTGACTAAAGGCGATGCATCAGTTGCACGTTATGGCCGCGAACATAGCCTTTTAGTGCTTGATATTAACACCAGTAAGCAGCAATTGTTTACTGGCAATAACGCTTGGCGATACAACCAACACTCGAGTTTACAGTTCTCTAAAGACAGCCAACGTTTATTTGTTGGCAGAGTCCCTAGCGTGGCCCAGCAAGCTGAGTTAGCTCAGTACAAACAAGCTGAAGATGTGTTTAACCCTGAGATCATAACGGCTAGCAAGCAATTGCGTGTCTGGCATGGTGAAGACCCTAAAATTAAACCACAAGAAGTGAAAGAGTACGCCAAAGAGTTAAAACGTACTTACCTTGCGGTGTTGCATCTTAATTCAAATAAAATACTGCAATTGGCCGACCAAGCAGTGCCTGATGTGACTTATGGCGAACAAGCTGATTATTTACTGGCAAGCTCAGATGTGCCGTATCAAAAAATGATCACCTGGGCTGGGTTTTACCGCGATGTGTATCTGGTTAATTTGAACACAGGCAACAAGCAGCAAATATTGGTACAGCAGCCTAGTGATGCCATGCCTACCTTGTCGCCAAACGCAAAGTTCCTCGCTTATTATCAGCAGGGCAGTGTGTATTTACGTGATATTTCATCGGGACGTACCGTTAACTTAACACAGAATATCTCTACGCCTTTTGCCGATGAAGATCATGATTATCCTAGCGCTGCGCCCGGATACGGTTTTGGCCCTTGGCTTGCTGATGACTCTGGCATTACGTTTTACGATAAATATGACATGTGGCAATTTAATACCACGTCACATAAAGGCTTTATGCTCACCAGTGGTGAAGGGCGTAAGCAAAAAATTCAATTTAGAGTGGTTGGGCTGGCTCAACAAAATCGTTTACCCGCGACCATTAGTCAAGGTCAAAAAGTCATATTACAAGGTTATAGCCATACCACTAAAGCTGACGCATTTTATGCTGCAACTGTGGGGCAATCTGCTGTTAAGCGTGTAACCGATAGTGACAGTAAATTAACCTTATTAGCCCGTGCTACCGAAGCAGATACTGTAGTGTTTTCAAAACAACGCTATGATTTGTATCCAGACTTGTACAGTGCAGATGTGAATAGTGTACAAACGGCCACTCAATTAACCACACTTGATGCTCAACGTAACGACTTTGCTTGGGGTAACGCTGAGTTAGTGCATTGGCATGATGGCGATGGTGTTAAAATGGATGGCGTGCTCATTAAGCCGAGTAATTATCAGGAAGGTAAAGCGTATCCAACCATGGTGTACTTTTATCGCTTTATGAGTGACAGGTTACATGCATTTCCTGATATGAAGCTCAACCATCGCCCTAATTTTGCCTGGTATGCCGACAATGGTTATGCCATCTTTTTACCTGATATTCGCTTTGAAGTCGGTTACCCAGGTATTTCGTCGGTAAAAGCATTAACCGCCGGTGTGCAAAAACTGATTGAGATGGGCGTGACCGATCCTGATGCAGTGGGTATTCAAGGCCACTCGTGGGGCGGTTATCAAAGTGCTTATGCCGTCACCCAAACCAATATCTTTAAAGCGATCGTAACTGGGGCGCCAGTATCAAATATGACCAGTGCATATAGTGGTATTCGTCATGGTTCTGGTTTGGCTCGCCAATTCCAATACGAAACCGGCCAAAGCCGAATTGGTGGCAGTTTATTTGATGCTCCGCAAAAGTACATTGAAAACTCACCGGTATTTTATGCCGATCGTATTCAAACGCCCATGATGATTATGTTTGGTGATAAAGACGATGCAGTGCCTTGGGAACAGGGGGTTGAGTTGTATTTAGCGATGCGCAGAGCGGGTAAAGATGTGGTGTTTTTACAATATCAAGATGAACCTCATCACTTGAAAAAGTACCCTAATAAGCTCGATTACAGCATTAAAATGAAACAATATTTTGATCATTATTTAAAAGGCGAACCTGCACCTCAATGGCTCAAGCAGGGTGAAGCGTACCAGGAGTACAAAAAGGTCGATTAACCATTAGTGCTTATCGCTGCTACAAAAAAACGCCTCAATATCATAGATACTGAGGCGTTTTTTTATCATTTTAGATGTGCTTTTTATGATTAGAGGGGTAATCGAGTTACTCCGCGCTCTTAACTCTAAATTGCTTTAAGTTCACATTGAGAGGAATATCGGTTTGCAGTTGAGCAAGCTTGTAGCTTATCCGCGCCATGTCTTTGCCCTCAGCAAGCTTTTGCGCCTGTTTCGCCCCTAGGTTATCAAGCGAGCGATATAAATTGGCAAGAGTTCTAAATTTATTGAGTAAGTCAGCTGCCGATTTGGGCCCAATACCGGCAATGCCTGGGATTTTATTGCCTGTGTCTCCTGCCAGCGCAATAAAATCGAGTAGTTGATATTGTTCAACTCCGAGCTTTTTTTCATATTGCTGGATATCAAACGTCTGCTGATTAAAGTGATCCCATAAGGTGAGGTTTTTAATCGGTAGTTGGCTAAACCCTTTGTCGGTAGACACGATAACCACTTCACCATTGTTGCTGATCACTTTGGTCGCAATCGTCGCAATCACATCATCTGCTTCAGATTGGGCATCAAATGAATGAATATCATGTTCAGCTAAGGTGGCTTTTATCTGTGTTAACCCATCGCTTAACGCGGCAGGCATTGGCTTGCGACCCTTTTTATAATCTTCGTACAGCACCTTGCGCCAGGATGTTTCATTACCATCCCACACCACGATAATGTGTGTGGGTTGGTGCTGCTTAAGCATTTTTTGCGACGCAGCCAGTGAACGTTGTTGCACGTTAGCTATGTCATTTTCATCAGGCAACGCCGCATGGATACGGCGAACAAGGTTTAATCCATCAATAATCAGCAGTTTATTCATTAGTTTTTTATTATGTTGTAGCAGGGCTCATAGGCACTGCCGGGTAATTTCATTCGTTGTTGTTTTACAAATGCCGTTAATAAGTTATCCATCATGCGCATTAATTCTATATCACCTTGGATATTAAAGCGCCCATGTTGTTGAATAAGTTTTATGGTGTCACTTTTTACATTACCGGCCACAATGCCTGAAAATGCTTTACGTAAGTTAGCTGCAAGTTCGGCCTTATTGTCTTGAAAGTATAAGTTCAAATTTGCCATAACTTCATGGGTTGGATCAAAGGGTAATTGAAATTCTGGCTCAATTTTAAGTGACCATTGGTATTGATAAGCGTCACCTTTGTTCTTGCGATAGTTTTTGACCTCACTCATTCCTTGTTTCATTATTTGGCCAACTTGCACAGGGTCATCAATAATGATTTGGTATTTACTCTGGGCCTCTTTACCTAACGTTGCACCGATAAAGGCATCTATTTCGGTAAAGTACTCAGCGCTTTGTGCTGGACCAGTTAATACCAATGGGAATGGGGTATTACAGTTATCTTTGTGTAATAAAATACCTAGAAAATACAGCAGTTCTTCAGCGGTACCGGCGCCACCAGGAAAAATCACAATGCCGTGGCCAAGGCGTACAAAGGCTTCAAGACGCTTTTCTATGTCGGGTAAAATCACTAATTCATTAACAATTTGATTAGGCGGCTCTGCAGCAATAATACTGGGCTCTGTTAAACCAATATATCGGGCAGTGTGTACTCGCTGTTTGGCATGGCCAATCGTCGCCCCTTTCATGGGGCCTTCCATTGCGCCAGGGCCACAACCTGTGCAAATATCAAGGCCACGTAATCCCAATTGATAACCTACATCGCGGGTGTATTGATACTCCACTGGGTTGATACTGTGCCCACCCCAACATACCACAACATTAGGGTCTTTCATGGGGGAAATGGCCTGCGCATTACGTAAAATATCGAATACCACATTGGTAATGTGGTTGGCGTTGGTGAAATCGATGTGTTTTAAATTTTCGTATTTATTGCTGATGTAAATAATGTCACGCAGCACGGCAAATAAGTGCTCTTGAATACCCACAATGATTTCACCATCGACAAAAGCTTGCATTGGTGGGTTGATTAATTCAATTTGAATGCCGCGTTCACGCTGTAAAATATTGATATTAAATGATTCATAGCGGTTAAACAGCTCTTCTGAGCTGTCACTAATTAAGCCTGAGGCGAGTACTGCGAGGGAGCAATTGCGGTATAACTGGTAGAGGTCACTTTTGGCCCCTTGTCTTAAACGTTCGACTTCTAATTGGGACAGTTGGTCTAAACTACCACGTGGACTAATTTTTACGATCATAAGCAACTCCTTTGGACTCGAATGTTTGATATCGAGTCCAAAGAAAATGAGTTTGGAATGGACTAGATATCAATAACGACTCGGTCTCTACCGTTGTTTTTTGCTTGGTATAAGGCTGCATCGGCTCGTTCGAATGCTTCTTCGAGCGTCTCATTTTCCATTACTTGAGCAGCACCTATCGATAATGTAACTGTAATCCTCTGATTTTTAAACTTAAATGGAATATTTTTGATTTTTTCTCTAACCCGGTTAAGCATCAATGAAATGTGCTCATCGGTAATGCCCGGTAAAAGTAAAACAAACTCTTCACCGCCATATCTCGCCACAAATTCACTGTCGCGCAGTGAATTTTTTAATGCCATGGCAATCACTTGTAAGGTTTTATCGCCGGTACTGTGACCAAAGTTATCATTGATTGTTTTAAAGTGGTCAATATCGGTTACCGCAATCCACAGTGGCGACTTAAAACGCATATGATTACGGTATTCTTGCTCCATTCTGTCTTCTAGCGCGGTACGATTAGCGAGTTGAGTCAATGGGTCAAGCAAGTTGAGCTTTTGGTGTTCAAACAGTTTTTCTTTGTAGCTATTGGCTTCATTGCTCATTGCGTTGAGCTCTTTACGCATAGACTCAATTGATTTACGTAAAATCGCCTGTTCACGTTGCTCTAGTGCCTCTTTACGCGATAATGCGTCACGTAAAGACGATAGCTGAACAGTTAGTTGGGTTTTAAGCTCGTTAATATTATCAACATCGGTAACCAATTCATCAGCATTGTTGACGCGTAAGTTAATCTCTTTGTTTAATTGACCTTTAAGCTGTTCACTACGCTGACTATTATTATAGGTGCTGTTGACCACATCACGCACAATGGTTAATGCATCGTTTAGGGCGAATAAAAAGTCTTGTGAAGCGGTTTTCTCACGTGCGATGTTGTCTAGCAACAGGCTGAGGATCGTTTGGTATGACTCAAGTAAAGTATCAACACTGATGTCTGAAAGTAAGACTTCTTTAAGGACTAAGATTTGATCGCGTTGATCTTTTCTAAACTCAACCTCGGCTATTTTAGCGGCCAATTCTTTAGCGAGTTGTATGTGCTGTGGCAATATGTCGTAGTCGTCAGCGCCTGCGAATTCTTGTTTTAAAATCTCTTCGTAAAATGAAACTAGCTTTTCTACTTTGGGAATGTATTCCCATACGGTATGAAATGGCTTATTAAGCTCTTGCTTAAAGTAGGTGATTTCTTTTTTTAGTTTGTCTGGTACAGCGTTAACCCGCTGGATTTGACGGATCACTCGAGACAACCCTACACGGCTATCCTCTAAGCGCGACATGGTGTGGCTGTATTGTGATTTTAACAGGCGCTCAATATCGACCAATTCTGGTAATGCTTCATCGACTTGCTCGAAACTTTGCATATGATGACGCAATTTAGCCAGTTTATTGTCGAGCTCCAAGTTTTGTCCTTTACAGGCAAGACTAAGGTGACTGATAAACTGGATCAGCGTTTTTAGTTTGTCATTACGATCTGTGTTGATGTCTTCAAGCGCGAGTTTGGCCGCATGAAGTTTTTGTTTCATCAACGATATTTGTGAAATCGTAGTCTCAGACTCTTTCATTATTGCATTGCCTACTCATGATTCGCTTGCGATTTGCAAGCCATTGCCACAATCCTAGTGCTAAAGCAGGATCTCTATTGGGTATATATTATAGCGATAATATCCCAATAATGTTGTGCAACAAATCTAATAGTCGAGAAATAATAATAATTTACATATAAGTGCTACTTTATTAAACAATTAACATTTGGGCCAATTGATGTCTAAACTGTTGCGATTACTTTCGGCGCGAATAATCCCTCGATTCAACGCTTGAGTTAAGTTCAGGTAAAGTGGCGGCATAAAAATAGCGGCTGGAGCAAAATTAAGTGGTCTTAATGACACATAAGCAGGTTTTTCAGTAATATCCATTGCTGCCGCTAATGCATATTGTAATGTTTCGAAATGTAACTCTGCACTAATATTAACATCCGGATTACCTAATAAAGGGAGGTTAATATGGCCAATGCTGGCTTGATGTATATTTTGTAACTGTGCAAAATTAGGGATGTTGCTTTTTACGTCTTTCAATTGTTCAAGACAAGTTAACAATGCCTCATATATAAAGTCGGCATCGTGTTGTTGATTAAAATAACAGGCAAACACACCTGATCGTATTACAAAAACATCGGTGCCTAAGTGTTGGCTTAGTTGTTTCATAAACGAATGTATTAATGTCACTGACTCAGTTAGTCCCAACTGCATATCAATATTATTTAATTCGTTAATATTGATTAGAGCCAAGGTTTTTGGTTCAGATTGTTCCATGGTTGCCAGCGTTTCGATAAACGCCCGATAGCCAGGTGATTGTGATAAAGGCTCAAGATGATTAATGATTTGCGAGGCTTGATGTTGTTTGGTTTTGTGTTTCAAGTTTCGATATAAAAAGACCACTGTGATTAAGGCTACACCAATTAAAATCAATAATGACATAATGATCAATTGATTGCGTTTGTTTTTAGCCGATTGCAGTGCTAACTTATTGTTAAGTAATGTCAATTCGAATTTTAGTTTTTGTTCTGTTAATTCTGAGCGGCCATTGTTGGCTTGCTTTTTGTCTTCAACCGATTGAGTTAACGCGATAATGGTTTCAACACTATCGATTGCCGCGTTAAGATCATTAATGCCCCGATAAGCTTTTGATAAATAACCTAAAGCTTCGATTTGAACATCAATCAATTTTTTTTGTTTAGCTAACTCAATGGCTTTATTGGCATGGTCGATGGTTTCTGGCCATAATTGTTGATCGGCACTCACTTGAGCAAACAGTAATTCATTATGGACCAAGTAATGATTGGTTTTATGAGCTCTAAAAATATCATTGGCCTGCTTTAAGGCACTGATTGCTGCAGGGTAATTTTTGAGTTTTGAATAGACTTCACCTACATTATGAAAATTGAGGCCCACGGCAATGTTGTTACCTACACGCTCATTTACTTGCTGTGAATTTAAGTAGTAATCAATTGCTTTGCTCCATTTTTCTTGAGCGGCATAAATCATCGCAATGACATTTAACGTTTCTGCTAGATAGCTTTCATTACCTAGTTTTTGCAATATTTCAGCGGCGTCATGGGCATATTTTAATGCGTCATCCCACTGTTCTAAATCGCGATAGGTTCTTGCTAAATTGATTGATGTTTGTGATTTTAATGAAAGGTAATTAAGGCCATTGGCTAAACGAAATGCTTCGGTGAAATGTAACAACGATTTGCTCATGTCACCGCTACGATTATAATATTTACCTAATGCGGCTTCCGATTCTGCGATAAAATAATCGTTGTGAAGTTGATAAGCAATTTCACGGTATTGATTTAAATGCGACAACGCCGGCGCGGGTTGCAATAACATCATTTGCAGACTGGCCAGGTGTTCATGCAGGGTGTATTTAAATAAGATTGCTTCAAGGCTTACGTCTGAGTTTATTTTATTAAAAGCCTCCATGTATTCAGCCACGACTGATTGGTATTGCTTGTCTCTTCTGGCTTTCAGTCTTGCTTTGAGCATAATCACCATTGCTTGCTCAAAGGCTGTAGAATCAATTGAATCAAGTTGTTTTATCAAGAGTTCGGCATCTTCATATTTGCTAGAAGATTGCAAATTGGCTTCTAAATTCAAGCGAGCTAACACTTCTAAATTACGGTGTAATTCATCAGGTTTATACCCTAAATCATCTGCGACTTTGGCAAATTCTTGTGGGGTAGTAAACGATAATGGAAATTCTGTTATCTTGGCAATTTTGGCGTATAGCTTAGTTGGATTTTCTCTAAAGTCGATTTCTTGTTGTTCAAGATCTTTAGCTATCACGACTTGGCAAAAAATGAATGGCAATAACAAAAACACAATAGCAAGTCGTAGCATAGCCGCAAAAATCCTTAATATAGTTCATAAAAGTAGCCCTATTGATATGGGTAAAAGTGTGTGAAATCAATAAGTGTTTAACCATGTATTGGCACTTTTTGTAATCAATCGTAAATGGCCACTTTGTAAATTAGCGTAGATTGTTATAATTGTTCGGAATTTAAAATAAAAACAAATAGAATCATACCAGAAGGAACTTAGAGTGAAACCCACTTCTCTAGCTATTTTAACCTCAAGCGCGCTTTTTTCGATGTGTTTATCTGACCCTTCATTTGCTGACGTTGATTACCATATCGATATTAATCAACCTGTGCACCATTTAGCGCAAGTTAGCGTGTCTTTTCCTAGTACCACGTCTTCGCAATTGACCGTCAATTTACCCGTGTGGCGTACGGGGCGTTATCAGGTTTTACCGATTGCTGATGGGGTAAGATTATTTAGCGCAGCAGACCGTAACGGAAACGCTTTACCTTGGACTCGCACCGCCAGTGGTGAATGGACTATTGATTTAGCTAAACCTACAGCAGTAACCATAACCTATCAATTACATGCCAATGAACTTGCTGACCGCTTACGTCATATCGATGACAGCCATGCCTACTTAGATGCCAGTGGCGTTTTTATGTATAGCCCTGAATTTCGTCTACAACCTGTCAATGTTGATTTAAGCGTACCTACAGGTTGGCAAAGTTTTTCTGGAATGGACAAAGGTGCTACAGCCCATTCATTTAAAGCGGCTAACTATGATGTATTAGTAGATTCGCCAATTGAAACTGGTATTAATCAACATTTCAATTTTGAGGCCAATGGCCGCGATTATGATGTGGTTTTCTGGGGGGAGGGCAATTATGACACCCAGCAAATTTTAACGGATTTAGCTAAAATCAGTGGTCAAGCGTCGATGATTTGGGACGATTATCCGTTTGAACGTTACGTTTATATGGTGCATGCCACAAATGGTGCTCGCGGCGCGACTGAGCACCTTAATTCTACGGTTATTCAGTTACCGCGCTTTAATTTTCGTGAACGTGAAGATTATTTACGCTTTATTAGTACGGCATCTCATGAGTTTATCCATACCTGGAATGTCAAAGCCTATCGTCCAGAAGGGCTAGTACCGTATGACTATCAAAACGAAAATATGAGTGAGCTATTGTGGGTTGCAGAAGGTTCAACCAGTTATTTTCAAAACCAATTACTGCTCCGTGCTGGCGTTATCACAGCCAAAGAGTTCTTCAAAGATTTAAGTCAGAGAGTGGTGTTAAATCAACAAAATCCTGGGCGTGATACTCAATCTGTTGCAGAGGCCAGTTTAGGGCAATGGAGTAGCACCTGGGGGGATTATGCGGTAAACCACAGCGTTAATATTTATTCAGAAGGCTATTTAGCCTCAATGGCATTGGATTTTAGTGTGTTGCAAGACAGTGATTTAGCGCATTCATATCGCGATGTACATAAAGCGTTATATCAGAATTTTAAAATTCCGATGGGTTATAACGTTGAAGATGTACAAAATATTTTAACAACACTTACTGGTAAAGATTATCAACCCTGGTGGCAAGAGTTTGTTAACCAACCTTTTAGCTTAGACTTCGACCAACTGTTATCTCAAGCGGGTTTAATCACAACCTATGGCGATAAGCCAAAATCCAAAGTGGATACAGGCATGAGCTTATCTGGATTACATAACGACTTAATACTGGCAACAGTGGCTAAAAATGGCCCAGCTTGGCAAGCTGGATTAAGTGCGGGAGATGAGCTCGTTGCAGTAAATGGATTGAAAGTTACGGCAGACGGATTTACGAAACGTTTTGATGATTTTAACCCTGGCGATAAGGTTAAATTAACCGTATTTAGCAATGACAGGTTAAAGGAGGTCAATATTTTATTGGCTGAGCAACCAAAGGGTACATTGTCGATTACCGCTGTTGAGCAACCCAGTGTAGCGCAAAAAGCCTTTTTTAAAGCTTGGCTTGGTATTGATTGGCCGTTTGATGCCGAAGGTAAGTGGATTAAGAGTGATGAAGCTTAGTTAGCTTAGTGTTCATAATAAAAAGCCCTGTTATTTCAGGGCTTTTTTAATTGCTCAAGATTTAGTTTGATTAAACTGGCGGGGCAGTTTCACTAAAAAATGGTTCTCGCTCAATGGCCGCTAAAAACAGTTTCAATCTTGGGTAGCTGTCGATATTGATCCGTTGTCGATATACGGCCCAACTTAAATAACAGCCTAAGCGTATTTGAACATCATCATAAGGACCATGAAGTGGTAGTTTGAGCTGTTCTAATGCGACTAGAATCGACCCAATTCGCTGCGACTGTCTGAGCGTATATTCATAGCGTTCGATGTCGACCCCATCTAGTGCTAAGAAAAACAAGTTGATTGTGCTATCGAGTGCAGTGTTCACCAAGCAATACTGGTCGAGTTCAACCGCGCTTTCAATAAAAGGCTTGTCAGACTTCTGGCGAATATAACGCAATATGGCACTAGAATCGTTCAGTGTTAACTCACCATCTTGTAAAAATGGCACCCGTTTTGTTGGCGATTTTGTGGCGCTGGCAGCTTGATCTGTTTCGATAAATTCATAATCGAGGGTTGATTCAAGTAATGCAATGCGGCAATGGCGCACAAATGGCGAAGTATAACTACCGTATAGCTTCATATGATGTCCTTATACACTTTGTTCAAGTGGACCAAAAGCTTGATTAAGCGCATTAATAAACGCAACTAGCTCGCTGCCCATTAAGGCAAAGTCAGCATCTAATCGTGCGAGAGGATCTTCGGTACCCACCTCATCATTACCTGCTCTAAACTCTTCTGAAAACTTAATCCGTTTAACGCTGGCGTCAGATTGCATCACAAATGCAATAGATTGAGCAAAATGTAAGGCTAATTTATGCACTTGTTTGCCCGTAGCAATATGAGCTAGCACTTCATCTTCCTGGAGCACTTGCTGTTTAAAGCGCACGATACCGCCTTCATCAGATTCAGATTTCAGTTCTGCTTCATCTTGCATTTCAAACGGAGCTGGCGCTTCGCCTGCTTGCAACCATTGCGTTAAAGTCGATTCGATTGGGGTTGCATAGCTTAATGGGATTACCGGTAAACTGCCGATGGCTTTACGTAATAAGGCTAATAACTCTTCTGCTTTGGTTGCACTTGAGCTGTCAACTAAGATCATCTCCAGTTCAGGCATAATCAATGCGTGAGTTTGGCTGCGGCGTGAAAATGCACGTGGCAACAAGGTGGTGGTGATCTCGTCTTTAATGTTGTCTTTTTCTTTTTTGGTGACTTTACGGCTTTCTTGATCTTCTATTTCAGCCACTTTTTCATCTAATGCCTCTTTAATGACTTGGCTTGGTAGAATCTTTTCTTCTTTGGTAACACAAATCAAATGGCGATTTTCAGCGCTATGAACTAATGCCTGACCTTTTTTGCCTAGGGCATTTGAAAAGCCAAACTTACTGATGTCTTGGCTTGAGCAAGGGGAGAAGGTGAAGTCAGCTAAGGCCGTTTCTAATGTTTCGGTGTCGGTGGTAAACGGTTTATTGAAACGGTACAGGGTGAGATTTTTAAACCACATAGAAGGCTCTCATTAATTATCAGGAAAATTCAGTTACCGCAGTTTACGGGATAGATGCTAAGCGGTAAACCTACAAAAAACACCTATCAACATCTTGATAAAAACCACTCACTGCAGAATTCATCAAACTGTCACATTTGGTTTTTGTCGCATCAAACCGCTATTGCAGCTGTATTTCAAGCAATGTTAATCACTTGTATCAAGCAAATATCAGCAAATCGTTAATTAATGAAATATTTCTGAAACATTCGCAAGGCAGAATTCCGCTCGTTCCGATACAACACTCCGTAATAACCATGACGATTAATACGTCAAAAGGATGAAATGATGAATGCTTTTTGTAAAACTCTTTTAGCCTCTGCAATGGCAGCAACGCTTGCTTCAAGTGCTTATGCGGCAGAACCCTTAAAGGTTTATGGCAAATTAAATGTTACTGCGCAGTCTAATGATGTTTCAGGTGAAACTGAAACGACTATTGAAAGTAATGCATCACGTTTTGGTGTCACTGGTGAGTTCGAATTAAGCACGTCTTTAGAGGCTTTTTACACTATCGAGTATGAGGTTAATACTGGTGATGAGGACAAAGAAAACTTCCTCGCTCGTAATCAATTTGTGGGGTTAAAAGGTGATTTTGGTGCGGTTTCTGTGGGTCGCAACGATACCATGCTTAAAGTCTCTCAAGGTAAAGTTGATCAATTTAATGATCTATCTGGCGATTTGAAAACCATGTTTAAAGGCGATAACCGCATGGCACAAACCGCAACTTACTACACACCTGAGTTTGGTGATTTTCAAGCGGGTGTGACCTATGTTGCTTCAGGCGATTCAGACCAAGTTGTTGGAGATAACAGCTCAGGTGAAGACGGTGTAAGTATGGCTGTTATGTATGGAGATGCTGGACTTAAAACGTCTTCAATCTATGCCGCAATTGCCTATGATTCAAAAGTAAAAGGTTACGATACTGCTCGTGCGACTGTGCAAGGTAAAGTAGCAGGGTTAGTGCTTGGGGCGATGTACCAACAACAAGAAGCACTCGATAGTGGCATAAAAGATGATGGCTTCTTATTAAGCACGGCTTATGGCATCAATAATGTCACCTTAAAAGCTCAGTACTTAGACATGGAAAACAAAGGTGATTCATGGTCTGTGGGTGCAGATTACAAACTCGGTAAACCAACGAAGTTATTTGCTTTTTACACTGAAAACACCTTTGATTCAAATGACCAAGATGATGCTTATGTTGGGATCGGTATCGAACATAAATTCTAAGATTTGCTTATTTAATTGCGTCAATTCATGACATGTTTAAAAAAGGGCTTTGGCCCTTTTTTTGTTACACGGTTTTAACAGCAATTAAGTTTTTATGACAAAAACTGTTTTTTACTGCCAATATTAGCGTTGAGATCATGAAAGTGTAATAAAAGTGTCTAATAATACCCTTGTGGCAAATTAATGTAGAAACTCAAAATGACAGCTAGGATTTTAATAGTAGAAGATGAATCAGCAATTCGTGAGATGCTGACATTTGTGATGGATCAACATGGTTTTACGACAGCTGCAGCTGAAGATTTCGATTCAGCTATTGAGTTGCTTCAAGAACCGTACCCAGATTTAATTTTACTGGATTGGATGTTCCCTGGTGGCAGTGGTATCCAATTGGCAAAACGTTTAAAGCAAGACGAGTTTACCCGTCAAATCCCCATCATTATGCTTACTGCGCGTGGTGAAGAAGAAGATAAAGTTAAAGGCCTAGAAGTGGGTGCTGATGACTATATTACTAAACCTTTTTCGCCTAAAGAATTAGTGGCAAGGATAAAAGCTGTGTTGCGCAGAAGCGCACCCACACGCTTAGAAGAAACCATTGATGTGCAAGGACTGCAGCTTGATCCCGTCAGTCATAGAGTGACGGTGGGCGAGGCGGTACTTGATATGGGGCCGACTGAGTTTAGATTATTGCACTTTTTTATGACTCACCCAGAGCGTGTGTATAGCCGTGAGCAGTTACTCGATAATGTTTGGGGCACCAACGTCTATGTGGAAGATCGCACTGTTGATGTGCACATTAGGCGTTTACGCAAAGCGGTAGAACAAGGTGGGCACGATAAGTTAATTCAAACTGTTCGTGGTGCTGGTTACCGTTTTTCAACCAGAATGTAATGCGTTTTGGCAACCATGAAGCTCTGTTTGTATAAACAGAGCTTTGCTCTTGTTTGTTGCCTAGCCACAATAGTTAAATTAGGCTATCTTGTGGTTCCTCGTTACTCCTAATAATCAGTAACGACACTTAAGGTGTTGGCTGCGTTACTTTTCGCAATTAGGTTGCTTATGCTTAACTCGTATTCTGGATTCCGGTTATTTTTTCGTTTAGCACTGTTACTGACTTTATTTCTGTGCGTGGGTGCTTTAGTAGGCCATATTGCCATCGTCACTTTATTGGGGACCATTGGTTTACTTGCTTGGCATTATCGTCAAATTACCCGGCTAAACTTTTGGTTATGGAAAGACAAAAAGTTAACGCCGCCTCAAGGTCAGGGCAGTTGGGAAGGCGTATTTAATGGTATTTATCGTTTACAAGGTAAAAACCGCCGTCGCGTAGGGCAATTAGCGACGTTACTTGCGCGTTTTCGTCAAGGTGCAGAGGCGTTGCCTGATGCTGCTGTGGTGCTCGATGCTGAACTTAACATTTTGTGGTGTAACAAACTGGCTCAATTAATTTTAGGGTTTGTGTGGCCGCAAGATAGTGGGCAGCGAATTGATAACCTTATTCGACACCCTGACTTTTCTGATTATCTTAAAAGAGCAGATTTTAAAGAACCGCTTGAAATGCCGTCTCCTGTTTCAGATAAACGCTTACTCGAAATTCGTTTGATGATTTATGGTGATAGGCAATTGTTATTGATTGCCCGTGATATTACTCGTATCCATCAATTAGAGGGGATGCGCAAAGATTTTGTTGCTAACGTATCGCATGAACTTAAAACACCTTTAACCGTGTTACAAGGTTATTTAGAGATTATGCAAAGCATGGAGGAAGACGACTCCCCAAATCAAAAGCCGTTGTCGTTAATGCAGCAGCAAACCCTAAGAATGCAATCGATGGTAGAGCAACTATTAGCCTTGTCGCGGATTGAAGATGCCGTTGATGTTGATTTATCGAAAACCGTCAACATGAAGTTGATGATGGACATATTAAAAGAAGAAGCTAAAGCACTTGCAGGTGATGAATATACTTTAGTGTTTAATTGTGAAGCGGGATTAAACACTCATGGTAATGAAGTACAACTAAGAAGTGCATGTTCTAATTTAATCTCCAATGCACTGCGTTACACCGCTCCAGGTGGGGTGATTACGGTGACGTGGCGTAGCGTTGCGACCGGAGGGTTATTTTCAGTTAAAGATACCGGTGTCGGCATAGCGCCGCAGCATATTAACCGATTAACTGAGCGTTTTTATCGAGTTGACGATGCGCGGTCAAGTAAAACCGGTGGTACAGGATTAGGATTGGCGATTGCTAAGCATGCGCTAAGTCATCATCACAGTGAGCTTAATGTGACCAGTGAGTATGGCAAGGGCAGTACTTTTAGTTTTATTATTCCGCTCCACTTGCTTGATAGGCAATAGCGATATCTAAAAAGCAGCTTGGCTGCTTTTTTTATTTCTGCGTTATTTCAAGTAAGTTTAATTTTGTTCCAAGATAGGCATACCTTGAATTGGTATAAGATATTTACTGTCATAAAACACGTCCTATTTTAGTCATTTCCGAGATAAATCGTGCCTACGGGATAAAGTTTAGGCTCAAAGGTGTAATGTATTTTATTTAAGCTGTTGATTAGTAAGGGTTGTAGTGTGTTACTTACCCATAAGACAGTTTTATTACCTGTGTCATATAACTGTCATGTCTGCGTCATAGACTTGTCATCAATGAGGTCGATACTGACTACGTTTTAAAAACATTAGTAAGCATAATACTGGAGCAATACAATGAAACTGAAAAAACTTGTCGGCGCGATTACCCTAACAGCCGCTGGTGTATTCTCAGCAGCATCTATGGCTGCTATTGACCAAACTTTACCAGTGTACGAAAAAACAAGTGGTGTTTCTGGTAACTTGTCTTCTGTTGGTTCAGACACTTTAGCAAACATGATGACGTTATGGGCTGAAGAGTTTAAGCACATCTATCCAAACGTGAACATCCAAATTCAAGCAGCTGGTTCTTCAACTGCGCCTCCAGCACTTACTGAAGGTACTTCTCAGTTTGGCCCAATGAGCCGCAAAATGAAGCCTAACGAAATTGAAGCATTTGAAAAGCATTATGGCTACAAGCCAACAGCTGTTCGTGTGGCAATCGATGCTTTAGCTGTTTTTGTTCATAAAGATAACCCTATCGATGGCTTAAGCCTTGAACAAGTTGACGGTATTTTCTCTTCTACACTTAAGTGTGGCGGTGATGATGTTTCACGTTGGAGTGATGTTGGTTTAGACGGTAACTGGAGTGCAAAAGATGTTCAGTTATACGGTCGTAACTCAGTTTCTGGTACTTATGGATACTTTAAGAAAGTAGCCCTTTGTAAAGGTGATTTCCGCTCTAACGTTAACGAGCAACCTGGTTCAGCTTCTGTTGTTCAGTCTGTATCACAATCTTTAAATGCGATTGGTTACTCAGGTATTGGTTACAAAACTGCTGGTGTGAAAGCGGTAGCTATCTCTAAGAAAGGTGATAAGTTTATTGAAGCAAACGCTGAAAATGCTGCTAACGGTACTTACCCATTATCACGTTACCTCTATGTTTACGTGAACAAGCACCCAAATAAAGATCTAGCGCCTATGGATCGTGAGTTTTTACGTTACATTCTTTCTCAGCAAGGTCAGCAGGTTGTGTTAAAAGATGGTTATGTTTCACTACCAACGACAGTGGTAAAAAAAGATTTAGAAAAGTTAGGTGTTAAGCTTTAACATCTAGCTATTCAAATTAAAAAGGCCTCTTTTGAGGCCTTTTTTGTGTCTGTTTTATATCGAAAAAAGACAAAAAAAAGCAACCTAACATTGAGGTTGCTGCTATTGCTAAGGGCAATACTGTTGATAGATTATCTTTACTATCCAATAGGAGAATGATGATGAACAAAAAAACGCTACTAGCTACAAAAAATAAGTAATGCAAATTCGGTTCATATATTCAGACTAGGGTATTTGAATTAAGTTCAACATTATTTAAAAAAATATCAGTTATTTTTAAATAAATTTCTTTAGCGTGCTATTTTTGCTCTGTGAATATCATGTTTTATTATACGATGATGTTGAAAAAGACTAATTTATTCAGAATTTTAAGAGGTGTATGTGGCAATTCCGTGGGATGTAAATCAAGATTATCATTCGAGCGCTAACACTGACTCATTATGTGTGCATCATCTAGATATTCGGTTACAAGTTGATTTTGACTCTCAACAATTAACCGGAAAAGTGAGCTTGTCTTTCACTCGTAAGCAGAAGCAATCGACATTGATACTTGATTGCCGTGACTTGCTCATTGATAGCATTACTGATCTTGAAGGCCAGTTACTGACATACCAGTGTCGCGAAGTTAATACTATTGTTGGGCAGCAATATCTTATTGAGGTTGGGCTAACAATCACTGAAGTAGTGGTTCATTATCGTACGTCCTCTTCAGCGCAGGGATTGCAGTGGTTAACTCCAGAGCAAACCTTAGGGAAGCAATACCCTTATTTATTTAGTCAATCTCAGCCAATTAATGCCCGCAGTTGGTTACCGCTACAAGACACCCCAAAAGCGCGAATTACCTTTAATGCTACTGTCAATGTACCAAAAGGCTTTCGTGCAGTAATGAGTGCCACTAACAATCCGCAAATGCCTGATGATGGGGTATTTTCGTTTTGTATGGACAAACCTATCCCAACTCATTTACTTGCGATAGCTGTGGGCGATTTAGCTTTTAAGGCTACAGGCCCAAGAAGTGGTATTTATACCGAACCCGCCTTACTTGATGCCGCAGCGCGTGAGTTTGAAGATACTGAAGCAATGATCCAAGTAGCAGAATCTTTACTTGGACCCTACGCGTGGGGGCGATATGACATGATTGTGTTGCCACCCAGTTTTCCGTTTGGCGGCATGGAGAACCCCATGCTAGCGTTTATGACACCCACGTTAATCGCAGGGGATAAAAGTTTAGTGTCGACGGTGGCACACGAACTTGCACACTCCTGGACAGGTAATCTTGTCAGTAATGCCACTTGGCGAGATTTATGGCTAAACGAAGGATTTACCACTTATTTTACCAATCGAATTGTTGAAGCGGTTTATGGTAAAGAACAGGCTGAATTAGAGTGGGTGATTGAATATGGCCGGCTTGTTGAAGAAATGCAGTCAATGCCTCTTGCTGAGCAAACGTTACCCGCTAATGTGCAAGATCGCGATCCAAACTTAGCCTTTAATCGTTTCACTTACGACAAAGCTTCTATGTTTGTCCATGAACTTGAAAGTCGGTTAGGGCGAGCAGCCTTTGATCTATTTTTGCGCCAATATGTTGAACACTTTGCATTTAGCGCCATTACAACCGAGTCATTTGTGGAATATGCTCAGCAAACATTGTTAGTCACACATGGTGATAAACTCAGTTTAAATGTGCTTAATGAATGGATTTATGGACAAGGATTACCTGATTGGTTTGTGGCTCCAACCTCCACCAGTTTCGATAAAGTGAATGCTGCCTTGGCGGCATTTATTGGAGGCGCTCCTGCGCATACCTTAGCGGTTGCGCAATGGCGAGTACATCATTGGCAATACTTTTTAATTAAGCTTCCTTTGGTTGTCAGTCAATCGATGTTGCTAGACTTAGATGAGGCATTTCAATTAACGGGTCATCAAAATGCTGACATTGCATGTGATTGGTACCGGGTGGCTATCCGCAATCATTTTGATCCGGTTTTACCAGAGTTATCAATATATTTATGCAAAATCGGCCGAGGGAAATTTGTTAGACCATTGTTTACTGAGTTACAAGTTGCAGGATATAAGCAAGAGCTTGTCACGATTTACAATCAAGCCCGTCTTGGTTATCACCCATCATTACAAGTGCAATTAGATGCATTGTTGCGGGTTGATATTGGGTTGATAGGATAAAAACGAGATAAAAAAATGGCAGCCTATTGGCTGCCAAAATAACTCTTTACGGGTTGTCATCAACAGTGCGCTAGCGTGTTAATACTTCCCAATGGGGATGATGAACAATAAACATTAAAAACAATAGCCGTAACTCAATCCTAACCTTAGTTGAGGTGAACCGTTGAGTTGCATAAAATTAAACTACGGGGGAGAAGCTTACTTTTACTAACTCGCACTCACATCAACTGAATATAATCCGTTACACATTAAGCGTTACATATATTCAGACTGGGCTTTATTGGAAAAGTTCACTGCTGTGATTAAAATTTTTTAAATGATTAAAAAAAGCGTTCTTTTTGCCCTGAATTTAGTCAATGAATGACGTTTGATTTGCTTTTTTTGCCTTACATTTTTGTGACTTAGCAACGTTATATGATGATTAGATTAAATGTTTGTCGTGATTATCTGCAGGTTTTTAGTGTTGATGAGTCATTTTTTGATGAAAAAAAAGCAAAAAAAAGGGCAACCTAATTAGGTTGCCTAAGTCGTTCTTTGCGGGATGTGATTAACAGTGCGCTAGCGTGTTAACACTCCCAAATAGGGATGATGATGAACAATGAATCTAAAACTGTGTAACAAGACAAAAAGATGGAGATGATATCTTTGTGTCTACAGGTGAATAACGTTGGATGAAAACGTTACAATCAGCTGTGTCTTTCATGCTACATAAATTAAGACTCAGGTTTTTTTTAAAAGTTCACGCAAATTGAAAATTTTTTTAAAAAACGTAATCGTGTGGAATCGCAATGAACTTTTAGGCATAAAAAAAGGCAACCAACTGATTGCCTATCGATCGACTTAGCGATCAAGGGGACCGCGCTAGAAGTCCCAGGGAGATGATGAACAATAAAAGTAATTTCACTGTTATATATTTTGAGTGTTGTTACGTAAAAAAGTTCAATGTTTAAGAGCTTTTTATGCATTTAATTGAAATTAATTTTTTATTCCTATTAAATTAATAGCTTATTTTTTCATGTTTTCAAGCTTGCTGCATACCTTTACAAGCGTAAACCTAAGTCTAAAGGCTAGCCAAGCAGCTTTTCTATGGTAGTCCTCAACTCTTCAGGTTTGGTTGTTGGTGCATATCGCTCAATAACATGGCCTTGCTTATCAACTAAAAATTTAGTGAAGTTCCATTTAATCGATTCGCTGCCTAATAACCCTTTTGCTGATTGCTTAAGGTGTTGGTATAGAGGATGACTATTGGCACCATTCACTTCAATTTTGCTAAACAGTGGGAAGGTCACACCGAAGTTAAGTTCACAAAATTGACTAATTTCAGCGTCATCACCTTGTTCTTGCTTACCGAACTGATTGCACGGAAAGCCTAAAATGACCAAGCCTCGGTCTTTGTATTGTTGGTAAAGAGACTCTAGTGCCTGATATTGCGGGGTAAATCCGCACTTACTGGCAGTGTTAACAATCAACAAGACCTTATCTTTGAACGTTTCCATGGCAACGTCATTGCCTTTAATATTTTTTACTGTGATTGGATAAATAGCATTGCTCATCAACGAACTCCTTAGTGTAAAATATTGACTATAATATAGATCTTAATAGTTAGCAATTAAGTTGCGTGCAATTTAATTTATCTATTTGCTTATCAATAACAATTTCAATATAGTTTGCGCTTATTTGGCTATAGAGAATTAGGGGCGGGCTTATGAATGATTTAAAGAACGAACTTAACTCTGATGAAATCGACTTAAACTCATCCCCACAAGCTGATGTTAGTCAGGTGGTGCTTCAACTCACTGAAGTTGAAGGAGAAGAGCAGGCCGAAGTGTTTAGCGAAATCCTTATCGATGCTGAACCCGGCACCATCGCACTATTACTCGAATCGTTACCACTTGATGAACGTTATGAACGTTGGCAACAAGTTGACGTAGAAGAGCGTGTCGATGTCCTTAACTTAATGCGTGCAGATCCTCGTTTAGGCATTTTAAAGAAAATGCCCGACGAGGAACTGGATTTACTCTTTTCGCAATTAAGTCCAGAAGATCTCATTGAGTGGAGTGACTCGTTACCCGACAATATCACCGATCGTGCTTTGGCACAGATGGGTGAGCGTCAACGTAAACACTTTGAGCTATACGATCAATATACTGAAAATGAAATTGGTCGTTATGCTGATCACCAAATGCTAGCATTAAATCCAACCTCTACGGTGGCGCAAGGGCAGCGATTTTTTAGACGTATCGATTTAGATTGTAATGACCACTTATTTTTAGTGGACAACAATGATAAATATTTAGGTACAGTGCGTCGTTACGATGTATTTAAAACGGCCGACACAAACACTATTCTGCAATCATTAAAGTGGGATGACAGCCGTGTTATCTCCGCTGACTCGTCTTTGATTGAAGCCGCAGAGGCCATTGAGCACAGTCGTGAACTTGAATTGCCCGTGGTCGATGAAGAGGGCATTTTGATTGGCCGTATGACACTTCGTACTGCGACAGCTTTAGTGCGTGAACATTATGAAGCGCAGTTAATGGCAACAGCCGGTATGGATGAGCATGACGATTTATTTGCGCCGATTGTTGTAGGTGCCAAGCGCCGTGCGGTATGGCTAGGGATTAACTTACTCACGGCCTTTTTAGCGTCTGCTACGATTGGTATGTTTGAAAATGTATTATCTCAAGTGGTTGCATTGGCGGTGTTGATGCCTATTGTTGCTTCTATGGGGGGGATTGCCGGGAGTCAATCATTAACGCTGATGATCCGTGGTATGGCGATGGGTCAAATTACCGCGGGTAACGTGATGTCGTTAATGAAAAACGAACTGGGTATTGGCGCACTCAATGGCACCTTATGGGCCATAGTTATTGGGATCATTGCGGGCTGGTGGTTTGGAGACAATGTTATGGGGATCGTGATTGCCTGTGCGATTTTGATCAACATGGCAGTCGCCGCCATTGCTGGGGTCATGGTGCCAATGGTGTTACAGCGTTTTAACCAAGATGCTGCGTTATCGGGTTCTGTGATTTTAACTACGGTTACTGATGTTGTTGGTTTTTTCACTTTTTTAGGTTTGGCTTCAATACTTTACCTATAAAAATTTGGTTTAAAACCCAATTAACCATAACATGTGTTTTGATATAAAGATGGTCTTGAATTACTCAAGGCCATTTTTTTGCAACAAAAAAGCAAGTTGCGAGCAACTTGCTTTTTAAACTTGATGAGAAAACCTTATTAGTTTATTTCCACTTAGCAGGTGCAAACTCCACTTCAGCGTTATCGTCAAAGTAACGGCGTTTAATATCACGACGACGTTGTTTTACTTTTTTCGATTTTGGTTTTCCCTTGATGTTATCGCCCCATGGCGCATCATCTTCATCAAATTCAAATGAGTGTGACATTTTCAACATTCCAGATAACTGTACCGCTGTTGGTACAACTTCTTTTTACCTAAAGTTAATAATAAGCTAAAGCAAAATATTTCATATTTCACGGTAAAAATTATTGCACGTTGTAATGACATTGATATGACAGCTCAATTTAGGCCTTAGTATTTAATTCTTGTTCGTGTTGAAATTGTTTAAGGCACAAAGAAAGCTGTTGTTGCCATGGTTTAGTGACTGTCGAGTGAGACTTTAGCGCCTTTACCGCGCAGCATGCGGGGTGCCGCTGAAAGTTGTTCTTATGAAATGAGATTAAAGCCGAGTTTATCTTTAGTATTGCTCTGGTGGATTGTTTTTTAGATGTTCTTTAGTTGTTATTTTGTTTACTCGATATCGTTCGGCATCGGGCCCGGTAATTCGGTTAAATTGAACATCGAGTAGGTATAAATGTTCGGAGTAAACTTGATAAATATGGCCTCGGTCTAAAATGATGATATTACCTGTGTTATCCCACTTAAAGGTGCCGTTACCGCTATATGGATGCGGGTCACTGCCTAGTCTAACTGTGTGAATAATATAATGATTTGGTAATATCAGCTCTATTGTGGTGTCCATGCCATCACAGCTAGGGCAAGGAAAGACGCCGTGATATATCCCTTGCCACTGCAACGTATTTCTACTGCTGGTGGCAATATCTTCAACTGATGGGGCTGGTTGGCCGCATCCTAGTAATAACAAAATCACTATAAACGATACATTTTTCATCTAAATTCCCTTTAGATATAAAATTGTCGTGACGATTAGGGGTTACGTTCCAATGCAGTTTATTGTTTTTACACTGTCATGATAAATTGCACTTTGTATTACCCATAGCCTAGGTAGGACTGATAGTGTTTTCAAACTCTAATCTAATAGATAGAGTTAAGCACAACTTTAGTTATATCACATATATTAAATCTGAGTAGTTATACTTTAGTTTGGATATTGAAGAATTGTTTAATTTCATCTATTTGTGCCATAGCATCTTGGTAACCTAAATCGATTAATGTTGTTGTATAGCTTTTTTCAAAGAGTAAATAGGACACGATACTTGAGTCTGATTGTCTATTAATGCCAAAAAACTTTAACAGGGTTTTGATTGCAAAAGGCATGTCGTCATAAAACCGTGCGGCAATACGGCTTAAATCTTGACTGGGTTTAATCACTAATGTGTCGATATGACGTAAATTTAATGAGTCTCTGTCTTCAGGGGTGATTTTAGATAATGTGTTATTGACTCGTTGCAGCCGCTCTAAATCACTATTTAAGGTGTCAGAGAAAATAGTATCGAGTAAGTGACCCACAATTGTGGCTGTTTTTGGATGGTATTCAAACTCAATGGGAAAGTGTTTGTGCGGACTATCTAAATTAATCACAAATATTTTGCTAGCCCCTAAATGTATTGGGCTAGAAAGTGGAGACAATTGATGTACAGACCCGTCACCATAATAAGCTTGGTTTAACTTAATCGATGGAAATACCATGGGAATGGCTGAACTGGCGAGTAAGTGCTCAGTATTAAGATGGCTACGTGAGCCAATTCTTCTTGCGCGTTGCCAATCTTCAATGTATTGATTACCTTGATAAAAGCTGTATGAGCGTGAGTTGTTGTAGCATGAGGCATCAATGCTGATTGCTTTTAGTGCATTATGGCTAATGTTGCGGTCAATTCGTTCAAAATCGATAAGATTATTAAGCAAGTTTCTTAACGGTTGGTTATCAAGCAGGCTACCCGCATCGGTATTGACTTTATCATCTTGTAAGCCTTTGATTGCCATTCTGCCTAAGTGCCTCAGCACTTTCGGTATTTGGGTATGATAAACTTTGCTTGTTTCAAAATGGCGCCACACCCAATCAAGCTTTTTGACCCCTAAATGAAAACAAGAGGCATGGGTTGCTAAAGAGGTTGCATTAATGGCCCCAGCAGAAGTGCCGCAGATGATATCGAATGGAACATGATGGTTGCGTGGGTAAAATTGCACTAACGCCTTAAGCACACCAATTTGATATGCCGCTCTAGCGCCACCTCCACCTAAAACTAATGCTGTAGACACTGGTAATCTATATCCTTTGTGCGTAGATAAGAAACCATACTAGTATGAATTCTTTTTTTATGACACACCAGTGGGAAGGTCATTAACTCTCTCATAATATGAAAACTTATACGGTGCCCAATAAAAAACGCACTATAAAGTGCGTTTTTTGGGACTTTGGTGACAGCGCTAAATTGAGTTAACCTTTAGCTGCCGTTGTTAAAAATTCAACAATCTGGTCGAATGGGATATCTTGTTTTTCACCGGTACGGCGGTTTTTATATTCAAATACCCCAGCATCGATATTACGATCACCAATGACCACAACATGCGGTAAACCCACTAACTCCATATCAGCAAACATCACGCCAGGACGTTCTTTACGATCATCCATTAGCACTTCAACACCAGCTTCAGCTAAGTCTTGATATAGTTTTTCAGCAATGTCGGCAACGCGATGAGATTTGTGCATGTTCATCGGTAAAATACCGACTGTGAACGGCGCAATCGCTTCTGGCCAAATAATGCCTCGGTCATCGTTGTTTTGCTCAATCGCGGCAGCGACAATACGGCTCACACCGACACCATAACAACCCATCAATAACACCTGAGCTTTACCGTTTTCATCTAACACAGTGGCATTCATGGCTTCTGAATAGTTGGTGCCAAGCTGGAAGATATGACCCACTTCAATGCCACGCGCCATAGCATAAGTGCCTTGGCCGTCAGGTGTAGGTTCACCCTCTACAACATTACGAATGTCTGCAGCAGTCGCTAATGGTAAGTCACGTTCCCAGTTAATGCCGAAATAGTGCTTATCTTCTGTGTTAGCACCAGCGGCAAAGTCGCTCATTACTGCAACGCTATGATCGATAATAATTGGCATATTTAGGCCAACAGGGCCTAATGAGCCAGGGCCAGCACCCACAGCATCACGAATTTCAGCTTCTGATGCAAACTCGAGTGGTGAGGCAACAAGGGCAACTTTTTCAGCTTTGATTTCGTTTAGCTCATGATCGCCACGCACAACCACAGCCACTAAAGGCGCGTCTTCGGTTGCGCCCTTAACGATTAATGTTTTAACGGTTTGGGTAATCGCAACATCAAATTGTTCGACTAATTCGGCAATGGTTTTTGCATTAGGGGTATCCACTAACGTCATCTCTTGCGTTGCAGCTGCACGAGTTTGCGTTGGGATTGGCGCTTCAGCTTTTTCAATATTAGCGGCGTAATCACTGCCTGTTGAGTAAGCAATTAAATCTTCACCACTGTTTGCTAATACATGGAACTCATGCGACATGCTGCCACCAATTGAGCCAGTGTCTGCAAGAACAGGGCGGAACTCTAAACCCATGCGAGTTAGAATATTGCTGTATGCGGTATGCATCGCATGATAAGTGCTGTCCATGGTTTCTTGATCTAAATGGAAAGAATAGGCATCTTTCATTAAGAATTCACGTGCGCGCATCACACCAAAGCGTGGACGAACTTCGTCACGGAATTTGGTTTGTACTTGATAAAGCGTCAGCGGTAACTGTTTGTATGAGCTAAGTTCTTTACGCACTAAGTCAGTGATCACTTCTTCGTGGGTTGGTCCCAATACGAAGTCACGATTATGGCGGTCTTGAAAACGCAGTAATTCAGGCCCAAACTTTTCCCAACGGCCGGTTTCAACCCACAAGTCTGCCGGTTGAACCAATGGCATAAGAATTTCAATGGCACCTGTTTTGTTCATTTCTTCACGAACAATGGCTTCTACTTTACGCAAAACACGTAACCCAGAGGGCAACCAGCTGTAAAGACCTGATGCGTTACGACGGATCATACCCGCGCGAAGCATTAACTGATGACTAATCACCTCTGCGTTTGCAGGGGTTTCTTTTTGTGTTGAAAGCAGGTACTTACTAACTCGCATTACCAATGTCCAAAATAGTAGCTATGAATGAGCGTCATTTTAGCACCTGCATCAATGATGTCACCTGCTAATTCGGTTCAAAATAAGGCTTTAGAGACTTTAATTGCACCGCGGGACTTATTTATCTCGTCTATCACCGATGACTCGAGCAGGATTCCCTGCAACAATGGCATATTCCGCTACATTTTTGGTGACAATGCAACCCATGCCGATAACGGCATGGTTGCCAATGGTGACACCGTCAACAATCCCTGCCTGTGCACCAACCCAAACATCCTCTCCAATAACCACCCCTTTAGAGTGTGAAGCTTGTTGATATATCGGAGTATCAGGTGACATGCCATGATTAAACGCGTAGATAGTGACGTTATTGGCGATACGCGTTTGATGACCAATGTGTATACCATGACGACCGCCATCTAAGCTACAACCGTGATTTATAGCCACTTCATTGCCGAGTGTAATAGGGCCATGCATAAATACATCGGCACTGATCATACATTGATTACCCATGGTGATATCTCGGCCTGGTTCGGCAAACAATTGCGCCTGCGGAGCGATGAAACACTGCTCACCGATGTGAATAGTCTCAAGAAGGCAAAGTTGTTGTTGAATGTCATCTTGCCAGGGTTTTGCCCATTGCAGGTGTTTAGGCTTGAGAGAGAAATACAGCCAAGGCATCCAAGATAGTCGTTTTTTGTGCTGAGTTTGGTAATCGATTTCAGCCATTAAACTAATCCTTTAGCAGTGCAACTGAAGTGGGCTTTAGATCTAACACTTCAATGACGTTATCAGTAACGTGCCAAAAGATGTCTAAATCGTATAACGCAACCTGATATAGCTTAGGGTCATCCTTGGCTTTTTTATAAGCTGGGCGAGGGTCTTGTGATAATACTCCACTAATAAGCTCGGCTAAGCCTTGATAGTGTTCTTGAACTTGATATTGGGCGATTTTTTCAGCTGCCAGTTTTGTGTATTTCACCGGTATCAGTATGGGTGCATCTTGGGCGATACCGCCTTTAGCATCGGTAATGGCATCAGAGAAAGGGACATAGGGTTTAATATCAATAATGGGAGTGCCGTCTAATAAATCCATCCCTGAGATCTTTAAACAGACTTTACCGTGGCGTTGCACAACACCATGTAGTTTGACCACAGACTGACCAATACCGTTAGGTCTAAATGTTGAACGTGTAGCAAATACGCCTAGTTTTTCATTACCACCTAGACGAGGCGGGCGCACTGTGGTTTTCCAGCCTTGAGATAGGTTTTCATGAAAACAAAAAAGCAACCATAAATGCGAATATTGTTCGATGCCTCTGACTGCATCGATATGATTAAATGCTGGCTCAAATTCAATATACCCAGTTGCATTAACAAGTCCAGGTTGGCGCGGAATACCAAATTTTTGCTTGTAAGGGGTTCTGCAAATGGCGACCGCGTTTATTGTGTTGGTAAAAGACGCGTTAAGTGCAGGTTTTTCGTTATGAGTTTGAGCGGCATCTTGAGTCATGCAATACCTGAAAGAAGCTAACCAAAATTAAGAGAAGTCAATAATAACAGATGGGCCAAGTGTATGACTCACCTGTTTGGTAATCGGTTTAATGGTTATTTGTTTTCTGCGGTTTTAATGGCTTGGCCAACACAAAGTGTACGACTGTAGCAACTGTTGTCTGGCTCGTTAATCATAAAGCAGCTTTTAACCACAAATCCATTCGCACCTATGTCTGCTGCCGCACGTCTGGCATTACTGCGCGCATCAGACATGTGAGGAGGGGCATCTTTTTCAGTTTCTTGGCAAGCTTCACCTTCTACTAAACCTAATACTTCAAAGTTACCTGTAGGTTGCACATCGCCGTCGTACAACACCACATCACCGACTTTAAAGTATTCATTAATGGCTTTGCCGTCTAAATTACTCTTGAATACATAATCATTGGCACAAGCGCTCAATAATAGCGCAATACTTGAAACAACCCATGCTTGTTTAACTGAAAAAGTCATAGCCGTAGCCTTTATTTAAATAAGTAATAATCTGCCGTTTAAGTTTACCTTTTATGGTGGCGATGATAAAGCATTCAAATAACATAAAAAAAGGGCTTACCTAAGTAAGCCCTTTGTTATTAATGTTTTACTACTTTGTTGCCAAGTTTTGTTATTCCATACCAGGAATTAAAAATTGGTCCATGCTTTTACCGCTATCAACTTCTTTTTTGAATACCGTTGGCATGCGGCCTTGACCAGTCCATTGGATTAATTCACCGTCAACAGTGATTTGATATTTTGGTGGACGCGGTGCGCGTTTTGTCTTTGTTGCTTTAGGTGCAGATGTCACGTCACCTAAATCTTCAATAGATAAACCACTGTTTTCGATTTGAGCTAGAATTTCAGCAATGCGAGCATTACGTTCAGCATTTGCTTCAAGTTCTAATTTTTCTTCCTCTTCGCGGTCAGCAATAATTTTTTCTAACTTAGCTGCCGTGTCTCGTAAATCATCAAGAGATAATTCCTTTACTGCAGCTTTAAAGCGACGACCGTGGGTTAAAATATCTAAAAAGTCACTCATGTTGTTTAGTTTCCTAATGATTTTTTTTCATAAAATGAAAAGTGATAAAAGTTAAAATGTCCAACGTACAAGGTCAATTTCAGTATTGCATGTGGTTTATTTAGGTCGTTATTATATATTTTTATGAGATTTAATCTCAGTAGAATACCAATATAGCTTTAATTAATACTGAATATAAGTGTAATAATAGAAACTATTGCGCAATGGATCAAATTAAATTAACGATATAATAGATTATTTTAAATAATTGAGCGTATATTTCGTTATCTGCTTTATGACATGTTTAGTTAAATTGCCACAAACAAAGCTAAAAAAATCTAAACAAGCGTTTGAATGTGATTGACGTTAACGTTAACAGGCCGTAAAGTGAACCCATCTTGCATTGGCTATAGCCAGTGTGTTGTCCACATACATTGAAGGTGTAGGAAGGAAAACCTATGAAAGTATTGGTACCTGTTAAACGCGTAGTCGATGCCAATGTGAAAGTCAGGGTAAAAGCTGATAACACAAATGTTGATACGACAAACCTTAAAATGGCATTAAACCCATTTTGTGAGATTGCAGTAGAAGAAGCCGTTCGTTTAAAAGAAGCTGGCATCGCGACTGAAGTTGTTGTGGTGAGTGTGGGCGCTAAAGCGGTGCAAGAGCAATTAAGAACCGCGATGGCATTGGGGGCCGACCGCGCAATACATATCGATACCGACGAGGATTTAGTTCCGTTGTCGATTGCCAAGCTGTTAAAAGCGGTACAAGAAAAAGAGCAAGCACAACTGATTCTGTTTGGTAAGCAATCCATTGATGGTGATAACAACCAAACCGGCCAAATGCTTGCGGCATTAACCGATATGCCACAAGCAACATTTGCTTCAGAAGTGAAGTTAGATGGTGACAAGGCAACGGTAACACGTGAAATCGATGGTGGTTTACAAACGTTAAGCATGCCTTTACCGGCTATTGTTACCGTTGATTTACGCTTAAATGAGCCACGTTATGCATCATTGCCAAATATTATGAAAGCGAAACGTAAACCACTCGAAACCTTAGCGGTAGCCGATTTAGGTGTGAGCTTAAAAGCGCATCAAACCGTGTTAAAAGTGACTCCACCTGTGGATCGTAAAGCGGGCATTTTAGTGTCTTCAGTTGAAGAATTGGTTGAGAAGTTAAAAAACGAAGCGAAGGTGATCTAATATGGCCATTTTAGTATTAGCAGAACACGATAACGTCAGCTTAAAAACTGATACGGCAAAAGTGGTCAGTGCAGCAACGGCCATTGGTGGTGATGTACATGTATTGGTTGCCGGTCATGATTGCGCTGTGGCGGTAACTGCCGCACAAAGCTTAGCGGGTGTGAGTAAAGTGTTGGTTGCGGATAGCGCAGAATATAGCGCGCAATTGGCTGAAAATGTATCAAAATTAGTTGTTGAACTTGCCGCTGATTATGATCATGTATTGGCAGCGGCGACCAGCGTAGGTAAAGATACTTTACCGCGCGTTGCTGCATTATTAGATGTATCACAAATTTCTGAAGTCATTGAAGTGGTGAGTAGCGATACTTTTGTTCGTCCAATTTATGCGGGTAACGCATTGGCAACAGTGCAAAGTTTAGATGCTAAAAAAGTCATGACAGTGCGCTCTAGTGCATTTGATGCTGCTGCTTCAACCGGCAGCGCAGAAGTCGTTAACCTTACTCAGGCTATTGCTGCGCGCACAGAGTTTGTATCGCAAGCGTTAACTGAATCGGCTCGTCCAGAGCTGGGTAATGCTGGTATTATCGTATCAGGCGGCCGTGGTATGGGCAGTGGTGAGAACTTTGCTATTTTAGAACAGCTTGCCGATAAGTTAGGCGCTGCAGTGGGTGCATCTCGCGCGGCTGTTGATGCTGGCTTTGTACCTAACGATTTACAAGTCGGTCAAACGGGTAAAATCGTTGCGCCAGACTTGTACATTGCAGTCGGTATTTCTGGTGCTATTCAGCATCTTGCCGGTATGAAAGATTCAAAAGTGATTGTGGCTATTAACAAAGATCCTGAAGCACCGATATTCCAGGTGGCTGACTATGGTCTAGTGGCTGATTTATTTGAGGCAGTCCCTGCACTAAACGGCCTAGTTTAAGGGGACGAGGGTTGTCTTGAAGGTCAAAACCTTTTGGATAGTCTGTTCACCTATTTAAAGGTTTCTACTTTATTTAAGTAGAAACCTTTTTTATTGCTCATTTTGCAACGAATACCAATCCGTAATAGATCAGTTGCTGGTTTTGTACTCAGAGTCTTAGTGTCTATTTGATTTAAAAACGTTAAACTAATGCTATATACTTGTGGTTAACGTGGTGCTTTTGTTATTGAGACAGCATTTTTGCGTTTTTTTACTAGCACTGTATGACCCATTTATGATTTTATATTGGCGCTTTTTGTAATGTGGTTCTTACAACAAGCAAAAGTAGAGGTGCATTGCATAAGAGTCGTGTTGAATTGGGTGATTCCGATAATTCAGCATAAAAGGATGCAATGCCGAAATAAATGAGTTGATCAACCTCATTTGTTGGGGCAGTTCTCGAAAGGGACTGCACTGTCATAGTGTTTTTATCGACATGATAAAAAATGATATTCATATTAAATGGGTATAACTGTGGAGTGCTACTAGTAATGTTAATGCATACACTTTCTGTGTATGTTTAGCCTTATTTCTAGTTTTTCTCCATTCGTATCCCACGAAGAAATAATTAAATTATGATAATAAGTTATGCCGATTCGGCACTGTCTGTTTTGCCACCTGTTGTGGCGATTACACTGGCCATATTAACCCGTAAAGTCCTGCTTTCTTTAGGGGTAGGCATTATTTTTGGTGCGTTATTACTGACTGATTTTTCATTGCTTAGCAGTGGTGAATATATTGCGACAACGGTGAGTCAGTTAGTGTGGAAAGATGCAGCATTGAATAGTTGGAACGTCTACATTTTAGGCTTTTTAATTGTATTAGGGATGATCACTGCATTAATTACCGTGAGTGGTTCTGCCCGTGCGTTTGCTGATTGGGCTAAATTGCGTATTCGCAATAAGCGCGACGCTAAGTTAATGACCATGTTTTTGGGCTGTGTGGTGTTTATTGACGATTACTTTAACAGTTTAGTGGTTGGTTCAATTTCTCGCCCTATCACTGATCGTTATCATGTTTCTCGCGCAAAACTTGCCTATATTCTTGATTCGACCGCAGCGCCAATATGCGTTATCTCTCCGGTTTCTAGCTGGGGCGCTTACATTATTGCATTAATCGGCGGTATTTTAACGGCGCACGGTTTTGCTGATACAGGTCATTTGAGTGTGTTTATACAAATGATCCCAATGAACTTTTACGCACTTATTTCGTTATTGTTACTTTTATGCGTGGCAACATTTAGCTTAGACGTTGGGCCTTTACGTCAGCATGAGTTAAATGCGCTTCGTGGCGATTTATTTGACGAATCTAAAGGCCAACCGCCAGGGGCGACAGCTGACTTGCCTGAAGCCGATACAGGTAAAGTGATTGGTTTATTCTTACCTATCGCGATATTAGTGTTTGCGACTGTGTATTTTATGGTGTCTAGCGGTGCAGATGCATTAGCGTCAAGTGAGTTACCTTTTAGTGTATTAGGTGCATTTGAAAATACCGATGTCAGCTCATCACTCTTTTTTGGTTCTATTGTGGGCTTTATTGCTACTGTAGTACTTGCTATTAAGCAGAAAGTGGCATGGTCGATGTTATTACAGGGCATGCGAGTTGGTGCACTTTCAATGTTACCAGCGGTCTATATCTTATTGTTTGCTTGGACGATTGCAGGTGTGATTGGCGAGCTTGAAACCGGTAAATATATGGCGAGCTTAGCCACCGATAATATTCCTTTTGCACTATTACCCGCAGGGTTATTTTTATTAGCGGGCGTAACGGCATTTTCAACTGGGACCAGTTGGGGGACCTTTGGAATTATGCTACCCATTGCCGCAGATATGGCCATGGGCAGTGACAGCACCATGATGTTACCTATGTTGGCCGCTGTGTTGTCTGGCGCGGTATTTGGCGATCATTGCTCGCCGATATCGGACACCACTATCTTGTCATCAACGGGGGCGAGTTGTCATCATATTGACCATGTTGTGACACAATTACCTTATGCGCTCATCGCTGCGACTATCAGCCTAGTAGGTTATACTGTTTTAGGGTATACCGCATCGCTAGTGGCAGGACTGATAAGTTGTGCGGTGTTGTTTGTGTTGAGTATTGTGATACTGCATTTTTGGGCTAAAAAGTAATCTCAAGCTTAGAGTCAAACCTCATAAACGTTGCGTATAAAAAAATGCCGTATTCATAACGAATACGGCATTTTTGTTTGTTGTTAGCATGTTAAACCAGTTACTATAAGCCGCATAAATTGACCAACGATTAGGACACTAAATTTTGGCGCAACTGTACTTTTATTATTCGGCGATGAATGCCGGTAAATCGACTTCATTGCTGCAGTCTTCTTATAATTACCGTGAGCGCGGGATGCATACCCTAGTGATGACGGCGTCGATAGACAATCGTTATGGTGTCGGCAAAGTGTCATCCCGTATTGGTATTGAAACAGATGCGCAGGTATTTGGTAGTAATGATAATTTAATTGAACTTATTTCGACTTCTCATGATGAGAAAAAAATCCATTGCGTACTGGTCGATGAAAGTCAGTTTTTGAGTAAAGAGCAAGTGCGTCAGTTAACACATGTGGTCGATAATATGGATATTCCCGTGTTGTGTTATGGGCTGCGTAATGACTTCCAAGGTGAACTGTTTCCCGGTAGCCAATATCTATTAGCCTGGGCAGACAAATTAGTAGAGCTTAAAACGATTTGTCATTGTGGCCGTAAAGCAAACATGGTGGTAAGACTAGACCATGAAGGTAAGCCTATGCGCGAAGGTGAGCAGGTTGCCATTGGCGGGAATGAAAGCTACGAGTCAGTTTGCCGTAAGCATTTTCGTGAGTTTTTGTGGGATTAAGGCTAAGCTGTCATTTGCTGTGTAATGTAGGTAAATAAATAACCCGAGTTCAGGTTAAATACTAAAAAGCCGCCTCAACTTAGTGAGGCGGCTTTTTTGTGTGTCACTATTTATTGAAATCGGCTTCGGCGAATATTAAAAATCGGCGTCTGTGAAATCGACAATATCAGCACTACTAGATTCAATTTGTTTGCGTAAGCTACGAGTTTGGCTCCCCCAATAACTCATAAAGAACTGTGCTGTTTTAAGTTTAGCTTGGTAAAAGCTTGTCTCTTCAGTACCGGCTTCTATCGCTGCTAATGACGTTGCAGCAACACGAGTCCACATCCAGGCAAGGGCACAAATACCGAATAACTGCATATAAGCCATTGATGCCGCGCCAATTAAGTCGGGGTTTTTACTGGCTGATTGCACAATAAATCCGGTGGCTTTTTCAAGATCGCCCGCCGCATCCATTAACCCAGCAAGATAAGGTTTCATTGCATCATTAGCAGCATGTTGCTGTACGAGCTCTTTGACCATGCCAGACCATAGCGTTAATGCAGCGCCTTTGTCTGCCAGTAATTTACGGCCAACTAAATCAAGTGCTTGTACACCGTTAGTGCCTTCATAAATCATCGCGATACGAATATCACGAACAAACTGCTCCATACCCCATTCGTTAATATAACCATGGCCGCCATACACTTGTTGCGCATCTACGCAGGCTTTAAAGCCCTGGTCGGTAACAAACCCTTTAACAATGGGAGTGAATAGCGCGGCAAGTGCAGAGGCTTGTTTCGCTTTAGCAGGATCGGTATGACGCTCTGCTTCATCAAGCCATAATGCTTGTTGGCCCATTAGCGCGCGAGTCCCTTCATTGAACGACTTTTGTGACAACAGCATACGGCGAACATCACCATGCACAAGCAATGAGTCAGCGGCTTGGTCTGGTTGTTTAACCCCACTTAAAGCCCGGCCTTGGATACGTTCTTTGGCATAAACTAAGGCATTTTGGTATGCAATGTCTGACACGCCTAAGCCTTGAATACCAACACCTAAACGCGCTTGGTTCATCATGGTAAACATGGCTTTTAGGCCTTGATGTGGCGCGCCAACGAGTTCACCTATTGCACCATCAAAATGCATCACACAGGTCGAGTTACCGTGAATGCCCATTTTGTGCTCTAAACCGGTAGCACTTAATGTGTTGGCTTCACCTAAGCTGCCATCGGCATTGACTAAAAACTTAGGTACGGCAAATAACGAAATCCCTTTTACGCCTTCAGGTGCATCGGGTAGGCGAGCTAATACTAAGTGAATGATATTGTCGGCTAAGTCATGATCGCCAGATGAAATGAAGATTTTTTCTCCGCTAATGGCATAGACATTATCAGCCACAGAAACGGCTTTTGTACGCAGTAACGCTAAATCAGTCCCGGCATGAGACTCAGTTAAGTTCATGGTGCCAGTCCATTCACCGCTCACCAATTTGGCGAGGTACTTTTGTTTAAGCGCATCGCTACCATGTACATGAATTGCTGAATATGCACCATGGGTTAACCCAGGGTACATTGCAAATGCCATGTTAGTGGCTGTTTTCATTTCGGTCGCAAATGTACCAATAACCTCAGGTAAGCCTTGGCCGCCAAATTCAGGGTCGCATGTTAATGTGGCCCAACCATCTTCAACATATTGTTTGTAAGCTTGCTTAAAGCCTTTGGGTGTAATAACTTTTCCGTCAACCAGTTTACAGCCCTCTAAATCACCGCTGGCATTGAGTGGCAGCATAATGTCGGTGGTAAAGTCTGCAACGCCTTGCAAAATCGCGTCAGTGAGATCGGCATCTATTTCATCAAAACCACGTAAATCAGTTTGTTGATAGATGTTCAGCAATTCAGACAAAATGAATTGGTAATCACGCAGAGGAGCTTGGTAAATAGGCATAAGTCATTCCTTGGTTGGTTATTGCTTTTACGGTTTGAGTGACCGAGGTCATCGTCACTGGTCCGATGTTTGTTTTGTTAGTCACCTAACATACCCAATTTCGAGTAAAAACTCAGTATTATTTTTACGTAAGCGTAAACTTATTTATTAAGCGTTAATGTCACGATGAATTGACTGTGAACATTGATACCCATAGTTAGTTGTAAAAGATCATATGTATGTGAAAACAAAATGGGTTAAGTCATGTTTATTGATAACTTAAATGCGCCATAAAATAAGTGCGCAAGTTGGCTTATAAACCGAGGGGAGATACTGCAGATAAAAATGATGTCATTTAGATAAAGCACTGCAATATATTCTTAAATAACGGCGGTATTACTTGGATTGTCGACGTAAGGTCAATTTTAACATTAGCGGCCCAATAAGTGTCGTTAAGGCTATTACCATGACTAAAATCGCAAATTCTTTCGGGTGAATAACCCCAAGCTGGCGGCCCATTTCTGCAAATACGAGTCCTACCTCACCACGGGGAACCATTGCCGAACCGACAATACACCTTTCTTGCCAATCGGAGCTGGCAGTGAGTCCTGCAACAAACTTGGCCGCAACAGCAATTAACGTTAATCCCAACAATAATAGCATCCCCATTAAGCTTAAATCTAACTGACTAATATCAAGACTAATTCCCACATAGACAAAAAAGATAGGGCTGAATAATTGCACTAAGGGTTTGGCTGATTCTTCAAGTTTATGGGTAAAAGCAAAAGGGTTTTTGAGATATCGATTAAAGGGTGAGGTGAATTGTCTTGATAAGCCCATGCCTACAGCAAAGCCGCCTAAAATGGCCGGCGTGCCAAACCAGTGGGCTAACCAGGCAAATAGACAAATTAATGTCATAACGACCATGACTTCATAGCCCGGAATACTGGCTTTAAGGTGCAACCATCGAGTGAAATAAATAATGCTTCTCACTAACGGCGGGCTTAGCACAATAAATGCTGCAATCATGGCAAATAGCAGCAAGGTTGAGCTAATTGAAAACTCGCCTGATGAGGAAAAATTAAACAGCACGCTTAATAAAATCACCCCGACGATATCGTCGATAACGGCAGCGCCAAGAATGATATGCCCAGCAACACTTTGCGTTTGATTATTTAAGCTTAATACTCGCATTGAAATGCCAATGCTGGTGGCCGTGAGGGCGCAGCCAAAAAATAGTGCGGTAAAGGGAGGGATAGAAAGCCAATACATGCTGGCAACACCGCAAGCCAATAACGGAATACCAATACCTAATAACGCGACACGCATTGCTTTACGGCCAGAATGTGCCAAACGTTTGATTGAGGTTTCACAGCCGATATCAAACAGCAGTAATATTACACCTAGTTCGGCAATAATGGCTAAGGTGCTGTGCGGGGTCACCCAATTGAACAATGACGGGCCAATAACAATCCCCGCGGTGACTTCTCCCACCACGCTCGGAAATCCTAATTTAGCACTCAACTCACCTAATAAGCGGCCCGCAACAAGCATGGCGAAGAGTGACAGGACAAAGCTATCAATTGCCATCAAATTTCCTCTGAGTAGGGCAATATCTATTTGATTGCTTTGATCTAACAAAGTTGATGTTGATCAATTATTGTATCGATACTTATGGATAAAGTTACGCTATTGGCTAAGCTAAAGATAGTTGTTAGCTCACGTTTTATTGAGAATGTTATTGCGTATGTTGCAGTCGTTAATGTTGAGGTTATGGGGGCTGTTTCTGTTATATCGCGACGATATTGATATGCGAAAAATATATACCCAATCAACTTGAAGATCCGTGTTTCAGAGCTTCACCGTGTTTTCAATACTAGGCGCGTTAATGCGGTAATGTAGGTACCTTATAAATTAGCGCAACAACGTAGTGGGAACACGGTGAA
>NZ_BMQV01000030.1 GCF_014648295.1 Shewanella saliphila
TAAATCTAGTGAAGCTACATCCCGCTAAAACAAGCCAAAATCAGAAATTCAATAGGGCTTGTTGGAGTGATGATTTCAGGGAAGATATTATTTTTGGCGCTGGTCAAAAAGTGTAATCAGCCCCTGGCTATAACTGAAGATGTGCAAGGTTACGTTTGGGTTGGTACCATCAACGGTCTAAATCGTTTCGATGGTAATGAATTTAAACAATTCTATGCAGGAGATGATAATAAGTCATTACCAAGCTCATTTATTCGAAATTTCCTAAATATTGATAATGGTGATTTACTTATAGGAACTGATAAAGGGTTAATATTATACAACCCTAGCAATGGAACCTTTTTCAAAAATGAAATATCATATCTAGTCGGAGAGAAAGCGATATGGTCTCTATCAAAAAATGGGGATGAAATTTTAATAGGATTAAAAAATAGAGTTATTGCTTACAATTATTTAGAAAACAAAACAACGTTAGATTCTGAATCAAAAAACTATAATGAAGTAAAAAAAATTATCAAGTTATCTGACCAGTTTTTTTTAAGAAATTATGACGGTGATGTTTACAAAATAAATCAAAACACAGAAAAAAAATTAATTAATTACTCAAATGACATAACATTACTGAATAATGAAGTAATAGCAGCAACTAACAGTGGGGTTTATTTATTAACTAATAAAGCCGAGCTGATATCAGATGCGATAATAAAAACATTTAGTTTACAGGAAGAAGAAAAAAATAGTGAACTAGGAATAATAAGAAACAATTTATTCAACATCTCATATAATAATGGAAGATTAAACTTAACTAAAATTGGCTCGCTAAACATAAGCGAAGAAAGGTTAAATAACACACTAATATCAATAAGCCTTAATCATATATACTTATCTAACTTTGTAGACGGTTTTTTTGATATATCAAGAAGAATAAACCAACTAAGAAGACTAAACATACCAGAGTCAAACATTTGGTCTATGATTAAATTAGACGATGAATTACTAATTGCAGATAATACGGAAAAATTAAAGTCATACAATTTTTATACAAAATCCATTTCGGAAAAAAACAATAAATTCACATCTGGTCCTAAGACACTAGCGAAGATTGAAGATAAAATTTTTATAGGTACATCTGATGGCTTGATTATTAAAGATAACATAACAAAAAATGAGAAAAAGATACTAAATGATATAATATTTAGCATTAAAATTTTTGATAGAATGATTTTTGCATCTACATTTGACGGAGTAGTATACAAACTAGATCCTGATGGGTCTTTAATATCTAAAATAGATACTGGAACCGGTTACCCAATTTACGATACACTTTTAGATGGAAAAATACTATTAATCGCATCTCAAAATGGTTTATTAAAATATGAGAATTCAAAGCTAGAAAAAATATTCAATGACGATTTTGTATTTAGCATCACCAAAAACAATAACAAAGTTTATTTTGGAACAAGGAACTCTGTTTATTTATTAGAAAAAAATAAGATAACAAATATATTAAACAGAAAAAAGATAATCTACTCAATGACCAACATAGATAACACTATAACTATAGCATCAAATAGAGAAGTGATAATCATTGATACTGAGAAAAACAAAAACTATACATTAAATACTAGTGATGGTTCTTTTAATGATTACAATACCCAGTCAGCGCTAAAACTCAATGACAAAGTATTACTAGGAAGTACTGAAGGCTTATTATTATTAGACCCAAAACTTTTAATGTTGAATATTGAAAGTGAAAAGTCAAAAAAAATTAACATTGAAGAATTTTTATTATTTAATACACCGGTAAAAACTGGAAGTGAGAAACTTGAAAGACCAATAAACCTCACAAAGTCAATATCACTAAAGTACTCAGAGTATCCATTTTCATTTAAGTTCAATGTTTTAGGTGAAAAAAGCACGGACTTCGAATATTTCTATTATTTAGAAGATTTAGAGAAGGACTGGTTATCAACAAATGGAAGTAATACAGTTACCTATACGAACCTTTCTGCTGGTGAGTATACATTTAGGTTATATGCTGAACATAAATTTACAAAGAAAAAAACCGATGTAAGAAGTATTAAAGTGATAATCACACCACCATGGTGGTTATCTAATTTAGCCTTAGGTATATATACTACGTTTGTAATCATTATTATATTGCTGACTATCAGGGCTATAAACAAACGCCGGCAAACACAAAAACAAATCGCCTTGAGTGAAGAACGGTTAAAATTATCCTTGTGGGGCAGTGGCGATGAAATGTGGGACTGGGATATTGAAAGCGGTAAAATTTATCGTTCTAACATATGGGGATCATTAGATTTTCCTCAAGACGGCCGTCGTTCAGGTAACCCTGATGAAGAGAGCAACATTCACCCCTTAGATAGAGAGCGAGTAGCAAAAGCGCTTAATGACCATTTTAACTCCATCACTGACCACTTTGAAATTGCCTATCGTGTTAAAGCACGCAACCAACAATGGATCTGGATTTTAGACCGGGCAAAAATTGTTGAACGAGATCAAAAAGATCAACCTTTACGTATGACCGGGACAATCAAAGACATTAATAATATTAAACAAGCTGAAGAACAATTACGTTTGTTTGCTCGCGCAATTGAGAACATTTCAGAAGGGATGTTCATTTTAAACGAAAAATATCAATTTGTTGAAGTCAACGAAGCTTGCTGTGAACTCACGGCATCTACTCATGAAAAGTATCTTAATGAAACGCTCAGCTTTAGTCGTTACCCTGAAAGTTATTCAGAACAGATTAGGACGATTTTAAAACAACAAGGTAGCTGGAGCGGTGAAGTAGAAGCCAGCAAAGGCACGGATGACTTTTTCTTAATGGAACTCACCATAGATGCCATTTACAACGAGCAAGGTGAAACAAGTCATTATGTTGGGGTATTCTCGGATATTACTCGCCGTAAACAACAAGAAGAAGAACTCAGAAAGCTGACCAACAATGATTTATTAACAGGCTTACCTAATCGTTCAAGCTTACAAGTCACCTTAAGCAACCTGGTAAAAAAAGACATTCATCATACCCTCATGGTGCTCGACCTAGATAACTTCAAACGGATTAATGATTCATTAGGTCATCAAATTGGCGATGATTTATTGATTGGAGTTGCAGAGCGTATCAAACTCGCAATACCTGAACATGCCAGCTTATACCGATTAGGCGGCGATGAATTTGCATTACTAGTTGACCAGTTTCCAGACATTGGTAATTGCGCAGCAATAGCAACGAAAGTCATCAATTGTTTAAAACCAGCATTCAATATCAATAATGAATCACTGGTCTTAGGGATCAGTATTGGGATTGTGCTGTATCCCGAAGATGAGCAAAATGAACAGGCGTTACTGCGTAAAGCTGACATTGCCATGTACCATGCGAAGTCTGCGGGAGGTAGCCGTTATCAATTCTATTCTGAGTCATTAAACCAAAATGCGTTACGCCAACTTGAAATTGAAAACCTGATAAGAGAAGCCTTAAAAGACGATTTGTTTGAGGTGTATTACCAGCCTAAAGTCGATGTAAAAAGAGATCGTTTAGCCGGTATGGAAGCGCTGGTACGCTTAAACCACCCTAAACTGGGGTTAATTGGCCCTAATGAGTTTATTCCGTTAGCAGAGGAAAACGGCCTGATCGTCGAAATTGGTGATGTGGTATTACGCAAAGCCTGTTTCGCAGCGCAAAAATGGTTAGAGTCAGGATTATTTGATGGTCGAGTGGCTGTCAATTTATCGTCAAAACAATTTGCACTGGTTGATTTACAACAGCGCATAGAGTCAATTTTACGACTGACAAAACTGCCAGCGAAACATTTAGAGTTAGAAATCACTGAAGGCACTGTAATCAAAAACCCAGAACAAGCCATTAAGGTTATGCAGCAACTGGCTAAAATGGGTGTAAGCTTGGCACTTGACGATTTTGGTACTGGTTACTCGTCATTATCGTATTTAAAACGCTTCCCAATTAATTGTTTAAAAATTGACAAGACTTTTGTTGACGATATCGATAAATCGGACCGCGACCTTAAAATGGTCGACTCCATTATCACCATAGCTCACAATATGGGGCTATCAGTTGTTGGCGAAGGTGTTGAGCAGACAGCACAACTCAACATCTTAAAGGCGCTGAATTGCGAAGAAATTCAAGGTTATATATACAGTAAACCAATTAAAGAAACCGATTTTGAACTCATGTTAACAGCCGATAAACTTAAACATGAGCCTTTAACGCAAACGCTAATGAAAAAATAAATCATTCTCTCTTACTTTTGGCATGTTAAATGCTAATTCATGCTCAGTAGTCAAAATAATATTGATATTAACCCTGAGCTTGAATAATAAATAAGAGAGAATGAAAAATGATTAAAGGAATAATTACACTAGCAGTGTTATCGGCGTTATCTAACGGAGTGATAAATAACACTCAAACATCAGAAACAGCCAGAGTCCCTGGAGTAAAAGTTCTAGACGCCCAAACCGCACGAATCCCTGGTGTACGAGTTCTGGAGTCACAAACGGCCAGAGTCCCTGGGGTTAAAGTCCTAGACGCCCAAACCGCACGAATCCCTGGTGTACGAGTTCTGGAGTCACAAATGGCCAGAGTCCCTGGGGTTAAAGTCCTAGACGCACAAACCGCACGAATCCCTGGTGTACGAGTTCTGGAGTCACAAACAGCTAGAGTCCCTGGTGTACGAGTTCTCGAATCACAAACGGCCAGAGTCCCTGGGGTTAAAGTCCTAGACGCCCAAACCGCACGAATCCCTGGTGTACGAGTTCTGGAGTCACAAACGGCTAGAGTCCCTGGGGTTAAAGTCCTAGACACTCAAACTGCTTAAGGAGAATATGATGTTTACTTCTCTAAAAATCGCCCTAGGTTTAGCGAAACCCGCTCGTAAAAAGGTGAAACTGCCTGAAGGGTTGAACCATTTAGAAGTTATCCAAGCTAAAGCTTGGTGGAAATAAACTTCTCAATACCAAAAAAGGAGCCTAGGCTCCTTTTTTGTTGTGTCTATGCTACTAAATCACTATCACTAAACTCATTGTCACTAAACTCATTGCCACTAAACTTGCTAACACTTTATCCGGTAACCACCATGTCGAGCCAACTTCACGTCAGCAAGGTGCTTATGGGCACTGAACAACGGATAAGTAAGCGGCCCCAGTATCAGTGCTAGGCACCCCCACCTTTTAACCGCTAATCCTTGCTTATAAGCAGCAAAGGCAAATGCCACACAACTACTTGCACTCGATAACACAAGAATCACCAACCAACTTAACTGCATACTACTTACCCCAACTGTACCGAAAGCTCATCCATACTGTGTCGTAATACTAAAGCTATAATGTGCTCAGTTATTTAGCACTAAAGTCCCTGTGTCAATCAATTCTGATTTAGCCTGTAAATATGATCTACACAACTAAAGAGTGCGTACTATACCTTAAACGCAGGTTTAGTTCGATTAAAATTCAGGCAAATAAATGCCGTACGATAACCACAATGCGGCAACAACTTGCCGCTTTTTTATGCACACTATTGTCGTGTGGTAAATAGTCAAAATCATAGACAATAAAAAACCGCTCAAAGTGAGCGGTTTTCATTAACAACAATCACCAATTAGCTGCTATAAAACTGGCTACCATCGCTGGCCATTTTCACCAATGTATCACACGGCGCAAAACGCTCACCGTATAATGATTGATATCCATTTAATGTATCAACTAAGTTCTTAGCCCCTAGGGTGTCAATATAACGGAAAGGCCCGCCTAAGAATGGTGGGAAACCAATACCAAATATCGCCCCGATGTCGCCATCTCTTGCAGAAGCAATAATGCCCTCTTCAAGACAACGAACCGCTTCGTTTAACATTTGGACAGTACAGCGCTCCGCGACATCTTTGGCTTCTTTATCTGAGGCAATTAAGATGTCGAGCACTTTGTAAACTGACTCATCGACCAATTTATCTTTTTTGGCTTTTGGTCCATATTGATAAAACCCTTTACCATTTTTACGCCCTTTACGATCATCAGCCAATAACTTATCAAATGCGGCTGGAGCGCTAAATCTCTCACCAAGCTCTTTCTCTAAAATAGGCGAAATCTTAGCGCCAACGTCTATGCCCACTTCGTCAAGCAAGGTCATCGGACCTACAGGGAAACCAAATTTAACCAATGCACGATCTAAATGCTCAATACGCTGTCCTTCTAATAACAACTGAGCAGCTTCGTTCATATACAAAGCTAAAATACGGTTTACATAAAAACCAGCACCGTCTTGTACAACAATCGGAGTTTTACCTTGCTTGCGAGCAAAGGCTACTGTCGTTGCAATGGTTTCTGGTGACGTAGTTTTATGGGCAATAACTTCCACTAACGGCATTTTTTCTACCGGTGAGAAGTAATGCAAACCAATTACATTTTCAGGGCGACTTGCCGCTGCGGCAATTTGACCAATAGGCAGCGATGAGGTGTTTGAAGCAAAAATGGTGTTTTCGCCACATTCACGTTCGACATCTTTCACCATTTGATGCTTAAGCGCTAAATCTTCAAATACCGCTTCAACGACAATATCAGCATCTTTAATGCCGGTGTATTCAGTGGTTGTGGTCATCAGCGACATAATATTGTCACGTGCCGCTGGCGTCATATGACGACGCTTAACACCTTTATCTAACAACTTATAAGCGTACGATAATGCGTTGCTTAAACCCTGCTCTGAAATATCTTTAACGCGGGCAGGAATTTTCGCTTTGGTTGTTGTAACAGAGGCAATACCGCCGCCCATTAAACCGCCGCCCAATACCATCACTTTTTTCACCTTGCGTGGTGAAGCCCCTTCAGCGCCGGTTTCCTTCTTCATTTCTGTGGTGGCAAAAAACAAGCTACGTAGTGCAGCTGACTCTTTAGACATCACTAGATTAGCAAAGTGAGTGGCTTCAACTTCAAGCCCTTTAATCATGCCTTTGTTCATACCTTGACGAACACAGTCAATAATCTTAGCTGGTGCAGGGTAATTACCTTGGGTTTTCTTCATGACCTGCTTACGAGCTTGGTCAAACATAATATCGCGGGTAAATGAACTAGACTCTAAAAATTGATTAATTTTAGATTGTTTTACTGGCTTAGCCGCTTGTTTGCCTTTTTTAGCTAACTCTACTGCGGTTTCAACTAAAATTGAATTGGGTACAACATCATTTACCAAGCCCATTTTTAAGGCTTGCTTAGGGCGAATTTGCTTACCTGTCAGCATCATATCCAGTGCAGCTGCAATCCCAACCAAGCGAGGCAGGCGTTGTGTACCACCACTACCAGGCAATAAACCTAGTTGTACTTCTGGCACACCAAGCATGGTTTTTTTATCGTCACTACATACACGTAAATGACATGCCAATGCTAACTCTAACCCACCACCTAAGCACGCACCATTAATCGCCGCGACAACAGGGATAGACAAGCCTTCAAGTTCAGAAAATACCACGTGCCCTTGCTGAGACAGCGTTTTTGCATCTGCTTCGCTTTTGCATGCTGCCAACATGGTAATATCGGCGCCAGCAACAAACGAGTCCGCCTTACCAGAAGTCACCACCAAACCTTTAATGCTGCTGTCAGCTTTGATTTCAGCAAGAATCTCAGTGATTTCAGGTCCAAATTGTTCTTTTAAGGTGTTCATGGTTTCACCAGGAACGTCCATAGTTAAAATGGCAATACCATCATCACGACGAGCTAAATTAAATGTCTTTTCCATGCTCATTACTCCACCTCTAAAATCATTGCTGCGCCTAAACCACCAGCAGCGCAAGCTGTTGCCAAACCAGTACCACCGCCACGACGCTTAAGTTCACGACATACCTGGGTAATTAAACGCGTACCCGTTGCCGCAAATGGGTGACCATAAGCTAACGAACCACCAAGCACGTTAAACTTGCTCATATCAATATCGCCAATAGCGCGGTTACGTCCCAGCTTTTCTTCAGCAAACTTTTTCGAACCAAACATTTGCATGTTCGCTAATGTTTGCGCTGCAAATGCTTCATGCATTTCAATTAGAGTTAAATCTTCTAACTCCATACCGGCGCGCTTAAGGGCCAACGGAGTCGCATAAGAAGGCCCCATCAACATGTCTTGCCACACATCAATGGCGGTAAAGGCATAACTCTTAATGTAACCAATAGGTTGATAACCTAATGCCTTAGCACGGCTTTCGCTCATTAAAATAATCGCAGAAGCACCATCAGTTAACGGTGTACTGTTGGCTGCTGTTACCGTACCGTGTTTACGATCAAAGGCAGGACGTAATTTGGCATAAGACTCAAGCACTGAGTTTTCACGGATATTATTATCACGATCGATAAACTGCTTATAAGGTGGAATATGGGCTGTCATCACTTCATCGTGAAGGAAACCTGCATTCCAAGCTTCTGTGGCCAAAGTATGTGAGCGATGGGCCAATGCATCTTGATCTGCACGGCTAATATGATAAGTCTTCGCCATCTGCTCAGCAGTTTGCCCCATAGACAAACCCGTTGAGTATTCTGCAACGGCTGGCGGTACAGGCAATAAATCTTTTAAACCTAAACGTCGTGCAATCGCAAACTTATCTTTAAAGGTGCGGGCTTTGTTTAAATCGACTAAAGCATGAGCCAGTTTTCTCGAGACTCCAATGGGTAATACTGAAGACGAATCAGAACCACCCGCTAAACCGATTTCAATATTGCCAGTCATAATTGACTCAGCGACATTAACGGTAGACTGGAAACTAGTAGCACAAGCTCGAGTGACAGAATAAGCATCTGTATTGACGTCCATCCCAGTTCCTAACACAATTTCACGCGCGATATTAGGTGCCGCAGTCATTTGAACGACTTTACCAAATACAAGTTGTTCAATTAATTTAGGGTCAATTTCAGAGCGAGACAGTAACTCATTCACCACCATTTTGCCCATATCCAATGCATTCACGCCATGAAAAGCCGTTGCTTGTTTCGCAAATGGGGTTCGTAAACCAGCCACAATCGCAATACGATCGCCCCGGGCATTCGTTACCTGTTGTCTATCACTCATATGTCACCCTTCTATTATTGTTAGCTCATCAAGGCAGAGCCGATAAGTATTCTATTTTGGCCAGATTATCTGGTCAGACCATCAAAGTGTGATCTGATTCTAACTTTTTATTGAATAGTTTTAAACAGGCGTTTACAACTATCTGATTCATTAATAGTTAAAATATGTTAATCCTACTAGCCAAAAACCCATAGAATTCATAACATAGGCTTCAATAACCCCAATGCAAACAAAATAAATTGAGTACAGCTATGCCGTTAAGTCGTTTCCACTCACTGCGCGCCTATTTAGATACTGTTGTATTAGGTCAGCCCGTATTAACCGAAAACCTATTAATTGCACTTATCGCCAATGGCCATTTATTAGTTGAAGGCCCACCAGGCTTAGCCAAAACCCGTGCTGTAAAAGCACTTTGTGATGGTGTTGAAGGCGAGTTTCATCGTATCCAATTTACGCCAGATTTGTTGCCCGCCGATTTAACCGGAACTGATATTTACCGTCAGCAAACCGGGACATTTGAATTTGAAGCTGGGCCCATTTTCCACAACCTTATTTTGGCTGACGAAATTAACCGAGCACCGGCTAAAGTGCAATCAGCACTATTAGAAGCAATGGCTGAAGGCCAAGTCACGGTGGGGAAAAACAGTTATCCACTACCAGAACTCTTTTTAGTGATGGCAACACAAAACCCATTAGAAAACGAAGGGACTTACCCGCTACCCGAAGCGCAGCTAGACCGTTTTTTAATGCACTTAAATCTGGATTACCCCAGTGCAGAAACTGAATGCGAAATTTTGCGTCAATCACGAAAAGAAGCCCAAACACATCAACTGCCAACTATTGACCCCGTAGCCCAAGCAGATGTATTTGCCGCGCGTGATCAAGCGTTAGAAATTTACCTAGCCGACCCACTTGAAAAATACATCGTCGAAATCGTTATGGCCACTCGCCAGCCCGCTCGATACAGTAGTGAACTTGCAAAATGGTTAGAATATGGCGTTAGCCCACGTGCAACCATTTCATTAGAACGTTGTGCGCGTGCCCGAGCATGGTTATATGAACGCGATTTTGTATCTCCTGAAGATATCCAGGCTGTTGCGCCTAATGTGCTTCGTCACCGTCTGTTATTGAGCTATCAAGCACAAGCAGAAGGTGTCACCGCCGATCAGGTTATCGACCATATTCTTAGCCAAGTTGCCGTACCTTAAAGGCGCAGTTGCATGTTGATATTAGTAAGTATGATAACGCTATGATGCACGATACTCAGTCACTGCCACTCTACAGCGATGGTGTGAATCTAACCGAACAAGAACTTATTGCGTGTCAAAGCTTGTCAAGGGCGATCCCTGACCGACAATCTCGCGCAAAAGCGGCTTTATCGGGTCATCGTAGTAGCCTAATTAAAGGTCGCGGCATGGAGTTTGCCGAGGTGCGTCACTACCAAAATGGTGATGACGTACGTACCATTGACTGGCGAGTAACGGCGCGTACCGGAGTGGCACACACAAAATTGTTTGTCGAAGAGCGCGAACGCCCTATTCTGCTACTTATTGACTTGAGCCACAGCGCTTATTTTGGCTCGCAATTGTTATTGCAATCAGTACAAATTGCCCACTTAGCTACCACGCTAGGCTGGAATGCAATCAATCATGGCGACCGCCTAGGCGCGCTCATCGCCAGTGAGTCTACTCATTTAGAGCTTAAACCTCGTAGCCGCCGTCAAGGGATTTTACAGTTAACCTCCGGGTTAATTGACGTTCATCAACAACAGTTAAGCCAAATTAATCAGCTTGTGTCAGCCCCTGACCATATGTTTAAAGCTTGTCAGCGATTACAACGCATTGCTAAACCAGGTTCATTGATTTGGATTATTAGTGACGGTCAACATATTAATCAACAGTGTTTAGCCCCGCTTACAGAGTTGTCACGCCATTGTGATATCGGCGCCTTTATGATCACCGACCCCCTTAGACAAGGTACATTAGCCTTACCGAAGCAGTTCACCCTACCAGTGCGAGACGGTCAACAACAACTGACGTTAACGCGCCAAAGTTATGATGCATGGTTAGCCAATCAGCAATCACAACAACAGCAATTTATTAACTTAATGAATTTGATTAAAGTGCAGCCAAGATTAATTGATGCCGCTAAACCACTCAGTGCCCAATTGGATATTTTACGTTAAATGACAACCTCAAATTCGCCAATGCCACCAATCACAACCGACGTTAATGCTGGGCCATTAGCACAGCTACAAGACATCAAATTGCCCGACCCCATCAGTGCGATGCCCATTGCACCGGGTTATTGGATTATCGCTGCGCTAATAATCACCTTACTGGCTTGGTTTAGTTTTAAACTGTATAAAAAATATCAACATCATGCACCAAGAAGAATGGCGCTTGCCATGCTAAATCAATACGACATTAATGATGATGATTTTGCTGCAAACGTAAATAGCTTACTTAAGCGCACCGCAATGACTTACCTGCCGAGGCAACACCTGGCAAAATTAAATGGTCAGCCTTGGTTTGCTTGGTTAGATACACGCTTACCAAGCAAACACCAACAACAAATGGGTGAGCTGTTGGTTAAGCGCCACCAGGCGAGTGGCTTAAGCATTCAAGATAAACAACAATTATTATTGTTAGCCAGGGCTTGGTTAAGCAGCACGCAAGCCTTTAGCGACCACACATTAATCACCACCAAAGTGCAGGAGGCCTAATGTTAGCTTTATATTGGCCATGGTTATTGCTATTACTGCCTTTACCACTATTGATTAAACAAACCAAAACCAGTGATGTCGGTGGACACTTGCAAATACCGGGAATTGCGACGGCAACTACGGTAATGCATACCTGTAAAAACAAGCAAAGCCGAAAACGTTATTGGTTAATGTGGACCTTTTTATTAATCGCCATCGCCAGACCCCAATGGTTAGGTGAGCCTATTGAGCTACCCTCTAAAGGTCGCGACTTAATGATGGCCGTTGACTTATCCGGCAGTATGCAAATTGAAGACATGGTGATAAATGGGCAGACAGTCAATCGTTTCACCCTTATTCAGCATGTGCTTAGCAACTTTATTGAGCGCCGAAAAGGCGACAGACTTGGACTGATTTTGTTTGCCGACCACGCCTACCTGCAAGCCCCATTAACCCAAGACCGCCGTTCTGTAGCCACTTTTTTAGCGGACGCACAAATTGGTCTCGTGGGCAAACAAACCGCCATTGGCGAGGCAATTGCCCTGGCAGTAAAACGCTTCGATCAAGTGGACGAAAGTAACCGTGTATTAATTTTATTAACTGACGGCTCAAACAATGCCGGCAGTATTGAACCAGAAGTGGCTGCGCAAATCGCCGCCAAACGTAACATCACCATTTACACCATAGGTGTTGGGGCTGAAGTATTTGAGCGTCGCACAATATTTGGTAAAGAACGCGTTAATCCGTCAATGGATTTAGACGAAGCCCAATTGAAAAAACTGGCTGAGATGACGAATGGCTATTACTTTAGAGCGCGCAACACTGAAGAATTAGACAGCATTTATCAACAAATCGATAAGCTTGAACCCGTCAGTCGCGACCAGCTCAGTTATCGCCCTAAAAGTGAATTATTTTACTGGCCTTTGTTAATGTCTTTGCTTATCAGTTTACTTATTGTATTACAGCAACAATGGCCGACGTTGTTTGCTCCTAAAAGCATCACCAAAGGAGCTAACTGATCATGTTGCATTTTATTCGCCCAGAGTGGCTTTTCGCCCTACTGCCAGTCGCGTTAGTCAGTTTGTTATTTTGGCGTAGACACAGCCAGCAATCAGCTTGGAAACAATACATAGCACCGCATTTAAGTCAGTTATTGATCAATCAAAGCTCAGACAACAAAAGCCAACCTAAATGGTTGTTAATTGTGTGCTGGATTATCGCGGTGGTAGCCTTAGCCGGTCCTGCAGTTAATAAGCAAAATTTACCCGTGTTTGCCACCGAACAAGGCCGAGTGCTGATCATGGACATGTCATTGTCGATGTACGCCACCGATTTAAGCCCTAACCGTTTGTCATACGCCCGATTTAGAGCCACAGACTTATTGTCAGAGCTAAAAGAAGGTGAAACCGGCCTCATTGCCTACGCAGGTGATGCCTATACCATTAGCCCACTGACACGTGACAGCGCAACAATTTTAAATTTGCTGCCCACACTGTCACCAGAAATCATGCCGACCAAAGGGTCTAATCTGGCTTCTGCTCTCGCTCTTGCTGAGAATTTATTGGCACAAGGTGGACATGTTGGTGGTGATATAATTTTAATGACCGACGGCGTGTCAGACAGCCAATTTAATCAGGCCATTAAAACCTTAAAAAACAGTCGATATCGCTTATCGATTATGGCATTTGGCAGTCAACAAGGTGCCCCTATTCGCTTAGGTGATGGCCAATTGCTACGTGACAACAGCAACGAAGTCGTGGTCGCCAAAACAGATTACGCGTTATTGCAAAAGTTAGCTCAACAACATCAGGGCATACTGGTTCCAGCTCAAACTGATGGCAGTGATGTAAACACGCTCACCGAATGGTTAGCCATCGACGGCGAAGCCACCGAAACAGAGCTTGCGGGTGAATCATGGCAAGATTTAGGCCCATACCTAGCCATATTGCTGGTGTTGCCTATGCTGGTTAGTTTTCGCCAGGGCTTAATGACATTAGTGTTAAATCCACTCTTTCTACTTGGCGGGTTGATGAGCCTAAACGCAGTAAATAGCCAACCTGCACACGCATCGCTTTGGCAAGATTTATGGCAGACTCAAGACCAACAAGCGCAATCAGCGTTTGAACAAGGTGACTTTTCTCAAGCGGCTGGCACCTTTAACGACCCACAATGGCAAGCCTCAGCACACTATAAAGCGGGTGATTATCAGCAAGCACTTGAAGGTTTTGAGCAAGATAACAGCGCCAATGGCTTTTACAACCAAGGTAATGCATTAATGCAGTTCAATGATTATCAAGAAGCGATTAAGCGTTATCAGCAAGCCATTGAATTACAATCGCCCTTCGCCGGTGCCGAGCAAAACCTTGAGCTAGCCAAAGAGCTCCTTGAGCAACAGCAGCAGTCACCCTCACAAAATCAAGATCAATCTGGCGACGGTGAGCAATCAAACGATTCAAACGCTAATGCTGACCAATCTAATCAGGAAAGTAACTCATCATCTTCTGATCAATCGCAATCAGAACAAGGCAATGAGCCACAAGATAACCAGCAAAGCGGGCAACAATCACAAGACAATCCCCAAAGTGATCAGCAAAACCAACAATCATCGGGGCAAGATCAAACCAGTGAGCAAAATAGTTCGCCCAACAACGAATCTGAGCAGGCGCAACAAGATCAACAATTAGGCTCTCAACAAGACGATGCGCCGCAAGATCAACAGCAGTCGGCATCAAACACTGACGAGAAGGCTGATACCGAACAACAATCATCTCAATCAGGGCAATCCCCCAATGACAACGATGAGCCATTAAGTAATGAAGCAAGCATGCAAGCGGCGGCAGAAGCTGCAGAAGAGCAAGCTAATCAACAGCAACAACAAATGAGTGCGGGTAAAGCGTCACCAACGCCAGAAGAGCAACCTCAAGGCGAGCCTTCAGAGGTGGTTTCAGCAACACAAGTCAATCAAGATGATTTACCTGCAGACATGCAGCGGGCATTACGCGCCGTCAGTGAAGATCCGCAGGTGCTCATCCGCAATAAAATGCAACTTGAATATCAAAAACGTCGTCAAAATAGTCAACCGACTAAGGATAATGAACAGTGGTAATCAGAACTTTATGTAGCCTATTGCTATTTATTATTGCCTCACCGGCTTTTGCACTTAGCCAAGTACAAGCAACGGTCGATCGTAACCCCGTGGTTGCAGGCGAATACTTTGTACTCGATATTGTTGCCGATGACGACCTCAATGCCGGCGCCCTTGATACTTCTGTGTTATTACAAGACTTTATCGTTGGCCGAACCAGTGTTGGTCGTAGCACCAAAATGGTTAACTTTGACACCACACGCGAAACTCGTTGGCAGGTATTACTGTCGCCTAAAAGTATGGGCAGGGTGACCATTCCGGCCTTTAATATAAAAGGCGTTAGCTCAAATCCCATTAACTTAAATGTTATAGCGCAAGGCACTAAAGCTGATGAGCGACAAAATGTGTTTATTAAAGTGCAAACCAACGCATCTGAAGCTTACGTCGGCCAACTCATTACCTATAAAGTTAAGTTATACCTCGCAGTCGAACTGCAACGTGGAGTATTAAGTGCGCCTGACATTGAAGGCGCGCAGATTAAACAAATTGGTGAAGATAAAGACGGCACTGAAATACTTGATGGTCGCCGCTTTCGGGTAATAGAACGAACTTACGGCATTATTGCTGACTTGCCTGGTGAGTTAGTGATCAACGGGGCAAGCTTCTCCGGTGACGTATTAATAGAGGCTCAAAGACGTGGTGGCATGTTTGGTTTTAATGAAAGCCGCCCAATGCAAACAGAAGCTGAACGTGAAGTGATTCAAATCAACTCAATACCACCCAGTTATCAGGGTAAATGGCTGGTCAGCGACATTGTGATGTTAAAAGAAACCTGGCCGGAAGATGTTAGCGAATTTGAAGTGGGCAGCCCAATTACCCGCGCTATCAGCCTTATTGCTTCAAATACTGATGACACAAGCTTACCTGACATTGACATTCCGTTAGCTGAAGGATTAAAAGCTTACCCTGAAAAGCCCACAAGACAAACCTTTGTGCGTGACAATCAAGTGGTGTCGCAATACAGCTTAACAACCGCGATAGTACCGACAAAGCCTGGCACTTACACCTTACCTGAAATCCGCGTGCCCTGGTGGAACCCACATCTTAAAAAGCAGCAATTTGCCACATTACCAGAACGTACTATTAACGTTGTGGGTAGTAGTGCAACAACAACGGATATCCCAGCAGCCAACAGTTTTAGCGCTACTAGCAATCCGCAATATTGGCCTATCATCGCAGCAGTATTTGCCACACTATGGCTAATCACATTAGTGCTATGGCGCCGTGCAGTAGCGGCAAGTTACTCATACAATCCACAACCAAAGCCTAATGCACCGCGTAAAACCGCCACCACAGGCTTAAATGCCATTATTCATGCTTGCGATAGAAATGACAGCAGCGCGGCAATGACCGCAGTACAAGCCTACTTTAGTGAGCGTTTAGGCCAACCTATGACGCTCAGCCAAATTAGCGGTTTATCGGTCCCGCTGGCTAGCGCTATTCATAAACTGCAAGCCGATAAATACAGTCGTAAGCCGCAGACTATGGATAAAAAATCACTCATGGATGCCATTCTGGCTTACAAAGAGCAACCGCAATCCCACAAGAAATCACTTATCGCAGAATTAAACCCTTAACCCTTCACCTTTAAAAGGGTTTACCTCAATCGCCCCAGCTCAGATTGACCGCTGGGGTGATTTATCTTGCTATTACCACTAGAGCTTTTTAAGCTATTGAGCATGTTTAACTAAAAAAAGTTAAAAAATGTTCGGATCCCTACGAAAGAAAAAGGCTGATGTCGCGGTCTTATCTGACATGGTAACAAAACAACGACGATACGATAGCCTTGTCAGGGCACTTCATACCGACATATTCCGTTATGCCTTTTGGCTTTGTGGAGATAAACATGTTGCAGAAGACATCACTCAAGAAACGTTCTTAAGGGCATGGCGCTCTTTAGATTCTTTAAAAGATGATAAAGCCGCAAAAGCGTGGCTTATTACCATTTTACGCCGAGAAAATGCCAGACGTTTTGAGCGCAAACAATTTGACTACAGCGATGTTGAGCAAGATTTACTTGAAGATGTTTACTCTTCAAGCAATGAAGATGAAACAGAGCAATATTGGCTTCGTCGCCAAATAGGTAAGCTCGATATCGAATACCGAGAACCTTTGTTATTGCAACTGATTGGTGGATTTAGTGGCGATGAAATTGCCGATATGCTGGAATTGAACCGCAATACGGTCATGACGCGCCTATTCAGAGCTAGAAACCAATTAAAAGAAGCATTAGAAGCACCAGAGGTAAGAGGTCAATCAAATGGATGATCTACAATTTCGTCGTCAAGCATATGGCGACCCCAATAATCAATTCGACGAGTTTTTAGCGCACATTGCTGAAAATGAAGACGATGCTAAATTTGTCAAAGACCTAAAAGCATTTGACCAAAAATTGACTCAGGCATTGGCTATTGATGTACCTGAAGGTCTGGCTGATAAGTTATTATTGCGACAGCAATTAAGCCAACACCAACAGACCAAAAAGCATGGCCGATATATGATGGCCATGGCGGCATCGGTTGCCTTTGTCGTGGGCGTCAGTTTTAGCATGTTACGGTTTACCCCGGTGAATTTATCTGAGAACTCATTAGCACACGTTCACCATGAAACCAAAGCATTGGTGATGGAGCAAGATATTGGCTTTAATGATGTCAACTTTAAGCTTGCGAGCATAAAAGGCTTAAGTGATTCAAAATTCATCAAGCAGCCAGGGCGAGTGTTTTATACCTCTTATTGTGATTTTCAAGGGGTTAAGTCACTGCATTTGGTGATGGCTGATGAATTAGGAAATAAAGTGACATTGTTTATTGTACCTGCAGAAAGCCGCGTTGTATTAGAAGAAGCGTTTGCTGACAACCAATACAAAGGCCAGAGCTTTCAAACAGCTGATGCTTATATGGTCCTTGTTGGTGAACCCGCTTCTGATCTAGATTTTGTTAAAAAAGAAGTAGAAAACACCTTCATTTAGTCAAACCCGTTACCGAATAAAATCCGCTATTTCATTGAATAGCGGATTTTTTTTGATCATGAATAATACCAATTCCATTAATTATCTGGTCATTCAGCGGGAGTTCTGTGTCTTCTAGGCAAGTAATAGAATTGAAGGCATAGTTGCTCTCGGCAACTGCTCCTGCGTTGCTCTACCTTCTGCATCCATGCAGTCGTACGTCAAAATGCTATTAAGCAGCATAGAAGGCACAGAAACCCGCCTTGCAGGAAGCACTCAGACCGTTCATTTCTTTCATCGTCTTAGAAGGGAATAACCATTATTACAACAATGCGCCTCAAACTGAACAGTCTGAGTGACTCTGATTGGTCACATAATTAATGGAATTGGTATGCGTCAAAGTGTGAACCAGCGCAAAGTTCTGCTAGGATTGCGACATAAAAATAATTCACAGGACACAATATGGAAATTCAAACACCAATCATCATCACCTTTGTTGGCTATCTCGTTTTAATGATGGGTATCGGCTACTGGGCTTACCGCAAAACAGATACCGTCGATGATTACATTCTTGGCGGCCGAAAAATGGGCCCTGCGGTTACCGCTCTCAGCGTGGGTGCATCTGATATGTCGGGATGGCTATTATTAGGTCTGCCAGGTGCAGTTTACCTCAGTGGCTTAGGTGAAGCTTGGATTGGTTTTGGTCTCATTTTTGGTGCGTGGCTTAACTGGTTATTTGTCGCAAAACGTTTACGTATTTATACCCAAATGGCAGATAACTCGCTTACCCTGCCCGACTTTTTTGAAAATCGTTTTAACGACAGCCATGGGTTATTAAGACTGGTGTCGGCGGTAACCATTCTCATCTTTTTCACGTTCTACGCTTCTTCAGGCATGGTCGGTGGCGCCATTTTATTTGAGAAAGTCTTTGGCCTTGATTACACCTTAGCCTTACTCATTGGTTCATTTATTATTGTGTCATACACCTTCGTGGGTGGCTTTTTTGCCGTAAGCTGGACCGACTTTTTCCAAGGTTGTTTAATGCTAGTGGCCTTATTAATTGTGCCAGTCGCCATTTTCAGCCAACCCGACACGCAAACAGGGTTTGAGCAAATAGACCCTGCAATGCTGTCTTTTATTAATGAAAACACCACAACCTTAGGCTTGGTATCTTTGCTCGCTTGGGGCTTAGGCTATTTTGGTCAACCGCATATTCTGTCGCGTTTTATGGCCATTGGTAACCCTAAAGATCTTGTCTTGTCACGTCGCATCGCCATGAGCTGGATGGTGTTAGCATTAATAGGTGCATTAGCAACCGGCATCGCTGGCAGTTTATATTTTGCCGCCGAACCGCTCGAAAACTCAGAAACCGTATTTATCAACTTAGCGCACGTGGCATTCAACCCATGGATTGGTGGCATATTGATTGCGGCAATTCTCTCCGCCATTATGAGTACTATTGACTCACAATTATTGGTCTGTTCTAGTGTCATCACTGAAGATTTTTACCTTAAATGGTTGCGCCCAAAAGCCACTGATAAAGAATTAATGCTTGTTGGACGTTTTGGTGTTATCGCTATCGCTTTAGTTGCAGGTATTGTGGCGCTAAATCCAGACAGTAGCGTACTTGGCTTAGTAAGCTATGCCTGGGCAGGCTTTGGAGCTGCATTTGGACCAGTGGTATTAATGTCATTGTTTTGGCGTGGATTTAGCCGAAATGGTGCAGTGTTAACCATTATTGTCGGTGCCATTACGGTAGTGGTGTGGAAGCAATTAAGTGGCGGTATTTTTGATTTATACGAAATCGTCCCCGGCTTTATTCTTGCTACGGTAGTCGGTGTGGTTGTCAGTAAGTTATCACCACCAGCATCTAAAACAATGGCTGACTTTGATGATTTTAGTCAATCATTAAAGTCATAAAACCTTAATCCTTGAGTAAGCTGATAACACAACTTTCAGCTTACAACTGTCACATAACCTTAGGTTATATAAGGTTATGTGCGGTTTTATCACGATATTCTCTGCACCTGCCCCCATATCACATTAGATGATTTTTTCGTGCTCTATGGCTTAAAAACAACTTATTAATAAACATTAACTAATTGAATTCAGTGAGCTATCACTGATTAAATATTACATATACTACTATGCTTTCAAACACCTACACCATTCACGCAAAGCTAAATTAACGTAACATTAACAACGACTAACATCTGGTCGGAGTTGTTACATGGTGGCCACTTACCTAAGATGCCCCAGACTATAAGCCATGAGTGGTCATACGAGTTAACACTTGTACGTCATGGACATAATAAATGGGAAAATATAATGAACAAGTTTAACAAGACTTTATTAGCATCTGCGGTATTACTCGCCAGCGCACAAGCATCTGCAGCGGGTTTTCAATTAAATAGCCAATCAGCCACTGGTATTGGCCGTGCAATGGCCGGTGAAGCAGTGATTGCCGACAATGCATCGGTATTGTCACGCAACCCAGCAGCAATGGCTTTATTTGATGAAACGTCATTATCTTTAGGTGTGGTTTATGCCGACATCGATGTGTCAGTTTCTGATGTCACAGGCTCATACGGTGGCCAGGATGTTGATTATGGCAGCGAACACGATGCCGCAGAATCAAAAGTGATCCCCAACTTTTATTATATTAACCCAATCGATGATAAATGGGCCTTTGGTGTTGCCGCATTCAGCAACTATGGCACCGGTACAGATTTAACGGCATTAGCCGACAGAACCCCAACCGTGGATGGCAACGACGTTCCATTACCAACGCCGGTAGACTTATTGGGTAACACCGAAGTCATTACCGTGAACTTAAACACCAGTGTGTCGTATCGTATTAACGAGCAATGGAGCTTAGGTCTAGGTATTGATGCTGTTTATGGCAGCGGCACCTTAACCCGTTCCACCGAAAACTCACAAATTGGCAGTATTGTTGATGTTGAAGCCGATGGTTGGGCACTTGGTGGTATTGCGGGTGTTGTATATGAAATGAATAAAGATAATCGTTTTGGTTTAAGCTACCGTTTAAGCCCAACATTAACCGCTAAAGGTGATGTAAATTATGCTTATTCTGAATACAACGAAATTGATATCCCTATTGCTGATATAGCTCAGTTTGCCGGTTTCCACCAGCTAACCGATACCTTTGCCCTGCACTACACTGCGCAGTGGACCAACTGGAGTAAGTTTGACCGAATCGAAGTTGTTGACGGTGATAATGGTGTGGCAAAAGCTGACTTAAAAGAATACCACTGGAAAGACTCTTGGTTCTTAAGCTTAGGCGCAACTTATAACTTATCAGAAGATTGGACTTTGCGAGCAGGTATTGCCAGCGATGAAGGTGTTGTAGATGAGCACTCTTCGTTATCAATTCCAGATTCAGACCGTACTTGGTATACCGCGGGTGCAACTTACGATTTAACCAACAAGTCTAGCGTTGATTTTGGTATTGCATTTGTTCGCGGTGAAGATGTAACCGTATTAGAAGACAGCTCAATCTTACCTATGGTCACCGGACTAGACAGTGAGATTTCAGCACAAACTCGCTCTAATGCCGTTTATTACTCACTACAGTATAACTACAGCTTTTAAACTTTAACTTCATAGCGTTAAAAGCCGTACACAATACGTCAACTTATGACGTTAACCTGTTTTCACAAAACCGCCTTGCTCTGGGCGGTTTTTTTATACCTAAAAGTTATAATTTATAAAGTTTTTTCTACAGCGCTATTGCGTAAAAAACCAAAGTCCATTAGAATTTTCTTATAGACTTTATATAGGTGCTGTTATTATGTCTCGCTTATTCGCTTCTCTATCATTATTTTGTGCATTTTGTACTGTAACCTCAGTACCGCTATTTGCCTCCGAACCTCAATTTGACACTGTCACACTGGCATATACAACGTATGCTCAACCGCGGGTATTTGACGCAAAAGTGGAGGCAACAAAAGCCGCGACAGTGTCAGCACAAACCTCTGGGCGTATCATCAATGTTAATCACGACGTGAATGACTTAGTGCCTCAAGGTAGTGCGCTATTGGAAATCACCAATAAAGAACAAGGCGCAGAGCTTGCAGGGGCGGAAGCTGAACTCGCCAGAGCAGAAGCGATTAATAATGAAGCTCAGGCGCAATTTATTCGTTATAAAGAATTGTTTCCCAAAGGGGCTATTTCAAAAGGGGCTATGGATGAAGCAACAGCCGAAGCCAAAACATCAACACAAGCGGTTAGCGCTGCTAAAGCACAACTCATTAAAGCTAAAGAAAACCTCAACTATACCATTGTAAGTGCCCCCTTTAGTGGCCGCATGACCAAACGCTTTGTTGAGCAAGGTGAAACCATTTCTTATGGCCAGGCGTTGTTTTCTGGCTACGACAATGAACATCTTCGAGCAGTATTTCAAATACCCCAGCAAGATTTAGTCACCTTGCAACAGCTAGATAAAGTCAGCATTTTGCTGGCTAATGGCCAGATGATTTCAGCGACAGACATTAATCCGTTTAATTTTGCCGACCCGCAAACCCACAGTCATACTGTTCGGGTTAATTTTACTTATCTAAATAACACTGACGTACAGGTTGGCCAATGGGTAAAAGTCATAGCTGAACAAACCAGTAAGCCGAGTTTATTTGTCCCATTATCTGCGCTTCATCAAGTAGGCGACCTCAATTCTGTATACCGAAAAAGTGCTGACAAAATAGTGCTTAATCAAGTTCGCCTTGGTTTTATCGACAAACAAAAACAACAAGTAGAAGTATTATCAGGCTTAATGCCAGGTGATGAAGTTATTCTAGATGCCGCGCAGTATTTAATACATAGCCGTGCAGCTAAAGCGAAGGAGTAACTTATGTCTCCTGCAGAACGCTCAACTCGTTTAGGGATTTCGGGTCGTATAGCCAGTGCCTTTCAAAATAGTGCCATCACACCGTTATTAGCCATATTAGGCTTACTACTCGGTATTTTTGCGGTAATTATTACCCCAAAAGAAGAAGAGCCACAAATTGATGTGACTTTTGCTGACGTGTTTATTCCTTACCCTGGTGCGACGCCAACAGAAGTCGAAAACCAAGTCACTTTACCTGCAGAACAAATTATTTCTGAAATTAAAGGCATCGACACCCTGTATTCTTTTTCTCAACCTGACGGCGCCTTGATTATTGCTATCTTTGACGTAGGCGTACCACGTGATGAAGCGGTGGTTAATCTCTATAACCAGCTGTATTCAAATAGCGATAAATTTAACTACGCAGCCGGAATAGGCGAACCACTTATCAAACCTCGTGGCATTGATGATGTACCGATTGTAGGACTCACTTTGTGGTCTAACGATCCGAGTATGACAGCTGAGCAACTAACCTCGGTGTCATCAGTGCTCGAAACCGAATTAAAGCGTATTCCTGGTACTCGAGAGATTTATAGCCAAGGTGGGCATGAGTTAGTGCTCAACGTGCGTTTAGATCCAATCAAAATGAACAGTTATTCGGTAACATTTACGGATATCAGTGATGCATTGCAAGACAACAATCAAACCTCGGCCTTAGGGTCAATGACTCAATACAATCAAGAAATCAAACTGCAAACTGGGCAATTTTTACGTAATCTTGATGATGTCAAAAACCTATTAATCAAAGTTAACTCAGACACCACCACAGGCGCTGCTGGTGTGGTGTATTTATCTGACATTGCCGATATTCAATTACAAAGCGATATTCCTAAACAAAGCGTTTGGCATGTTAATCAACAAGGTAGTTACCCTGCTGTGACCATTGCGATAGGCAAGCAAGCGGGCGAAAATGCAGTTGATATCGCCGATGCCGTGTTAGCTAAAGTTGCAGCGGCCAACAATGTGCTGATCCCAGACAATGTGAACGTCGCGATTTCACGCAACTATGGCCAAACTGCCGGCGACAAATCCAATACCCTTATTTTCAAATTGATCTTTGCGACCTCTGCCGTGGTGCTGTTAGTGCTGTTCACAATGGGAGTACGCGAATCGGCGGTAGTGGGTATCGCCATTATCATTACACTGGCAATTACTTTATTTGCCTCATGGGCGTGGGGCTTCACCTTAAACCGAATTTCATTGTTTGCGCTGATCTTTTCGATAGGTATTTTGGTCGACGATGCCATTGTGGTGGTTGAAAATATCCACCGACATATGGCGTTGAGCAATAAACCCATGATTGAGCTTATCCCTGGTGCAGTTGATGAAGTGGGCGGCCCCACCATTTTAGCCACCTTTACGGTTATTGCAGCGTTGTTGCCAATGGCATTTGTATCCGGGCTAATGGGGCCTTACATGAGCCCTATTCCCATTAATGCCAGCATGGGGATGCTAATTTCGCTGTTAATTGCCTTTATTATGACGCCATGGTTAAGCGGCCATTTACTCAAAGAGCATAAACATCACAGTAATAGCGAACCTCATACCGAACCAGAAACAGCGCTAACTCGTTTTTTTACAACATTAATGAGCCCATTTTTAATCGGTGAACATGCCTCAAAAGCACGTAAAGGCTTAGCGCTTGGCATTATGTTGCTCATTGCATTTGCTGTAGCCTTACCGGTCTTTCAAGCAGTAGTGCTAAAAATGCTGCCATTTGATAATAAATCTGAGTTTCAGGTGATGGTCGACATGCCAGAAGGCACACCTGTTGAGCAAACACAGCGTGTACTGCAAGATTTAAGTCAATACCTTACAACCGTTGAAGAAATTGAGCATATTCAGCTCTATGCGGGCACCCATGCTCCAATGAACTTTAATGGCCTGGTAAGACATTACTTTTTAAGAAGCAGCCAAGAATTAGGTGACATTCAAGTTAACTTAGTCGATAAAAAACACCGTGATCGCGACAGCCACTCGATAGCATCATCGGTGCGTGAACCTTTGCAACGTATTGCCTTACAATACCAAGCCAACGTTAAAATTGTTGAGGTACCACCAGGACCACCAGTGTGGTCACCGATTGTTGCCGAAGTCTATGCTCCAACAACAGCGCTGCGCGAACAAGCCGCAAACGATTTACAACAGCGTTTTAACAATACTGATTACGTTGTTGATGTAGATATCTTTTTACCGGCACAACAACAGCAATGGCAAGTCAATATTGACCGCAATAAAGCCCGCTTACTGGGCGTGTCTTATAGCAGCATCATTAATGCCATTAATAGTGCCGTAAATGGCAACGATGCCAGTTATTTGCACCTTGAAGAACGTAAATACCCAACACCAATCCGTTTACAAGTTGCAGAGGCGGCAAAGGTCGATTTACAACAGGTATTGCAATTACGTTTACCAAACCAAACCGGGGCACAAATTGCCCTGGCTGAATTAGTGCAAGTGAAGCAACAAACCATCAATGCGCCAATAGTGCATAAAAACATGGTACCTATGATCATGGTTGTTGCGGATATGGCGGGCCCAACCGGGAGCCCTTTATATGGCATGTTCGACATGGTCAGCCAAATTAACCATGAAACCGAACAAGGCGAATTAGCCTATCCTATCGTTCAACGTTTTGTAGATCAGCCTGACGGCTTAACCGATGTGGCCATTTTATGGGATGGCGAATGGAAGATAACCTACGAAACCTTTAGAGACATGGGCATCGCTTATGCCGTTGGCATGATAGCCATTTACCTTCTTGTTGTTGGTCAATTTAAATCCTACATCGTGCCCTTAATCATTATGGCGCCTATTCCATTAACAATCATTGGTGTTATGCCAGGGCATGCGTTGTTAGGAGCACAATTTACCGCGCCGTCGATGATTGGGATGATTGCACTTGCCGGGATTATTGTTCGAAACTCGATATTACTGGTCGATTTTATTAACCAACAAACCGCAGCAGGCGTGCCATTTGAACAAGCCGTCATTCACTCTGGGGCTGTTCGTGCTAAACCCATCATGTTAACGGCTTTAGCTGCCATGATAGGTGCAATGTTTATTATTGATGACCCCATTTTTAATGGCTTAGCCATCAGCTTAATTTTCGGGATTTTTATCTCAACAATTTTAACGTTAATCGTTATTCCAGTGCTGTACTACACGGTCATGAAGACCAAGATGACAGCTAAAACACATTAATCAATGATTGTTATTTTACTGGGCACAAGCCCAAAGGAGCTCGATATGTCATTAGAAAGAAGCATTATGGCCTTTGCTGGCTTTATGATTTTGTTGTCTTTAGTGCTTATGGCAACCGTGAGTCAACATTTTATCTGGCTAACTGTGTTTGTTGGCGCTAACCTATTACAAAGCGCATTTACAGGCTTTTGCCCTGCAGCAATGATAATGAAAAAAATGGGTATCAAAACTGCGGCAGAATTAGCCTTAAACAAGTAACCTGAGCCAGGTATCACGAGTAAGGAACCTAGTGTTGAAAAAATCTATACTGATGACAATAAGATCATTATTAGCCGTGTGCTTTGTGGTTGGGACCAGTTTCGCAATCCCTGCGATGGCAACAGAGCAACAACCCGATATCGCATGGCAAAAAATAAATGCTAACGCGACACTAATTGATGTGCGTACCGCTGAAGAGTTTGCCGCAGGTCATATTAAAGGCGCGATTAATATTCCGTTTGACACCATAGTGCCGCAATTAGCCAAACTTAACCTAAGTAAAGATACTGAAGTCGTGCTGTATTGTCGTAGCGGTCGTCGTAGCAGCCTTGCTCAAGCTTCACTAATTGAACAAGGTTACAACAATACATACGATGCAGGTGGTTTGAACACCCTTATGTCAGCGCGTTAAATTTCAGTGTATTAAGTCAGCTTATTTCCTAAACTGTTGCTCAGATAACGCTTCCTGAGCATCAGTTTAATCAAAATCCGTCAATCGTCCTTAACAAAAAACCAAGACTAAGATGATTATTTTTTAGCCGCATAAACCTTGCTTAACCTCCTCGCAAGCATAAAGCGCTTTCATCAAAAAACACTTTAAAACCCTCTGCTTTCGAACAATAAACACCCAACCGAATAAGAATGTTAATTCATTAATAGCTAATATAAATTCAAAATCAACAGGTTGTATCATTTGTTCAAAAATAACAATTATTAACAATTTATTTACATGTGGTTATTTTTTGATTACATTTTATTCTGCTAAACAAACAGAGTTTAGCGCTAAAACATAATTAGAAAGACAAAAATTAACCCTGATAACATGGAAGATAAAATGAAAAATAATCAGAATAAAACGGTCGTGCTTAGCATGACAGCCCTCGCATTTGCGATTTCAACTCAGGTCAATGCTGCACCTGCTCCAGTGTCACTCTCTTCAACTAATCAACAAGTTGAGCAACAATCTCCCTTACCTAAACGTTATATCGTTAAGTTCAGAAACGACAATGCTGCTCAGGTCATCAATGATCTGGCGACAAGCCAAAGTGTTAACCAGGTTAGCGAAGCGAGCAGCATGGATTACCAACCGCGCACTAATGAGGTGTATAGCCACTTTAGAGCACTTAATAGTGTTCAAGCACGCGAAATGAAGCGCATTGGCCGCAGCAATAGTTATTCAACTAAGCTAGATAGCAGCTCAATTAGAGCACTGCGCCTTCGTCAAGATGTCGAATACGTTGAAGAAGACTTACCCCGTCGACTCATGGCTGAAACGACGCCTTGGGGTCAAACCTATGTCGGTGCAACCGTGCTTAGCGACAGCCAAACAGGTAATCGCAGTATTTGTATCATTGACTCAGGCTACGATCGCAGTCACAACGACTTAAGCGGTAACAATGTCACCGGAACCAACAACTCTGGCACAGGTAATTGGTATCAACCGGGCAATAATAATGCCCATGGAACTCACGTGGCAGGCACCATTGCAGCAATTGCTAACAATGAAGGCGTTGTGGGTGTAATGCCAAACCAAAATGCCAATATTCATGTCGTTAAAGTGTTTAACGAAGCTGGCTGGGGTTACTCTTCATCACTGGTTGCGGCTATCGATACCTGTGTCAACTCTGGCAACGCCAATGTCGTCACCATGAGCTTAGGCGGCAGTGGCTCAACGACCACCGAGCGTAATGCCTTAAATAGCCATTATAACAATGGCGTCTTATTAATTGCTGCGGCTGGTAATGCAGGCGACAGTAGTTATAGTTACCCGGCATCATACGACAGCGTCATGTCTGTAGCAGCCGTCGACAGTAACCGTGACCATGCCGCTTTTTCGCAATATACCGATCAAGTTGAAATTTCAGGTCCGGGTGAAGCTATTTTATCGACAGTGACCGTAGGCGAAGGCCGCACTGCAGATATTACCATTGCAGGGCAATCGTACTTTAACAGCGGCATCGTCCCCCATAACCGCTTAACGCCATCTGGCAGTAGTTACACTGCCGATCCTATCAATACATCAGCGACTGCCGCATTAGCTGAATGTACGGTTAATGGCACAAGCTTTAATTGTGGCAACATGAGCAATAAAATCTGTTTAGTGGAGCGTGTCGGAAACCAAGGTTCAAGCTACCCAGAAATTAACGCCGTTAAAGCCTGTAATACTGCAGGTGCAAGCGGAGTCATTGTGTACAGTAATAGCGCTTTACCTGGTTTACAAAACCCATTTTTAGTCGATGCTAATAGTGAAATCACGATTCCATCAATGTCGGTAGACCGTGCAACCGGTTTAGCCCTTCAGGCTAAAATAGGCCAATCTGCCACGGTGAGTAACTTGGGCAACCAAGATTATGAATACTATAACGGCACGTCAATGGCGACGCCGCACGTGTCGGGTGTAGCAACATTGGTGTGGAGTTATCACCCTGAATGTAGTGCCGCAGAAGTACGTGCTGCGCTTAATGCAACAGCCGATGATTTAAATGTGGCTGGACGTGATAATCAAACAGGCTTTGGTATGGTGAACGCAACAGCGGCTAAAGCCTACTTAGATGAGTCTTGTTCAGGCCCAACAGACCCAGGAAGCGGCAGTGGTGATAGCGACCTTGAAAATGGAGTCGCGAAGACTGGTCTCGCAGGTACTAGAAATGATGAGCTTTACTATTCATTAGACGTACCAGCAGGCGCTACAAACTTAAGCTTTACCATGAGTGGCGGTACGGGTGATGCAGACTTATATGTGCAATATGGCGCGTCTCCGACGACCAGCAGCTACGATTGCCGTCCATGGAAGAGTGGTAACGCTGAATCTTGCCCAATCGCTACTGCACAATCTGGTACATATTACGTGATGGTACAAGGTTACAGTGCATTTAGTGGCGTAAGTTTAGTGGCCAACTATACCGCATCGGGCTCTGGAAGTGGCACAGGCACTGGCGGCGCAGCAACCTACACCAACACTAATAACTACTCGATTCCAGATAACAATACCACAGGGATCACCAGCCCTATCACTGTCTCTCGTACAGGTGATTCAGGCACAGTGTCGGTGTCACTCGGGGTCATTCACACCTATATCGGTGATTTGAAAGTCCAATTGAGCAGCCCAAGTGGTCAAACAGTGGTGCTGCATAACAATACCGGAGGCTCAGCCGACAATATTAACCAAACTTACAGCGCAAACATGACGGGTGTTGAGTCTAGCGGCGTGTGGACACTCAAAGCGGTTGATAATGCGAACCGAGATACTGGTTATATTGATACCTGGAGCTTAAGCTTCCAGTAATCATCCGTTAACAATGATTGATGAATGAAAAATAGCCACATAATGTGGCTATTTTTATATTTAGCATTCAGTAAGAATATTAAAAATGTGGCTGAACAGTATTTAATACCGCAGGTTGTTGAATTTTACTGATCACCTCAAAAATTGATGCAAATGAGTTTGGTGTGCTCACATCGACCGCTAGCTTCAATCTGCGAGCAATATCGTTGGCAGATAATACCCCACGAATCGCATGATTTTTTCTGTCGAGCACTAAGCAATGCTGTTGGCCTGCTGACTGTAACGTTTCAATCACATCACCAATTCTGGCATAAGTTAAATCTTCATAATCAATGGCTTTTAACTGATCTTTTGCAATCATAAAGTCTGTGACTTTAAGCTGTTCACGTTGATGGCCTTCGGCAACGCGTTTTAGAATTTCTTGATTATGTAACGACTCAAAGCTGATTAACCCTATAAACTCATGCTTATTATTAATCACTAATTTGAGTCGCACGTGAGATTTTTGCATTAAACTTTCCACTTCTACTGCGGACGAGTTTGATTCAATAACCAACGGGGTGACTTTTTTAAAATCGGTAAAAATATTGATAGCAGAAGAGAGTAAAGAGATATCTTCATGAGCTTCTGGAGAGGTTAATTCATCGATTTTTTCTACTGGATAAAGGGCAAGTTTTTTCACAATAACATCCTTAACACACAACCATTGCAAAACAAAAAAGATAATTATCAATGTGTTATTTTAATTATCTTATTTAAAACATGCTTTGATTATCTGCCTGAGATTTTATGAGTACAATACCCTTAAGATTAAAGTTTATTCACAATTGCCAAATTAAGGTTAAATTAACTTTTACATGATAGCCAATCTGCTAGCGGGTAAACCTTTATATTTAGCAAACCCTCAAATTGATATTAGCTACTTGATATTAGCTACACTGACTTTAAGCTTTCTGGCTCTATTAACACACTATTCTCATTGTCAGATAACCATACCTGCCCTTCACTGATACTGACTTGAAGCGCCATATTACGAGTCACAAATACCGCAAGCTGCTTTACGGCGTCTTCAGGAAAGTTAACCACCGACAAGTTATCATAGCGACTTAATGCTTGTTGATTTTGCTGCCACCAAATAGGCACACTACGCCCACCATAAGTATATAAAATAACTTGCTTAGCGCGACCACTGGCTTTACGTAACCATTTTTCGTCCGCCTGGCCAAACTCAACCCACACGTTAATTTCATCACTTAAACTTTTGTCCCACAGCTCAGCTTCATCATCAACACACAAACCTTTACTAAAAGCCAAGGTATCCGATGCATTCAATGCAAAAGCCAATAAACGTACCATCATACGGGTATCTGTTTCTGAAGGGTGTTGCGCCAGAGTCAACGCATGATCGGCGTAATAGTGGCGGTCCATGTCGGCAATTTGGAGTGCAACTTTAAATACAGTAGCTTTAGCGGCCATTGGGGATCTCGATAGACATAAAAAAGCCGAGTCTACTACAAAGTACACTCGGCGTGTTAGTTGCTAGAGCGGATATGAGCTATAACGCGCCGGGACGTAAATGCTTTGCCATTGGGAAATAGGCAATGAGTTGAGCTATTTTATCTGGCGCAGCCACTATTAACATGCGATCGCCTTGTTCATATTGATTGGCGATATCACTGAGTTTAGGGATCTGAGTTCGATTAGCATCTCGGCGTAAAAGCTCGTTAATCTCACTATTAAGTGGCTCATCACTGAAAATGACATCAAGCTTTTGCAGTAATGGCATTGCTGCAATCGGTAATAAATTTGCGGGTGTACGCTCCGTCAGTAACAGTATTTCACCTTGGCGTGTCATGTCTTTAAAAGCATCTGCATAGCGCTGCTCGGTAAGGTTATCGAACCTATCTTGGTTGCTGTTAAAAAAACGTTCCCAAAATAGTCGACGATCTTTAACGCCGGCTAAGCTTTGCTGAACCTCTTCACGTTTACTGGCAACAAAGTCAAACAATGGTGCTAATGATGCCGGTAACATGGTTTCTAATCGAGAACGAATTGTTCTGGCAAATACAGGCGCTGCCCCTGCGGTGCTAATTGCTACAACTAAACGGCCACGATCCACAATTGATGGGGTGATAAACCGGCAATATCCCGGGTTATCAACCACATTAACCCAAATACCACGATCATTAGCGATATCAGCAAAGTCCATATTCAACTGCTCATTTGCAGTCGCTAAATACACAATGTCAATATCGGCAATATCATCTTGAGTGACTGGACGACGAGATAAGCGAATGCGCCCTTGTTGGTGATAAGTATCAATATCGGCGGCAATATCTGGGGCAATGACATGGATAACAGCATCGGTACGTGCCAGTAAGTCAAGCTTACGTGTAGCAACCTCACCAGCGCCTACGAGTAAAACCCGTAACCCCTGGGTATCAACAAACAGCGGAAAATATTGCATTGATTTCTCAGTCTTGCACGATAGGAAATTGATGTTGGATCCAAGCGCGATAACCGCCAATCATAGATGCAACCTGAGTGTACCCCATAACTTGTAAATTATACGCGGCTAATGCTGCACGTTGGCCTGCGCCACAATAAAGTAAAATAGGTACGCTTTTATCTGGAAAACGTTGCTCAATATCACGTTCAATAATGCCTCGACTCAAATGCTTAGCTTTGGGTAAATGACCTTGGAGCCACTCATTATCTTCACGTACATCGATAAGTTGCCATTGGTCTTGTTGTTGATATTGTTCGATGGTCAACAGCCTAATATGAGGTATGACAGATTCGACGAGACTGGCAAAGGCTGGGGATGCTTGCATAACGAGTCCTTAAATAAGATAACGCCACGGTGTTGTGGCAACTAATTAATGGAATTAGTATAAATACGCCATAACCGATAAAAAGGTTTATCAAATAGTTTAAGAAAATAATAAACTTACACAAGTGTTTAAAGACATTATTCTCGAGATATTATTCAGTTTTACGACACATTACGCGTTATGCATTTCACTTTTTTGTGCACTGCAATGCCAGCATAATTCAAAACTACCTTCATTCATTTCATGGCATTGCATGCATTGCCATTGAGGTTGTTCTATATCGAGAGAGTCTAGTAAGGCTTGAGCGGCAGCGAGCTGACTGTCCATAACCCACAGCTCAACGGTCTGCATTTCTATTGGCAGGCCGCCCACGCCACCAATCAACGCTTCGCCTTTAAGATCAACATCAATTCCGCTGGTTTCCAGCAGTCCTTTCCATGTGTGAGCCTGTAACAAATTACCACCGGCTAGTAATACTTTTCGTTGTTGCATGCGTTATCCTACTGCATTGCTCTTGCTGGCAAATTTGTTTCATCCTACTGCCTCAACCAAAATCTGTCGAGCACTGTTTATAAATTGGACATTTTTAATAAATAATGATTACCTTAGTTAACTATTATTTATAAATAACAGGATCCTAAATGAGTAAAATTGTCTTAAAGGGTGTATTTCAAATTACAGCGTGGAATGAGTCAGCCTATGCGGAACATAATGACGGTAGTAAGCAAACCATTGCTGAGATTAGCCAAAGCTACTCGGGGGATGTTTCTGGTGCAGCAGACATTAGATATATTATGTCGCACCAACAAGACACTAAAGCTGCATTTACGGGTATTGAACACTTAACAATCACCACTCCTGAAATCGCGGGCACCATAGTGTTATTGCATAATGGCACATTTGCTCAAGGTGTCGCACAAAGCCAATTTACGGTTGTAGAAGGATCTGGAACAAACAATTTGCTGGGCTATATTGGTCACGGAGAATTTACTTCAACAGAAAATGGCCAGGCTGATTATGTCATTACATTAAACTTAGCATAAACACGCTAGAGCCTGTAAATGGGCGAAGTGATGCCACAAGGAGCCTCAATACTCATACTAAAATCAATCAAACATGGTTATTTTAGAAACAATAATTTCTGTTAAACAATTGTATAGAGAATTGTTTAGCAACAATATTTACACTACACTGTACAATAAAATTGAGGCCTAATATTGCTAGGTTCATGGCAATACAGCTCTCATCCTCCGTCTAATCTACTGACTATGAAGAGCTTACATAATGCGAATATCCAAAGTCATCTTAGTTGCTTGCGGTTTATTAGTCGGATTATACCTTTTAGTGATATTAACACTGAGTCAGAGCTTACATGCGTTTAATCGCGACAACAGCAACGTTAATTTACAACAACTCGATCAACGAGATGTAGTGCAATTAGACAACCACTGGGCTAATTGGCTATTACATTACGATATTGTCGAAGATGAGCAAAACACCTATGCCGTATTATCAAAAGCTGGGTTTCAATTAAATGCAGTGAGCCTAAATCACATCCTTAGCAACGTGATGTTATTCAGTAATTTGCCATTATTGTTATTAGGCGGCTTTGCCATTGGCATGCCTTTTTATATCACTCGCAGACAAAAGAAAAACCTCGATGCTTCACTTGAAGTGGTCAACAACGAAACCAATAAGCTGTTAGCGGCCTTTAATATCACCCCGCCTAATGTTGAACAACAAAATACCGTTTCGAAACTGAGCCTGGCTCTGATAGAACTCAACAAGCAAATAAATGACCAACAACATAAAAACTTTATTAGCCAACACCAAGACAAACTCACTGGGCTGATTGACCGCCATGCCTATTTGCATCATTTACAATCGCAGTTAGAGCAAGCTCAAGCATTAAAGAAAAGACAAGCCCTGTTATTTATTGATCTTGATGGCTTTAAACAAGTTAATGACTCATTTGGCCACAGTTTTGGCGATGAAGTATTGATTCAAGTAGCCCAGCGCCTTACAACCGTGGTCCGCAATCGTAAACTCAGTCACTTGGCCGCGTCGTTAGGATTAGAGTTAAACTTGTCGCGACTTGGGGGGGATGAGTTTTCCATTTTTATTGAAAACCTTAATGATGACAATTTAGCTATCGAAGTCGCACAAAATGTATTGCAAGAAATTGAAGGCGATTTTGTGCTCGGTAACAAATTGATAAAAATTGGTGCCAGTATTGGCATTGCGGTTTATCCCGATAGCGCGGCAAACCCTAACACATTATTGCAAATGGCCGATGTGGCGATGTACCGTGCTAAAACTGACGGACGCGGTATTTATCGTGTTTACTCGCCTGAAATGGGCAATAAAATGCGTCGTTATCATTACTTACTCGAAGAAATGCGCCTGGCAATGACAAGCAATAGTTTTAGCTTGTCGTTTCAACCCATCGTTAATGTGAACGATTTTAGTATCGATTATTTTGAGTGCCTCGTGCGCTGGCATCATCCGATTGAAGGTTCTATCCCTCCTGCCGAATTTATTCCTATTGCTGAAGATTCAAACTTAATTTTAGAATTAGGTAATTGGATTTTATTAGAAGCTTGCCGTCAAATGGCGGCTTGGTACAACGCGGGTATGAACAAAGTGCGGATCTCAGTCAATATCTCTGGAGTACAGTTATCGCATATACCACTGTATGACTGGGTGATGGACACCATCAACAAAGTGGGATTACCTCCTAAAGCCTTGTTACTCGAAATCACCGAAACGTGTTTCATTGAGGCCTCAGAAAAAGTAATTGCTGACTTAGAAAAATTGCGCGAGTCAGGCGTACTGATTGCCATTGACGATTTTGGGACAGGTTTTAGTTCTTTATCAACCCTAGCCAATTTGCCTGTTGATGTCATTAAAATTGATAAGCTGTTTATCGACCAAGCTAATATTAACCCCAAGTATGAAAAGATTTTAAATTCTATTAGTGGCTTAGGTAAAACCCTCGACCTTAAAATCGTTGCTGAAGGTGTTGAAACCGCGCCGCAATTTGAATTAGTTAAAAAACTCGGTATTGATTGCATTCAAGGTTATTTAATTAGCCGCCCAGAAACATCAAAAGATGTGGGCAGTAAGATGATAAGCCAAAATATTAACTATATCGCGATGACGGGCACTGGGGTATATGCCCCTCAAGCTGACAAAGCCCCTGCTCCTGTCGTACAAATAAAAGCGGGTTAATAAATAAAAACGGGTACGGTAAATGATGAGCAAGCAACAAGCAGCATCAAGTATTAGTATCAGTCGTATTGATACCGATATTGGTACGTTTAGAGTTAACGCTGAAGCAAAGACGACCAAGGTATTGTCAATAACCTCAATTGACATACTCAGCACAGATGGCTGGGAAGCATTAATTATTGATGTCGATGCGCCATGGTACCCAACCGTGCTTAAAGCGTGTGAATTACACATCAAAAAACAGCAACAACAGCAACAACAGCAACAACAGCAGCAATAATTTCAATAAACGTCTATGACCCAAACAATAAACCCCAGCAATGCTGGGGTTTATGATTAAGACTATCGACAATGCGTTTTAAGGCATCATAGAAGGTTGATCAGCGCCTTCTTTTTCAATCTCTACAGGTAGCATATGCTCGCGGTTAATACCCAATTTAATGGCTAAGTAACTCGCCACATAAATAGATGAGTACGTACCCACAAAAATACCCAGTAGCAATGCTGTTGCAAAGCCATGGATCATGGTGCCACCTTTAAGGAACAACGCAATCACGGTAATCAAGGTCGTACCGGTAGTAATCACCGTACGGCTCATGGTTTGAGTAATTGAGGTATTCACAATTTCTTCAGGCGTGCCTTTACGCATTTTAAGGAAGTTTTCACGAATACGGTCATACACAACGATGGTATCGTTAAGTGAGTAACCGACAACCGTTAACAAACCCGCTAAAACAGTTAAGTCAAACTCCAACTGTAATAGCGAGAACACCCCTAAAGTCACAATTACATCGTGAGCAAGTGCCGCTACAGAACCAGCAGCCAAGCGCCATTCGAAACGAAATGAAACGTAGATAAGAATACAAATTAAGGCAACAATAACCGCTAGGCCGCCCTGCTCTGCTAATTCTTTACCCACTTGTGGGCCAACAAACTCAACACGTTTTTGTACTACGCCAGCATCAATAGACTGCGCTGCAGTGAGTACCGCATTAACTTGAGCATCACTTTTTAGCTCGCTTCTTACAGGTAGACGGACTAGTACATCACGGCTTGAACCAAAGTTCTGTACCACTGCGCCATCGGCTTCGTCCGATGTCATAGTTGCACGAAGTGCGTTTAAGTCGACAGGAGCTGAAAACTCCATTTCAACAACTGTACCACCGGTAAAGTCTAGACCCCAGTTAATGCCCTGCACGCCTAGCGACACAAAAGAGGCAATCACCAAGACCATCGACATAATACTGATAGGCATTGCATGACGAAGGAAGTTGACGGTCTTCTTTACTGAAAATATCTGAAACATATCCAACTTCTCCCTTAGATAGACAATGACTTAACGCGCTTACCACCCCAAATCGCATTCACGATAGAGCGTGTGCCAACAATGGCTGTAAACATCGAAGTCGCGATACCTATCATTAAGGTAACAGCAAAACCTTTCACCGCACCGGTACCCACAGCAAACAGGATTAACGCAGTCATAAAGGTAGTGATATTAGCATCGGCAATGGTTGAGAACGCATTACCATAACCTTCATGAATCGCTTGTTGTACGCTACGGCCACCTAAAATTTCTTCACGAATACGTTCAAAAATAAGTACGTTACCGTCAACAGCCATACCAACAGTTAACACCATGCCAGCAATACCAGGTAGTGTTAACACCGCGCCAGGGATCATCGACATCACACCTACAACCATGATTAAGTTTGCTAACAATGCCAGGTTGGCAATAAAGCCAAATGCACGGTAGTAAATCATCATGAAGATAAGCACAACAACCATGCCCCATACCATTGCTTGAACACCGTTTTCAATGTTCTCTTTACCTAGGCTAGGACCAATAGTGCGTTCTTCTACAATCGTTACCGGTGCAATAAGCGCACCAGCACGAAGTAATAACGCAAGGCTTTGTGCTTCGCTATGTTCAAGACCGGTAATCACAAAATTACGGCCTAAACGGGCTTGAATGGTCGCAACCGAAATAACCTCTTCAATCTTGGTCATTTTAACGGTGCCATCAGGATTACGTTGGCCGCTGTCTTTATATTCGATAAACAATGTTGCCATTGGTTTACCAATATTGTCTTTGGTTACGTTCGAGAAAATCGTGCCGCCTTTCGCGTCAAGATTAATCGCTACCTGTGGTCGGCTGTATTCGTCAAAAGTAGGCTGCGCGCCAGTGATATGGTCACCGGTTAACATCACTTCTTTTTTCAATACTGCAATACCACCTTCACGGCGTTGGTAAACTTCAGCACCAGCAGGTACACGGCCACCGGCCGCAGCACTGACGTCAGCTTTGTCGTCAACCATACGAAACTCAATCGATGCCGTGGCACCTAGAATCTCTTTTGCACGTGCAGTGTCTTGCACACCTGGTAGTTCAACAATAATGCGCTCAGCGCCTTGACGTTGTACTACAGGCTCAGCAACACCTAACTCGTTAACACGGTTACGAATGGTCGTGATGTTTTGCTGTAAAGCTTCTTCCTTAATTTGCTTAAGGTATACATCACTCATCGTCGCCAATAACACAAACTCGCTATCAGTGCTGGCATCGGTATAGACCATGTCATTACTGCGCGTTTTTAAGTAGTTTTCAGCTTGGCTAACAGTGTCTGCATCACGAAACTTAATCGCAATCCCTTTCGGGGTTTTGCGAACACCAGCGTAACGAATTTTTTCTTCACGCAGTTGGCTACGAAAGTCAGCCACTTTGGCTTCTTCCATTTTGCGAATCGCTTCGCCCATGTCCACTTCCATCAAGAAGTGCACACCACCACGTAAATCTAAACCTAACTTCATTGGCGACCCACCAACAGCTTCAAGCCATTCAGGGGTTGCTGGCGCAAGGTTAAGTGCTACCGTAAATTTTTGCCCAAGTTGCTCTGCAATGGCTTCTTTAGCCAGTAATTGTTGTTCGGCATCTTGTACCCGAACTAACAATTGTCCGTTTTCAAGCTCAGCACGCTTAATCGCAATACCTTTGCCTTCTAACATTTGCACTACATTGGCTTGAGTTGACGAATTTACTTCAGCACCACGAGTTGCCACAATCTGCACTGCATGGTCTTCACCAAACAGGTTCGGTATGGCATAAAAACCACCAATGGCGATGATAAGCACCACCATGATGTTTTTCCACATTGGGTATTTATTTAACACACCATAGCCCTCTTGGCTTATAACGACTGGATAGAACCTTTAGGTAATACCGCGGCGATGTAATCCTTTTTAATGGTAATTTGGTTGTTATCGTTGATAGCAAGTAACACGTAATCACTTTCTTCACTGATTTTGGTCACTTTACCTAAAATACCACCACTGGTTAATACTTCATCACCTTTTGAAATCGATGCCATCAAGTTTTTGTGTTCTTTAACACGCTTTGACTGAGGACGGAAAATCATGAAGTAAAAAATTAACCCGAACATGACAAGCATAAAAATTAACTGCATGGTTTCGCCACCGGCAGCGCCACCCATTGGGCTTGCATAAGCATTTGAAATTAACATAGTTCTCTCTTCTTATTTGCTAAAATTAATCGACTAACTCAGGTACTTCACGACCAAGACTGGTATAGAACTCCTTCACAAAGGCGTCTAATGTACCTGTCTGAATTGCGCCGCGCAAACCTTCCATTAACATTTGGTAGTAACGTAGGTTGTGAATGGTGTTTAAACGCGCACCTAGAATCTCATTACAACGATCTAAATGGTATAAATAAGCGCGTGAATAGTTTTTACAGGTATAACAATCACACTTAGCATCTAATGGCGAAGTGTCATCACGATGACGCGCATTACGGATTTTAATTACCCCTTCGCTGGTAAATAAATGGCCGTTACGCGCGTTACGTGTTGGCATAACACAGTCGAACATATCAACGCCACGACGCACACCTTCAACTAAATCTTCTGGTTTACCCACACCCATTAAATAACGCGGTTTATCAGCAGGAATTTGCGGACAAACGTGCTCTAAAATGCGGTGCATATCTTCTTTAGGCTCACCAACAGCTAAACCACCTACGGCATAACCATCAAAGCCAATGTCTACTAACCCTTTTACGCTTTCATCACGTAAATCTTCGTACACACCACCCTGGATAATACCGAATAGTGAATTCGCATTTTCTAGGCGGTCAAACTCATCACGTGAGCGCTTGGCCCAACGCAATGACATTTGCATCGATTTACGCGCTTCGTCATGCGTTGCAGGGTAAGGCGTACATTCGTCAAAAATCATCACCACATCTGAACCTAGAGAGTGCTGAATTTGCATCGACTTCTCTGGATCTAAAAAGATTTTTTCGCCATTGATGGGTGAACGGAAATGCACACCTTCTTCGGTGATTTTACGAATATCACCTAAACTAAACACCTGAAATCCACCTGAATCAGTCAAAATAGGACGTTGCCAGTTCATAAAGTCATGCAAGTCACCATGCTTACGCATGATTTCTTCACCTGGGCGTAACCATAAATGGAAAGTATTACCCAATAAAATGTCTGCTCCTGTAGCACGCACTTCTTCAGGGGTCATCCCTTTAACGGTACCGTAAGTTCCCACGGGCATAAATGCTGGTGTTTCTACCGTACCACGGTCAAATATCAAACGTCCGCGACGTGCACGACCATCTGTTGTATCTAATTCAAATTTCATAAATCACCTTGCCAGATAAACAGTCTGACTTGTTCAGTTTATATAGTAATGAGGGCGAATTTTAATGCTTCAAGGTTAAGAACACATTAAAACATCAAAACGCCCACTGTTAGCGGGCGTTTGTTGGCGGGTATTGTAAATCAATTTCGGCTATTTGGGGGCTTTTTTCGTCACAAACATGGCATCGCCGTAGCTAAAAAAGCGGTATTTTTGTGCAATCGCGTGTTGATATGCCGCTATGACCTCATCATAACCAGCAAACGCACTTAATAGCATGATTAACGTTGATTCCGGTAAATGAAAATTAGTGACCATCGCATCAACAATCTTAAACTGGTAACCAGGGTAGATGAAAATATCGGTATCGCCGCTAAAACCACTTAACGGTGCATCGCCACAGGCGCGAGCTGCACTTTCTAGTGAGCGAACTGACGTAGTACCCACAGCAACAACACGGTGACCATTGGCTTTAGTTTGCGCAATAAGGTCAACGACATCTTGAGGAACGTCAGCCCATTCAGAGTGCATTTTATGCTCAAGCACATTATCAACACGTACTGGCTGAAATGTCCCTGCTCCTACATGTAAGGTCACAAAAGCAACATTGACGCCTTTATCTTTTAAGGCCGCTAACATTTCATCGTCAAAGTGCAATCCTGCCGTTGGGGCAGCGACAGCACCTGGAGTCTGGTTATAAACGGTTTGATAACGCTCTTTATCAGCATCTTCATCAGGACGGTCGATATAGGGAGGAAGAGGCATATGGCCGACTTGCTCAAGCACTTCTAAAATCGTGTTATCACTCAATAGCTCAAGCTCGAATAAGGCATCATGACGCGCTAGCATCTTCATTTGATATCCGGCGTCTAAATTGATTAACGCATCCACTTTAGGTGACTTTGAACTGCGAACGTGGGCTAAAATACGCTTATCATCAAGCATACGCTCAACTAAAATTTCAAGCTTACCACCGGTGGCTTTTTGGCCAAATAAACGCGCAGGGATCACACGGGTGTTATTAAACACCATCAAGTCACCTGGGTTAATAAGTTCGAGTAAGTCAGTAAACTGCTTATCGGCTAACTGTCCATCTACACCATTAAGGGTCAATAGACGCGACGCATTACGTTGTGCAGTCGGATAGCGAGCAATAAGCTCATCAGGAAGGTCGAACGAAAAGTCTGCAACGCGCATAGTAAAATCTCAACAGTAAAAACGGCCGCTAGTCTATGGCGAGCGCAGGTTAAGATCAAGTTTACTGATTACTTTGTCGGCTTTTCTATGGGAGTTTGATTATAACTGTCGGTGTGATCGACTTCGTTCACCGTATTTTGCGCTGGCGCGTCGTTAGATTTAAACGAATGGACTTCATAGCGCATGTCAATTTGCACTTTGTTTCTTTTGGTTGCGATAGGCCTACCCAATAATTTTTTTAGCCAATCTTTCATCATCCTTGATCCCTAAGTTAAGCATTTATTATTATTCACAATTTCATACAGATAAGTATCTACAATCGACACTACACACATTACTCCATGACATTTGTGTATAAAGCGTTATGATTGAACCTAACAGCTTGTCAACTTGTAACGCTTTGTTACAAACGGCTAGTATCATACTGTAAAATAATAAAATTAGAAGCACAAAATATGAACTTTTTAGCACACTTACATTTAGCAGATATTAGTGATACTCATTTAGTGGCTAATTTGTGCGGTGATTTTGCCAAGGGCAAAATAGAAGATCACCCTCAACATCTTCAACAAGGCATTTGGTTACATCGTCAAATCGATCAAATTACCGATAGCCATGAAATTATTATTGATTTGCTTAAACAGTTTCCCAAATCATCTCGCCGAGTCGCGCCAGTACTCATTGATTTAGTGTTTGACCATTATTTAGCGTTTTATTGGGAAGAGTATCATCATCAAGATCTCAATATCTTTTGCCAAAAAGCGTATCAAGAACTTAACACTACCGAAGAATTGCCCGCCACTTTGCAAGCTATCGCCCCAAAAATCATTCAACAAGATTGGTTAAGCAGTTACCAAACACGACAAGGTTTAGAGCAAGCTATTCAAGGGGTCAGCCGCCGATTATCTAAACCAGAACTATTTGACCATGCGATCCGTGATGTCGATAAACTTTATGTTGAAATCGAAATTGCTTTTAGAACATTTTACCCACAGCTAATGGCTTACAGTAAAATATACAGCCGTAAAACACCCAGCCAATACTTACCACATGAACAAGGGTAAGTAAGCGTATAGTATGCCAATCTGGGTAACAGGGTTTATAAAAGCCGCTACAACAAAAGTGACGTCTGCTCGCTTTTGGTTAATCACACTGCGTGATGTATTGCTATTAACGGCAGTACTGTTTGCCGTTGCCAGCTATCTACAGCGAGACATGCACACGGGATTAGCGTTTCCTATCAATAGTCAGTTAGTCGATGGGGGCGAGGTGTCTTTATTTAATGCTCGGCAACAAACTGACACAAATAAAGCCACCTTGGTGTATTTTTGGGGGACTTGGTGTCCGGTATGCAAAGTCACCTCGCCTATGGTCAATAGCGTAGCTAACACTCAAGATTATCGCGTTATTTCGGTGGCCGTTGCCTCTGGTTCAAATACCGACATAAACGCATTTATGCAGCATAATGATTACCAATTTGCTGTTATCAATCAATCCACAGATAACAACAATTTAAGCCAACAATGGGGGGCAACCGCATTGCCTTCGATATACATCATTGATAGCCACAATCAAATCCGCTTTGTGACATCAGGAGCCACCAGCCGTTGGGGCATGTCATTGCGCCTGTGGCTAGCCAGCCTTTAAGTTAAGCAGAGGTAATCATCGACCAAGCAAACCGTATATTGTCGTTTCCGCTTGCTATCCCAGCGGATTGACCAAGCTACAGTTATCTTATTTTCGTTACTGAAAAAATTTTGTTAGTATGCGCGCGTAACCCATCAAGCAAAACCTGCGTTTATTAAAGAGACAATCTCACCATGCACATCTTTACTTATCGACCACCGTCAATTCCTTGGTTGGACATCCGCTATAAAGACCGTGATATTATTGTGATTAATAAACCTTCTGGATTGTTATCAAATCCAGGACGCTCACCAGACACCCATGACACCGCCATCACTCGCTTACAGCAACGTTATCCGGAAGCCATTTTAATTCATCGCTTAGATTGCGATACGTCAGGCATCATGATTTTTGCTCGCACCAAAAAAGCGGAGTCGCATCTAAAAACTCAGTTTCAAAATCGCCAGGCTAAAAAAGTCTATATCGCAGAGGTGCAGGGGCATATGCAAGCATTAGAAGGTAAAGTGAACTTTGCGTTAGGGCCAAACCCTGACACACCACCTTTTCAAATGCTCAGCGAGACAGGTAAAGCGGCACTGACTTATTTCAGTGTGCTTGAACAACGTGCCAGCACAACGCTGATGGAGCTCAAACCGCATACCGGCCGCACCCATCAACTCAGAGTGCACATGCTTGCACTTGGTCACCCAATTTTAGGCGATGAGTTTTACGCTGATGAAGCAACAATTAGTGCCAGCAAACGACTCAATTTACACGCACAATCATTAACCATTACACACCCATATACCCAAGTCGAAATGACTTTTTTTAGTCAGCATCCTTTCTAACCTTGGCGGATATAAGCCAACAACAAAAATGCCGGCACCATAGATATCCTATGGGCCGGCATTTTTTGTGCGACGCACAATTTAACTTGCTTGAGCCGCCTCTTTTGCTTCAGCCGCTTCACATGCTGCAGCGGTAAAGATAACGTCAGTTGAACTGTTTAATGCTGTTTCAGCTGAGTCTTGAATCACACCAATAATGAAGCCAACAGCCACAACTTGCATTGCAACATCGTTAGAAATACCAAACAGACTACAGGCTAACGGGATTAATAATAATGAGCCACCCGCGACACCTGAAGCACCACAAGCCGATACAGAAGCAACCACACTCAGTAACAGTGCTGTCATAAAATCGATGGGGATATTAAGGGTATGAGCCGCTGCAAGTGTCAATATGGTGATGGTAATTGCTGCACCGCCCATGTTGATGGTCGCGCCTAATGGGATAGACACAGAGTAAGTGTCTTTGTGTAATTTAAGCTCTTCACACAACGCCATGTTTACCGGAATATTAGCCGCACTTGAGCGAGTAAAAAATGCCGTTACGCCGCTTTCGCGTAGGCATTTAAGTACTAGCGGATATGGGTTACGTTTAATTTTTACATAAACAATAACCGGGTTCACGACTAAGGCGATAAACAACATTGCGCCCACTAACACGGCAAGTAGTTGAGCATAACCTGCAAGCGCTTCAAAGCCGGTTTCAGCAAAGGTTGCGGCAACTAAACCAAAAATACCGATTGGCGCTAAGCGGATCACAAACCGTACAATGTTAGAAACGGCCTCACTTAAATCGGCCAACATTTGTTTAGTGCTGTCGCTAGCATGATGCATGGTAATACCTAAACCTGCACCCCATACTAAAATACCGATATAATTTCCTGTTAATAAGGCATTAACTGGGTTATCAACAATTTTAAACAGTAATGTATTAAGGACTTCTGTAATACCTTGAGGCGGATTAGAGCCTTCAATGCCGGTTGCCAACAATAAGGTTGTTGGGAAGGCGAAACTGAAAATAACGGCCGTCAATGCCGCTGCAAATGTACCAAAAAGATACAAAGCAATAATAGGACGCATATTGGTGTGGCTGTCTTTCTTTTGATTAGCAATCGATGAAGCGACCAATACAAATACCAGCACAGGTGCAATGGCTTTTAGCGCACCGACAAACAGCGCCCCTAAAAATGCCACACTGTGTGCACCGGTTGTTGAAACGCTGGCTAAAATCACACCCAAGATGATCCCGCCAATAATTTGTAGCACTAAGCTTCCACTAGCGATTCGAGCTAGCAGTGATGTTTTTTGATTCATTTTTTAACCTATGATTATTATATTAGTGGCTTTTTATTCGTTAGTGATGTTCTAGAGTCATGCCTTGGTTAACGCTGTAATACGCTATAAAACAACTGTCGTCATCATATAAATAATGTATTACTTAACCAATAAACGCTGAAAACACTTATGTTGTTGGCATCCTTGTTAACAATGTAACTCAACACAAGCTCAATATGCTGTTTTCAGCGATAACGTTACCGCATTACTCCGAGGCAATCACTGAGTGCGATGCACAAAAAAGCCTTGTAGCTATATATCAGGATGGAACATAAGAAGTCTAGTGCTGAACTCAAATGAATAAAAAAAATCAGCTATTGCTGTTTTAATACACATCAAATGAGGCTTTCTTAAGAAGATGAAAATAACTTGTTAAACATGTTGAGAGTAAAAGCCATCAGAAAGTATTGTCTTTTTTACTGACGTTCAAACAACATCATTAATGGTTAAGTTGAGCGCCGCGCAGCATGGCCTCAATGAGTTCTTTAGCATCAAACTTAGTTAATGCTTCATTTGCTCCAACTTGCTTAGCCTGGCTAACGCTGATCTCGCTCGATAATGAGGTATGCAAAATAATATAAGCATTGGCGAGTTGAGGATTGTTTTTCACTTCAAATGCTAACTCATAACCATCTAATCCAGGCATTTCAATGTCGCTCACGAGTAGCTCTATTGGCTCACCTCGTTGTGCTGCATCTTGCATTATTTGTAGGGCGTCACGGCCATCTGATGTGACTTGATAACCGATATTGATCGAGTCTAATGCGTCAGACAACTGCTTACGCGCCACTTTCGAATCATCAACCAGTAATATTCGCAGTGGCTTGAGTTTTTCGCGTTGAACATCAGTCAAAATGGCACGATTGGTCACTGGGTCATCAGGGAATATTTTCGATAACAACAATTCCACATCCAGTAATTGCACTAAACGATCATCAAATCGAGTCACGCCGGTTAAAAAGGCGTTTTTGCCCAAATTATCTGAAGGCGCCTCAATATTACGCCAATTACACTCAATGATTTTATCGATTGCACGCACCAAAAAACCAATCACCATACGTTGGCAGTCAGTAATGATAATGTAACAGTCTTGACGTTCTTGTTCTGTAATAGGCTTAAAGCCGATGCCTGCCGCCATATCGATAACAGGAATGGTCATGCCGCGAATGGTCGCCGCCCCCATAATAGCAGGATGAGAATGAGGAATTTTAGTGAGTGGTGTAAACGGAACTAACTCACGGATCTTTAAGGTACCAAGCGCAAATTGTTGAGTGTGGTTCAACCTAAAAAGCAATAAACCTTGCGATTGATTCGCTTTACTCATTTTCGGGCTCATCGTTTCCCCTTACAAGATGTCATTTTTTTACTATAGCATTTATCGTCAAACTTTAGCGGGCCTTTAGCCTGTGCAGATCACAATATAAGCAATTGCCTATTGAGGGGAACAGCTCAGTATAAAAACACACAAAAATAAAGGGAAACATCAAGATAGATAAAATTGATTTATCTATCTTGATGTTTCCCTTTATAGATCGACTTGTCGCGATACAGGCTTAGTTTGAAGCAGACTGTAACTCGTAAAGTACATCATAAACAAATTGGTCCCAGCCATCTGCATCAAAGGCTAAACCACTGGCATTTCGTACCTGGCTAACCGCATGAACCGGAGCTGCACCGTTTTCCATCATATAGTAAGCCATGACCATTTCAGTTCGGTTTATGCCTGAACGACAGTGCAATAAAACAGGAACATTGGCATTTTCGCACTCACGAATAAAGGCTAATACTTGTGGTAAGATTTCGGCGCATACGGTCAAGTCTTGCGGTTTAGGAGGGATGTTATCGGGTAAATTAAATACCTTATGCTTAATACCGAGCTGTGCCATTGCTGCCGTGTCACAACCTTCTGCATTATTTAATGAGGCTATCGCACCAAAACCAGCTTGCTTTAACTCAGCTAAGTCCCATGCATCTTTATTTGGACCACTTCGCCCTGCGATTTGTCCATCTACTAACCAAAAAATATGTTTCATAATACCTACTACTCTGGTTTTTTAGCCCAAATATCTACATTAACTGGGGGTAATTTCTTACGCTTTTTTTTTCCCATTCCTTCAGGTTTCGCGACTGGCTTTGGCTGTTCCTGGACACTATCTGGCATAATGTCATCGGCTTCAAATCCGCTAACTTGTTCACGTTCAAGACGAATTTTATTCTTTTTCTCAATAACAGAGAAATGATGATACTCATCATGTGATAACAAGGTCAATGCTAAACCTACCTCACCTGCACGGCCACTTCGGCCAATGCGGTGCATATAATCTGCTGGACTGCGTGGTAAGTCAAAATTAATTACAACAGGCAGTTTTTCAATGTCCAAACCACGGGCGGCAATGTCGGTGGCAATCAACACCTGTATTTCACCCGCTTTAAAGCTTTCAAGTACCCGGCTTCGAGCACCTTGTGCTTTATCACCATGAAATACTTCTGCACTAATACCGCGTTTAGCTAATTTTTGCGCTAAATGATTACAGCCATTTTTTGCACTCACAAAAATCAAGACCTGACGCCATTGATGCTGTTGAAGTAAGTGAGCTAATAACGCCGTTTTTTTCTCGCGATTAACCGTCATAACTCGTTGCACTAACGTGCTGGCCTCAGCGCTTTGTAACTGCACTTCTAGTGGGTTATTGAGTAAGGTCTCAGTGAGTTGGCGCACTTCTTCAGGGAAGGTGGCTGAAAACAATAAGGTTTGTTTTTTCTTCGGTAACAAGGCTATCAACTGCGCGAGTTCTTCAGTAAACCCTAGGCTAAGCATTCTGTCTGCTTCGTCAAGAACCAGTGTTGCAACAGCAGACAATTTAACGGCATTGGATGATATTAAATCGAGTAAACGCCCTGGCGTTGCAACAACAACATCAGCTCCACCACGTAAAGCCAGCATTTGCGTATTAACAGACACGCCACCAAAAGCTGCTACAACTTTGATATCACCATTTAAATGCACTGCATAAGTTTTGAAACTATCAGCAACTTGTTTAGCCAACTCACGCGTAGGCACTAATACTAAGGCGCTAACAAAGTTGCCTTTAGTCGTTGAGCCACGGTTACTATCCATTAGCTGCTGCAATATTGGTAAAGCAAACGCCGCGGTTTTACCCGAGCCCGTATTGGCACCCGCCAGCAAATCTTGGCCAGATAAAATACTTGGGATGGTATGGGCTTGTACTGGAGTAGGCTGTAAATATTGAAGCTCGGCCAACCTAGCCAGCAACGGAGTGTGCAGACCAAATTCAGCAAAGGTGGTAGCTAATGAAGCTTGTGTCATGGATCAGATGCGCTCAACAAGGGATAACAATCGGACATTTTACCGCACTTTAGCGCATCAGTCAGATAAATTACCTAACTTTATTGTGTAGTCTCTAAGTTAAGTAACCATTGTTTCATGTCTAACCCATAAGCATAACCCGTAAGCTTACCGCCTTTACCAATCACCCGATGACATGGAACGATAATCGCAATAGGATTGGCGCCATTTGCCGCCCCAACCGCACGCACAGCTTTAGGCCTACCAATCGTATTTGCTATGTCGCTATAGCTGCAATGCTGACCAAACGGTAGTTCACGCAAAGCTTGCCACACCTGTTGCTGAAACACGGTTCCTTTAGGGGCTAACGGTATATCAAAGGTTTGCCTAATGCCGGCAAAATACTCTGTTAATTGCACCACGGTGTCATTGATGTGTTGTTGGGCCTGTAAGCACACATCATTTGTCGCAGGCATGAGATTGACTGAAGATTCAATCACCACAACAGGGTTAAGTTGAGCCAAATCTTCAACTTGCAAATGCGTCAGGCCATGCTCAGAAGCTTTTAGTGACAATAATCCCACAGGGCTGGACACAAACGATTGTATTTGAGGTATAGACATAGTTTTATTCTTGTATTGAAGTAAGGGAATTTTCATCCCACAACTGAAACGTTAAATAGCTGCCCCAAGGACTAACGTGTTCGCTAATGTGTTTGGCTATTTGGCTATACGACTTGGTTGATTCAATCGGACGTTGTGCCAATTGATGCAATGCATGTAACCTATTTTTTATCACTAAATCTGTGGTTAAAAACACGTCTGGCTCGCTGAGCCCTCGCATTTGTGCATAAGCAACGGTCCATGGGCCAATCCCTTTAACCGACAGCCAATCTTGCGGAGTTGACTCAGGGTATTGGGAAACATACTTGCCAAGCGCGTTTAAGGCTAATTTACGTGCGCCAGGCATTTTTAATTCATCCAGTGATGCTTGGGCAATTGCCGTAGGTGTCGGAAAAAGTCGCCAGGTTTTACCATTCAAACTAAGCGGTTCACCATAATGTTGTACTAAGGTGTTGAGTAATTTAGTGGCTTGTTGCACGCTCACTTGTTGGCCTAATACTGCTCGGCATGCCGCTTCAAACACATTACCTGTACCGGGGATCCTAAGGCCGACATCGATATTAGCTCCTAGTGACGTTATTGAGGTGAGAGCCTGTTCAATGACCTGCATATCCGCGTCAAGATCGAAAAGAGCACGAACCTTCATCACAACTTTGTGTAAGTGCTTAATGTCTTCAGCATTAACAAAATAAATGCTCACATCTAATTGGGGCTTATTGTGATTGTGCTTAGCAGCAAAAACACCATTAATACCATCAAATGAAAAACTGCGCATATAGCCGTCATCACTAATCACCTCCATATGCTCCACTTGACGAAAAGCATAAAACTGCAACATTTTGGGCCAATTTAATGGTGGCCGATACGCCAAGGTTAACGTAATAGGGTTAACGGTCATCAATGGATTCTCACATGCCACTTGCGTCGCAATGGTGGAGCGACTCAGCTTACGGATAGCCGAGGGGGTTAGCTGTAAGTGCTGCTGAAACACTTCATTAAAGCGCCTAATACTGTTAAACCCCGCAGCCATGGCAATGTCGGTCATCGACAAAGAGGTTTGATGCAGTAACTGTTTGGCAAACATCAATTGCTGATACTGAGCAAAACGTTTTGGCGACGTTCCTAATTGTTGATTAAACAATTGACTCAAATAACGACTCGTTATACCTAATTTTTCAGCAAGCTCGGTCACTGATGCCGCGCTATCACCATTGAGATACCCTTGCTCAATTAACGTTAATGCTCGGTTAAGAGTGGTCTGTGTGCCGCGCCAAGCATTGGAGCTTGGTGCACTATCGGGTCGACACCGTAAACACGGTCTCAGCCCTGCATTAGCGGCTTTAATCGCGGAGTCAAAATAACGGACGTTTTTTTCATGCGGCGCTGGCGCGGGGCAAATTGAACGGCAATAAATACCGGTGGTGAGCACGCCGGTAAAAAATTGGCCATCAAAGCGAGCATCGCGGCTCAAACGAGCTTGTTGACACACTTGTGGTGCAATATGACAATTTGTTGATAATTGCTCGCTAGCCATCAGATCTCCTCGGGCCTGTATCATTACAGGTTAACACTTAGCATAAGATCAATATTGCGCTAAAAAGTGCTTTTTTACGTATCGACAGACTTTACCGAAATGACTGCGCTGCGACTAGCGGAAAACGGAACTGAATCGTTATAAGCTCATCAGTAGATTAATGGTAACAATTTAACGCATTACATTTGACGCATATACGTTATCCTAGCAGCAGAAATCTCACTATGGATGTTAGAGCACTAGATGTTTAAATTTTTTGAATCCTTAACTCAACCGTTACCGCCAGAAGAGCCGACGCAACCGCCTAAAACCTTATATGCATTTTGTCGTCATTATACTCGCGGCTTTGGCAAACCTTTAATTGTAATGTCGATATTAACGGCCACACTGGCGATATTAGAAGTGTCATTATTTGGCTTTATGGGTAAGTTAGTCGACTGGTTAGTCACTAAAAATCCACAGACTTTATGGCAAGACGAGCACGTTACCCTTATTGGCATGTCGGTGATTGTGTTAGTTGTGATCCCGTTTATTGTTTGGTTGCATGCTTCGATCGTGCATCAAACATTATTGGGTAATTATCCGATGGCCATTCGCTGGCAAGCGCATCGTTACTTACTTAAGCAAAGTATTGGCTTTTATCAAGATGACTTTGCCGGTCGTGTCGCCACTAAAGTAATGCAAACGTCATTAGCTGTGCGTGAAACGGTCATGAAGCTATTAGATGTGTTGATGTACATCTTAATTTACTTCACCTCAATGTTAGTGATGATTGCCAGCGCGGACTTACGGTTAATGTTACCTATGCTGGTATGGCTATTCGCCTATATTGCAATCCAGTGGAAATTAGTGCCAAAACTAAAAGCCATTTCAGCACAACAAGCAGACGCCCGCTCGAGCATGACAGGGCGAATTGTTGACAGTTATACCAATATTTCTACCGTGAAATTATTCTCTCACACTAAGCAAGAAGCAGATTATGCCCGCGACAGTATGAGTTTATTTTTGAACACGGTTTACGGCCAAATGCGTTTAGTGACAATCATTAACGTTGCAGTGCAAATAATTAATTATCTATTGGCATTCACTATAGCTGCTGTATCAATTTGGCTTTGGGCAGATAACGCGATTACTGTTGGCGCCATTGCCATTGCCGTGAGTTTAGCACTGCGTTTAAACGGTATGTCTCAATGGATAATGTGGGAAATTAGCTCACTGTTTGAAAACATTGGTACGGTTACCGACGGAATGAATACCTTATCAAAACCGATTGCGATTGAAGATAAACCAAACGCCAAAGACATTGTGGTTGATCAAGGTAAAATAGACTTTAACCAAGTGAGTTTTCATTACGGTGAGAAAAAGGGCGTTATTGATGAATTAGATTTGCACATCAAACCTGGAGAGAAAGTCGGTTTAGTCGGCCGTTCGGGCGCAGGAAAATCGACATTAGTTAATTTATTAATGCGTTTTCATGATGTTGAACAAGGGCAAATTCTTATTGATGATCAACCCCTAACCGATGTCACCCAAGACTCATTGCGCGCCAATATCGGTATGGTCACTCAAGACACGTCATTATTGCATCGCTCTATTCGTGAAAACATTTTGTATGGCGACCCACACGCTAGCGAAGAACGCTTAATGGCTGCTATCACTCAAGCGCAGGCATTTGATTTTATCGATACGCTAACCGATCCCTTTGGAAATAAAGGCTTAGATGCACAAGTAGGTGAGCGCGGTGTTAAGCTGTCTGGAGGTCAACGTCAACGTATCGCAATTGCCAGAGTGTTACTTAAAAACGCGCCAATATTATTACTCGATGAGGCCACATCGGCGCTCGATTCTGAGGTTGAGGCGGCAATTCAAGAGTCGTTGTACGAGCTAATGGAAGGTAAAACCGTTATTGCCATTGCCCATCGACTCTCGACTATTGCAGCAATGGACCGCTTAATTGTATTAGACCAAGGCAAAGTGGTAGAACAAGGCTCTCATCAAGAATTGATTAAAGCCAATGGCATTTACTCACAGCTTTGGGCTCATCAAACTGGTGGTTTTTTAGGGCTGGATTAATCTCATAACTTACAGAGTTGTAATAGAAGCCATTCAATTTGAGTGGCTTTTTTATGGCCGAACATCAAGAAAGTTAAAAAAATGAGATCGCAACAAACAACATTAGAACGTTCTAAACAAGATTAAGTGATCAAAATACGTTTGCAGTTGTTTAAGAAAGATTACAGCAGGATTTAATTAGGAGTTATAACGAAGAATATGGTGGTCGCTACTGGGCTCGAACCAGTGACCCCCTCCTTGTAAGGGAGGTGCTCTCCCAGCTGAGCTAAGCGACCTGGGATGTAACGCAGATAGATTAAATTGATATGGTGGTCGCTACTGGGCTCGAACCAGTGACCCCCTCCTTGTAAGGGAGGTGCTCTCCCAGCTGAGCTAAGCGACCTGGGAATATCAATCTATAAAGCATGTAAAATATGGTGGTCGCTACTGGGCTCGAACCAGTGACCCCCTCCTTGTAAGGGAGGTGCTCTCCCAGCTGAGCTAAGCGACCTGGGATATTTTACTATTGAGTCCAACATATTCTTTTAGAGAAATGGTGGTCGCTACTGGGCTCGAACCAGTGACCCCCTCCTTGTAAGGGAGGTGCTCTCCCAGCTGAGCTAAGCGACCTGGGACTCTACACATCATTTTATCAGATTACATGGTGGTCGCTACTGGGCTCGAACCAGTGACCCCCTCCTTGTAAGGGAGGTGCTCTCCCAGCTGAGCTAAGCGACCTGGGATGTAATCAACATAAGAATATCTTCATCAATGAAGATATGGTGGTCGCTACTGGGCTCGAACCAGTGACCCCCTCCTTGTAAGGGAGGTGCTCTCCCAGCTGAGCTAAGCGACCTCATGCTGTGTGGGGCCGTATTATAGGGGGCAAGTAAAACCTGTCAACGCTTTTTAATTAAAAAAATGCTAGTCGGCCTAAAATTGTTCGCTTTGACGCTTTGTTAATCAACAGATTGACCTAATCATAATCAAAAATAAATACCAGTTTGCTTTCATCGTTTACACAATATTTGCTGACTTTATTACGCCTTACTGTGCATCACAATGTTTTAATAGCATGAGACTTACAATGTTTTAATAGCATGAGACTTACAATAAGTCATTTTTGACGTTTGTCCGCACAGAAAAAATAAAATCTGTCTCAGGTTTGAGTGCACACCATTTCAACTACCGAGTTTGGCTGTTAGAATAACGCCACATTTTTTTTTTTGTCTTTATTTAGACGTTTATAAATAGGTTAGTGTCCGATTATGACTACTAAGACGCGTTTTGCTCCAAGTCCAACTGGTTTTCTTCATGTAGGTGGTGCCCGTACTGCACTTTATTCATGGTTACACGCTCGTGCTAACAATGGTGAGTTTGTGCTTCGCATTGAAGACACCGACATTGAACGTTCAACTCAAGAAGCCTGTGATGCCATTCTTGATGGTATGAACTGGTTAGGACTAACCTGGGATGAAGGCCCGTATTACCAAACTAAACGTTTCGATCGTTACAATGAAATCATTGATCAAATGTTGAATAACGGTACCGCTTATAAATGTTATTGCTCACGTGAGCGAATTGAAAGCATGCGTGAAGAACAAGCAGCGCAGGGCTTACAGCAAAAGTATGATGGCTGCTGTCGCAACCTTGCGCCACGCGATACTGACGAGCCCTTTGTTATTCGTTTCAAAAATCCTATCGAAGGTAGCGTAGTATTTGACGACCATGTTCGCGGCCGTATCGAAATTTCAAATGATATGCTTGACGATTTAATCATTAAGCGTACCGATGGTGTGCCAACCTATAACTTCTGCGTTGTTGTTGATGATTGGGATATGGGGATTACTTGTGTTGTACGTGGTGAAGATCATATCAACAACACACCACGCCAAATTAATATTCTTAAAGCACTAGGTGCACCAATTCCTGAATACGCACATGTATCGATGATTTTAGGTGATGATGGTGCAAAATTATCTAAACGCCATGGTGCTGTTGGCGTAATGCAATACCGTGATGACGGTTATTTACCAGAAGCATTGTTAAACTATCTTGTTCGCTTAGGTTGGTCGCATGGCGATCAAGAAGTGTTTTCAATGGAAGAGTTAAAAACACTATTCAAATTAGATGATATTAACAAAGCGGCTTCTGCATTTAATACCGATAAGCTCGTTTGGTTGAACCAACACTATATTAAATCACTTGATCCAGCTTATGTTGCATCACACTTACAGTGGCATATGGATGATCAAAAGATTGATATCAGTAATGGCCCTGCCCTTGCTGATATCGTAACCGCATTATCTGAACGCGCTAAGACCTTAAAAGAGTTAGCTGCTTCGAGTCGTTATTTCTACGAAGACTTTACTGAGTTCGATGCAGCCCAAGCTAAAAAACATCTCCGTGGTGTTGCATTAGAGCCATTAACATTATTCAATCAAAAATTAGCTGAGCTGAATGACTGGAATGTTGAAGCCATTCACCAAGTAATCGAGGCTACGGCAACCGAACTTGATGTGGGAATGGGTAAAGTGGGTATGCCTTTACGTGTAGCGGTTACAGGCGCAGGTCAGTCTCCAGCATTAGATTTAACCTTGTTCTTAATCGGAAAAGAAAGATCTGCACAAAGAATATCCAAAGCGATTGAATTTGTAGCAGATAGAATAAATTCATAAAAAACGAGTTGACACTTTTGGGTATGCTGCATAGAATGCGCCTCGCAGTTGAGACATGACGTCAGTTAATTCTGGTTGCATATCCAAAAGCATTAAGTAAGAAAGGGGTTATAGCTCAGCTGGGAGAGCGCTTCGCTGGCAGTGAAGAGGTCCACGGTTCGATCCCGTGTAGCTCCACCACTTACTTAACAATCTTTAAGTAGATAAAAGCATTGATGTTTAGCCTACAGACATTAGTGAGTATTCACTCGATACAGAGTATAACGTATCAACTGTGTCCCATTCGTCTAGAAATAGAGCTTAGGACATCGCCCACTTTGGTTTATAAAGAGTCGGCGGTAACAGGGGCTCGAATCCTTGTTCATTTGTAGCAATTAGCACTGATGTTTAGCCTACAGACATCAATGAGTATTCACTCGATACAGAGTATAACGTATCAAAAGTGTCCCATTCGTCTAGAGGCCTAGGACACCGCCCTTTCACGGCGGTAACAGGGGTTCGAATCCCCTATGGGATACCACTTTTCTTGAGTGGTTGACTGTAAAGTTAACGATTCGATAGCACTGATGTTTAGCCTACAGACATCAATGAGTATTCACTCGATACAGAGTATAACGTATCAAAAGTGTCCCATTCGTCTAGAAATAGAGCTTAGGGCATCGCCCACTTTGGTTTATAAAGAGTCGGCGGTAACAGGGGTTCGAATCCTTGTTGATTTGTAGCAATTAGCACCAATGTTTAGCCTACAGACATTAGTGAGTATTCACTCGATACAGAGTATAACGT
>NZ_BMQV01000031.1 GCF_014648295.1 Shewanella saliphila
ATGATGCCCAAGAATGTATTCACGAATATCAAACCAGCCTTTAGCGCCTGCGATAACGGCACATAGCGAACCAAACAGTACCTCAAAAAGGCAATAGGTCACTTTAGCCCCTTGACGCTGGTCTGTAATTGTTTGGAAATTCTCTTTGAAGTGGTCAATATGCATGGTGTGCTCCCGAAAAAAGGGAGTATAAGATCATAGCGAGATGTTAACGTCAAATAGTGCGTCGAATTGTTCGAAAAACGTTCACGATCTCGCCCTGCATTTTTATGAGTACGGAAATAACAGCCGTAACACAACATGACTATTGATATAAAATTTACTAAAAATAACACAATAAAGTCTGGGGTAATTTCGGTCATATTAATGATTCCATAATGCAGTATGTTGGTTAGATTGATTTAATGAGGAAAGCTTCATGAGTATAGGTTTAAAGCGATTGTATTTAATCGCTTGCTGTCGCAATAGTACACAGCCAATACAATATTTACTGAACGGCGTTGGCGTAAAATAATGTTGCGGTAATAATTGATAAAAAGGAGATCTTTTTGAATGTTTTTGTTGTTTTAATTCCACAATAAAAAAACCGTTTAAATCGATACGTTCTTCTCCTGCCGATGATTGATACCAAAGGTTAAAATCAATCGTGAGGCGCTCAGGTAAAGCTTCATTTGCAAGTGCAATACGTTGATAGCCCCCTTGTTGTGAAACCGACAGCTGAGTGAGGTCATAGCCTAAATGCTGCTGAATAAAAGAGTGGTTATTGTCATCTAAATGCACATTTTCATTACAACGAATACGACTTTTTATGGTGCGTTTGTGATTATTTTTAAATTTGACTTCGAGGTATTGTGTTTTTGTATCGAGGTAAGTGCGTTTACGCACTTTAAAGCGGTTTAATTTACCATTGTGATGGTCTTTATAAAAACTCATCTCTTGGGTATCAAAATATTGATTAAAATAATTTGATGTACGCTTGCCATTGATCTCTAAAACGCTGTAATGATGACGAGCGGCTTCGAGTAAATGAGGCAAAAATGCTAACGGTAAAATGAATTTAGAATCCACTCTATTTTGCAAGTTAGCATGTTGTAAGTCATCTAAATTATGACTGTCAAATGTTGATAGTAACTGCTCAATGTGGGGTGATATTATATTCATTTAAGACACTTATTATTATCGGTATTGTGTTTGTTTTTTAATTTTTATCGTTGATTTAAATTAAAAAAGTGATTAAGTTTTAATAATCCACGTTTAAATGTGACCAATATTAAATCAATGTTAAGTGTACAAAGATATTGTGCAGAAAATATGATGTAAGTGTGGAGAAAAGCTGAAGATGTATGGCGCCATTCAATTGATTAGGTATTTTACTGTTATTATCTGTTGTTACATAGTTAAAGCCGTGAGTGACTCATCATCACTCACGGCTTATTAATGGCAGGGGCTAAATAGTTATTAATTTACGGGCGTAATAGCTGCAATTTGCTTAATGGCTTGTGGGATATATTCAAGTAAGTCACTGGCAAGCACCGAATATTCGCTTAAAGCTTGTGCGGCTAAATCACCACTTAAACCATGCAAATATACCCCAAGACAAGCTGCATTTAATGGGCTAAGGCCTTGAGCACAAAACCCGCCAATAATGCCCGTTAACACATCGCCGCTGCCTGCTTTCGCGAGAGCATTATTACCGGTGGGATTTATAAACGCGTATTCACCGTCGCTTATTACGGTGTTGTAACCTTTTAACAGTACAATGGTGTGTAATTGCTTTGCTGCCAGTGTTGCGTAGTGCACGCGATCGGATTGGATTTCCTCTACGTCAATATTAAGTAAGCGTGCCAGCTCTTTAGGGTGTGGGGTAATAATACTGTTTTCAGGTAATTTAAACGGTGTTTGTGGGTTACGTTGTGAATGATGTAAAAAATGGCTGATAAAATTGAGCGCATCAGCGTCAAATACCATGCTTTGGCTGCGAGTTTGTAGAGCGTCAAGTAAGGCGAAGAAAAACCCATGATTACCCTCGGCAACTGCCATGCCGCTGGCTGGTGCAGTTGAGGCGTTAAACTCATCTTTACTTTGACCAATACTCAGGCCACTGCCAACGGTGATTACTGAGGTTTTCTCTAGTAAATCGTGTAACTGCAGTACCGCTTTTTCATCAATAGATTCAGTGTCGATTGATTGTAATTCGATAGACACAGAATCAGTCATTTGCGGACTAAATTCGGCGTAAATAACGGGCCGAGTCGGTAATGGCCGCATGACTATGTTGGGCGTTAATGCGCTTACGCTTTGACAAACACCAGGACTACTGGCCAGTGTCACATAACCTGCGCCAGTTCTCAGTGCAGATAAACTCGATAAATACGCTGCGCCGCGATAATGCATTGAGCCTGCAATATTCAGTACATGGCCAAAGGTTGCTTTATGGCTATTATCAGGGCGCTCAGGTAACAGTGAGGTGATGTATTCTTTAGTGAGAGTTTGCATATTTGCGCCCTAAAATGAATATCTGACATTAACCTTAACATAAGCGTGGTCATTTTTTGTGCGCTAACGCATAAAATGACAACAAGGTAAGCTGTTGTCATTTATGCATATTAAGCTTTATCTAGGGTTAAGTGTATCGCGTTGATACACCGACTTACCCGCAACATACGTTTCAAAGATGTTACGGTCATCACCCAGCATGATAAGCGCAAACAGTTTGTCTTCAATGCCACTTGAGTAGCTAAAACGCAGCTGTTGTAAATCGGTTGCGGCCCAGTCTAACACCACAAAATCGGCTTCTTTACCGGGGATAAAGTTACCCACTTTGTCGTCGATGCTTAGTGATCTTGCTCCGCCTAAGGTGGCCATGTACAAACCTTTAAATGGCGACAGTTTTTTACCTTGTAACTGCATGACTTTGTAAGCTTCGTTTAAGGTTTGCAGCGGTGAAAAACTGGTGCCAGCACCCACATCGGTACCTAAACCAACACGTACCTTTTTACTGTCTGCGGTGGTTAAATCAAATAAGCCACTGCCTAAAAACAAGTTAGAGGTCGGGCAAAAAGCAATCACTGAATCAGTTTGTTGAAAGCTGTCCCATTCTTTGTCGGTTAAATGAATGGCATGGGCAAAAATGGATTTTTTACCAGTTAAGCCATAATGGTCATATACCCAATCAACTTGAAGATACGTGTTTCAGAGCTTCATCGTGTTTTCAATACTAGGCGCGTTAATGCGGTAATGTAGGTACCTTATAAATTAACGTAACAACGTAGTGGAAGCACGGTGAAACTCCCAAAGGGCAAGTTTTACACGCGTTTATGCTGCGGCTTTTGTTAATTTAGTTGATTTTGGAAAGGGAATAACCATTACCAGCAATCAATGCCTTGTCTAAACGCGTGTAAATTCTTGCTGAAATCGAGCATCTTCAGGTTGTTTGGGTATGCACATCAAAGTAGCCTTCACGTTCAGGAAATAATGATTTTACCCAGGCTATTTCGTCTTTGTTTTCAGATAAATGAGTATGCACATACACATCTGGGTATTGGGCTTTTAATTGACCCGCAAGTTGTAATTGTGCAGGCGTATTGCAAACGGCCTTTATTGTGCCAATTTTCAATGAGGTTCTTTGAGTCCTGGTAGCTTGACTCTGGCGTGTCGAGTAACTCCGCTGGAGCATTGCGATCCATCATGACTTTACCAGCAATAAGGCGCATGTTTTTTGCTAATGCCGTTTCAAATAACGCATCAACAGACTGCGGATGAACCGTACCAAACACTAATGCTGAGGTGGTGCCATTTTTGAGTAATTGGTGGATAAAAAACTGCGAAATTTTACGCGCATGGTCAATGTCACTAAATTGCTCTTCAGTGGGAAAATATACCCAATCAACTTGAAGATACGTGTTTCAGAGCTTCACCGTGTTTTCAATACTAGGCGCGTTAATGCGGTAATGTAGGTACCTTATAAATTAGCGCAACAACGTAGTGGGAACACGGTGAAACTCCCAAAGGGCAAGTTTTACACGCGTTTATGCTTCGTTATTGATTTTGGAAAGGGAACAACCATTCCCCGCAATCAATGCCTTGCCTAAACGCGTGTAAATTCTTGCTGAAATCGAGTATCTTCAGGTTGTTTGGGTATTGGTATTCAACCAGGTTAATAGCTGTTCGCCGTATGCGGCAATCATTTGAGTTTGAGCGTAATGGGTGTGAGTGTCGATAAACCCCGGAATAATTAATTTACCTCGTTTGTCGATAATCGATGAGTATTGCTGCGCTGTTTGAGCGTCAAACGCTGTTAATGTTTTAATGTGACCATTTTCAATCACTAATAAGCCATCTTCAAGGTATTGGTAAGCATCAAAAATATTGTTTACTTGAGTAGGGTCTTGTAGGAAATGAAGAAAGCTTGAGCGAATGACGGTGGTATCAGCCATAGCAGATGATGATGATGATAAAAGTGCAGCACTCACATGCGCCGCAGAGGCGGTGTTTTTAGACATAAATACTCCATTTAATTGACAGATATAAATGGTTTTTGACTTGAGTATTCAAGCCCTTGTCAACAGAGTATTCCAACCGAAAACCATTAAAAGCATCCAGACTAAAGCCAGAACTGTGCCAAGCTGATATCAGGCAGTTTTAATGATTTTATAAGGCTAAACGTGGTTTGTATGTCGTTGTTTCTCACCAAATGAGGGATGCTGTGCACCAAAGTGATTCAATAGTATAAAACCTTGGTATGTCATCAACATCGTTTATTACTGGTTAATTGGCACATATAAACACCTTAACCGGTTAATGTCATCGCCATGCTAATGACGATGACATAGGATTATTTTGATCGTTAAGCCGTTTGCGAATCGAGGTGAGAACCGCGTTGTTTAATTACCAATACTATCGCGACTAGGGCGGCTAATATCATGCTGGTATAAAAACTCGCTGCGACTCCACCAGGAATAAACTCAACAAAAGAGGTAATAAACTGCCCGCCAAACACGGCCATGGTAAAATAAGATAAATTTTTACCTCTAACATTGGCCGCACTTTTCTCTACTGTCATATGGTTAAGTAAAGGAATGCTAAAACCAAAGCCTACTCCCGCAAACACTGAACCAACCATTAACAATGGCAAGCCATTGGTGTTGGCAAAAACAATATGAGCTAGGGCGTAAGCTGCAAATGCAACCGCGAGTAAATACGTTGTACTCATGTATTTGACCACTTTTGGTATAAAATGCGCTGCAACAACGGCAACCAATGAGATAAACGCTAATACATTGCCCACTATTGCCTCGTTAAAGCCTTGTTGTGCCATGCTATTTGGCAATTGAACAATGGCGGTAAAAAACACCACCATTGCCAATGTGGCAAATAGATACACTTGCTTAAGTGACAAGCCTTGTTGAGCCTGCGGAGCATTACCTTGTGTTTCATCGCTGAGAGAGGGGGATTTACGTGGCACAAACAGCAACAGCATCAGCAAAAATAACCAAGCAACTAAGTATAAACTTAACGGATAAGCCCAATATAAGCTGGCAAGTTTGCCGCCCATAAATAAAAATAATACTCCGCCAAGTTCAATCGCCATGCCTTGTTTGGCAATCATGCTCAGGCGTTCATTACCCACATACCACTGCGAAATCAATACCGTACTGCTTGCCATCACCACGGCCGTAATGCCGCCTAATAAAATACGGTTAGACAAGACAAACCAGGGGCCTTGTAGCCAATATACGGCAAATCCTAAGGCGCCATACAGTATCAAACCGATGATAAGTGAGCGATAAGCGCCAAATTTATCAATTGATTTACCTGCGAGTGGGGCAAATATTACCGCGCCTAATGCCGGAAATGTCACCAACCATACCGCATATTCATTGATGCCCAAGGCATTGGATATACTGATTAACCCGGGCGCAACAAGGGCACCAACCATAATGGTGAGGCTAGCGATACACAATAGCGTATAACTGCCCAATTTAGATAAATGAGTCATGGGTATTACCTGTGAAATAGTCAACAATGGACAATTCAATCAATGGTCCATTCAATCAATGGTTAGATAGAAACGACCTTGCGAATGTGTGTCTTGTGCCAGGTCGTTTGATTAAGACAGGACGTTAAGTTAATGCTTTTAGTGCGTCGATAATGTCGTCTGGCTCTGAGCGGGTACGGTAATCTACATCAACAAAACGCCAAGCAATCTTGCCCGCACGGTCAATCACAAATGTTGCCGGGATAGGTAATATTGCGCCGTTGCCATTGTTAATAGCGTCTAAATCGAGGTTACGATCCACGCGCATATGCTCACTCAGAAACGCCGGGACTTGCCACGCTACGCCAAATTGCGCCGCGATTTTTGCGTCTTGATCTGACAACACTTCAAAATCCATATTGCTGATTTCATCTTGGGTCATTGACCCGTCTGGAATTTGAGGACTAATTGCAACAAGCTGTGCACCTAGGGCGTTAATATCACTTAAACGTGCTTGCAATGCGCGCAGTTGTAAATTGCAATAAGGGCACCAATTGCCTCGGTAAAATGTCACCACAACCGGGCCTTTTTGCAATAAATTGGCCAGTGAAACGGCTTGGCCATTTGCATTGGGAAGTGAAAACGTAGGTGCGTTTTGCCCAAGTGTTAAGGCGTCGTTACCTTGTTGAAACGATTTTGACTGGGCTATTATCTCGTCAACCTTTTGCATAAAGGCAGGGTTCTTTTGTCTTCCTTCTGCGACTTTTGCTTCTGTTTGCTGTTGTAAGCTTTGCATCGTGTTTTCCTATCGCTTAAGGCTATATTACAGCCTGTAATCTTATTGGTTGTAGAATAAACACAAACAAGCCATAACAAAAATGTTATTATTTGATGGAATCTATAGCAAAAACGCATAGGGGTGTGGTGTGGATATTAAATTGCTTAATAGTTTTATCAGTGTGGCAGCACATCAAAGCTTTTCTGGCGCGGCGCGCGAGCTAAATACCGTGCAACCCGCCATTAGTCGGCATATTGCGATGCTGGAAGATGAGCTTGGCGTTTTATTGTTTATTCGTAACTCACGTGAAGTGATGATCACGACAGCAGGTGAGCAATTACTGCATGATGCCAAACAGATTATAGCTTTGGCAGAAAAAGCAAAAAGCCAAGTAAAGCGAGCAGAGCAAGGACAAGTGGGCGAGTTAAAAATTGCCTATTTAAGTTCTGCCTGCTTAAGTTTTATGGCCGACCTAATTCGCAGTTACTCGCAGTTATACCCAGATGTGCATGTCAGCTTATTTGAGATGACCGCGACAGAACAAATAGAAGCATTTAAGCAAAATAGTATTGATGTGGGTTTTTCTCGGCCATTACCCACAGGTATTCAAGATGAATTTAGCAGTAAAGATATCTATATCGACAAGCTTGTGGCCGTTGTGGGAGCACACCACCCTTTAGCACAATACACTCAAATCGCATTGAGCCAGTTACAGCAACAAAAATTAATCATATTCCATCGAGATGAAGCAGTCGGCTTGTTTGATGACACTATCATGATGTGTAAACAAGCAGGGTTTTCAGCCAATATCGTGAGTCAGCCTCGGCATATGCAAACCTTATTAACCGAGGTGGCCGCAGGCATAGGCGTCGCCATTGCGCCGTATTGTATTAGTAAATTATACAGTCAAGGCTGCCACTTTTTAACACTTACTGATGCGCATAAATCCATTGCGACGCAGTTGCATGTCAAGTCAACTAATCACAGCGCCACGGTCGATGCCTTTGTGGCGCTAGTCATTGCTAATCAACCAAGCATTGCAAAAAGTATGGCCTAATAAAAACTGTGGTGATGTTGCTGTAAGCTACTTATGCCCTAAAATAGCCTTATGCCGATAGTTATCGGCATACTATCACGGCAATAATTACACGAATAAGCCAGAGGAAGGCATTGATTATGGACAAGGCTTTACCCCAAAGTAGACGTTATTCTGAGCTTGATTGGTTACGGGTGATATTAATTTTTGCTGTTTTTTGGCATCATGTCTTTATGCCATTCAATGGTGATGGCTGGCATGTTATGAATAATGAGTCCAGCAAAGTGCTTGACGATATTATGGTTTACTTTGAACAGCTTAGACTGCAAACGTTATTTTTTATTGCAGGGGCTGGTAGTTTATTGTTACTGCAAAAAATGTCGGCAAAGTCGTTTATGATCAGTAAATTTCATCGGTTATTTATACCATTACTGGTGGGGATGATATTGATTGTACCGCCGCAAAACTATGTCGAAAATATCGCCGATTATGACTCATTGTTATCGGCTTATGGCCAACTTATGTGGTCGTTTGATAACAATCATTTATGGTTTATCGAGTTTCTGTTGATTTTTATGTTACTGGCTATACCGTTTAAACGCTTTTTAGATGGCGCAACGGGGACTGTGTGGCTTAAGTGGCTTGAACGTCTGAGTCAGTCGCCATATGGGTTACTGTCGTTAGGGCTGGTGTTAGTCATAGTGAGAGGGGGGGCAAAATACCAGATTCCTGATGACAGCCATTATATTGAAAACCTGTCATTGAGTTTGTTTTATCTGTTTTTCTTTTTAGCAGGCATGAGTTTTATATACAGCGGGCAGATTTGGCAAACATTGGCTTTGCATCGTCGCACCTATTTAATCAGTCTACTCATTAGCTCGTTACTCTTTTATGCATATTACTATTCGCCAGACTTAAGCCCGTATTTGTCATTAACGGCTCGGTGGCAAATTTGGTGGTGGGTGTGCACCATGGTGTCGTGGTCGGGGTTATTAACCATGGTAGGGTTTGCCAGTGCGTACATTAACAGAACACCAACCTGGCTACAGCAAACCAATGAGCTCATTTACCCATTTTATATTTTGCATCAAACCGTCATTGTGATGTTGGCGTTTTATATCGTGCAGTGGCAAGCGGGAATAATGGTTAAATCGCTCAGTTTACTTGTTAGCGCCTTTATTATTTGTGCAGCGCTGTGTTATTGGGTCATAAAACCTTTTAACCTGATGCGCTATTTATTTGGCCTAAAAAAGGTCAGTCGTTGAGTCTTTTTACTCAATAAAATCCTAACCCTCGTGGGCCAGAAACTCGATTATTTGTTCCATATTGAGATTGTAATCGTCAGCTCGAACGCATTTGACAATTAAATCGTCGGTGACAGTCGCCAGGTCAATCTTTTGGCTAACTTCAAAGTGATCCGGCTTTAAATGATAAAACGGTTTCACTAATGGGCGGATAGGATCTTTAGGATTATGACCTTGTACAATGGCCAGTCTATTCGATTCTAACTGCACCACAGAGCCGACAGGGTAAACCCCCATACAGCGAATAAATTCGTCGACTAAATCTTTGTCGAGTTCATTTTTGTCTGCCAGCGCCCGCAATATGCTAAAGGCTTTAACCTGAGCATAACCTTCTTTATAGCAACGGTGTGATGTCAGCGCATCGAAAATATCGCAAATACTGATCATTCTGCCATATATGGTAATTTTCTCAGCAGGGACGCCAAAAGGATAGCCTTCACCGTTGAGTTTTTCATGATGTAAACTGGCGACTTCAAGACTTAATGGACTGATACCCGGGGTGCTTTTCATGATCTCAATAGAGTAACTGGCATGAGTTTTCATAATATGAAACTCATCTTCAGTCAGTCGATCGGGTTTATTTAAGATCCGGTCAGGGATCATGATTTTACCCACATCATGCAAAAATGCGCCAACCGCTAATTGATTAACAATGTCCTTGTCGATTTTTTTATACACCGCAAACATGGTCATCAATACTGACACTGATACCGAATGCTCCAATAAATATTCGTCTTTATTGCGGATGTTAATCACGCACGACAGAGCATTAGGGTTGTTAAAAATCAGGTCGGTAGATTCTGTGGTAATTTTTTGTACCGGGTCCATGTCTAATGGCAAACCATGCTGCGCATTATGAAACAGCTTTTTTTGAATATCTTTTGATTCGTTAAACACCTGGCGCGCTCTAACGATTTCTTGATTAAAGAAATTAGGTTTGGTTATTGGGCGTGCGGGTGGTACTTGTTGAGGTGGCTTAACCGTTGGACGGCTGACTTCTGGCTGAGTTTGTTCGTCAATGATTTCAGCTTTACTCGTATCAATTAATAATTTAGTAACCGATTTACGTTTTAATGCCTCAATAACACGTTCACTTTTAAGCACGCCTGGCTTGGTCAGTGTAAATGTATCTTTAGGCTCGGTGATTTCGACCACATACATCCCAACTCGTACGTCAGTAATGTCATGTTCAATCAGCATAGATCGGTTCCTTGAGGCTATTAATCAACATCAAATATATCAACGACTTTGTCTCTATATGTGTACGCTATGTTACAAGATAACTCATTTGATAAAGTAATATAAGCGAAATTATACGAGGTTACGTGAGCTTTTAGGTAAAACTCAAAAAAGTATTATTGAGTGATGTGAATCAATGGTATTTAGCAACATATATTTTGAGTTTATGCTGATTTACGCACGATATCCATCAGCATTGTAAAATTGTAATTTATTTGTAGTATTTTTGTTCAGTAAAGTCAATTTGTATCATTAATACAGTTATTTAATGTTATTGATGCATTCTCAATTTTGAGGAAAATATCGAGTTGATATATTCTAATCGCTTAAGAAAATGAATAGGCATTAAGCGCTAATAATCCATACTCAACGTCTTGGTGTATTTTGTTAGCTCGAGTATTGCCACTTGCACCAAGTACCGACATTAACGGTAAAAAATGCTCCTGAGTTGGGTGGTTAAACTTGGCATGCGGAGCAAGTTGTTGGTAGTTCAGTAAAGACTCAATATCATTATTTACCAGCTTGTCTTCAACCCAATGCCTAAACTGGTTCATCATGTCGACCCCATTAACGGTTTTAGTGCGCTTAAATACCTCGGCTAAATTATGGCTTATCCCGCCCGAACCTATAATAAGAATATTGTCATGCTTTAGTGAGGCTAATAATTGGCCATATCGATAGTTTTGTGTAGCTCCAAGTCCCGTGTTAATTGAAATCTGTACGATGGGAATATCGGCCTGTGGGTACATTAACCTGAGTGGGATCCACACACCATGATCCCAGCCTTGTTGGCTGTCTAACTTGGCATTGATATTGGCGTCGGCAAACAGTGTGGCAATACGTTGGGCAAGTTTTGGTGCCCCGGGTGCAGGGTAACGGATTTGGTAAAGCTCATCTGGAAAATGATAAAAATCGTGAATAGTCTCAGGCTGCTGCCCAGCAGTAATGATCACATCGTGTTTAACATCAAAATGGGCAGAAAACACCACAATGGCACTCGGTGTTGGAATCGCTAGGCCTAATTGTTGTAAAAACCGTGACGTTTGGCTTTTTTCTACTGCCATCATCGGCGAGCCGTGCGATATAAAAAGTGGTTTTTGCTGTGTCATATCATGAGCCTCATATTGGTTGTGCCGAAAGGGCGACTTTACACCTGTGCGAATCACTATATTGTTAACCTATATAAAGATAAATATGCTAAAAAGAGATAAACAATCAACAGTATGTTGTTAATCAATGGATAAACTCGACACCATGCGGGCCTTTTTGACCGTAGTGCAAGAAGGGGCATTTACTAAAGCGGCCGATAAATTAGCCGTTTCGCCACAATTGGTAAGTAAATACATTTCGGCTTTAGAGAAAAGCTTACAAACCCGATTATTGCATCGCACCACGCGCCGCTTAAGCTTGACTCAAGCGGGCAGTGACTATTATCAACGCTGCCTGCAAGTGATTGCTGATATTGATGAAATGGAGAGTCGTTTAACCGAGCATGCTCAAGTTGTCTCGGGGACCTTAACCATTAGTGCACCTATGTCGTTTGGTACCTTGCATTTACCTCAACTATTGATGGGGTTTCAGCAGCGTTATCCGCAAATCAAATTGAAAATCACCTTAACAGACATCAAAGTTGATATTGTTGATGAGGGGGTGGATGTGGCGATGCGTATTGGACAACTGGCTGACTCGTCATACATTTGTAAAAAAGTAGCGCCAATCAATATCGCGATTATGGCTTCACCAGATTATCTTGCTGCACGCGGGTTACCTAAAACGCCGGCTGAATTACAGCATCATCACTATTTGAAGTATGTATATTCTGATGATGCAATGCTGTTTTCTGGGTTTGATAACATGCGTCATACTATTGATTTTAATGATAACTTAATTGCCAATAATGGTGAGTTGCTGGTGAATACTGCAATATTAGGCGGCGGTATTGTCATTCAACCAACGTTTATTGCGGGTAAGGCTCTCGCCGAGGGTAAGTTAGTGCGTATTTTACAAGGTTATGAACCTAAGCCTGTCGGTTTGTATATGGTGTATGCAAATCGGCAATATTTAGCGCCTAAAGTGGCCTGTTTTATTGAGTTTGTTAGCCAATATTACTCAACGCCGCCATCTTGGGACCAAGTGTAAAATCGAGGTTAACAGCTTTTATTTTTTAGGAATTTATTATGTCTTTGACTAATCAGCTTGGGTTATTTGTTGATGTTGTACAACAGGGATCGTTTGCCAAGGCGGCGTTGCTGCACGACATGGATAATTCGTCATTGTCGAAACAAATTAAAAAGCTCGAGTCGACACTCGGTGTGCAGCTGCTTAATCGCTCTACACGTTCGTTTGCGTTAACCTCAGCGGGAGAAGATATTCTCACCCAAGCACATATTTTACTGAACACCTTAGACGATATTCAAAACATTGCCGACTCTTACCAGTCTGAACCTAAAGGGATTATTCGGATAACCTCGTCCATCTTTTTTGGTCAACATTATTTGCAGCCAGTGATTAGTCAGTTTATGAAACGTTATCCTCACGTCAAAGTGACGTTGTCTTTAGATGACCGTAAAGCCGATATTATTTCCGACCATTTTGATGTGGCTTTTAGAATGGGGCGCTTAGCGGAGTCAAATTTAATTGCAAAAAAGATCGCCAAAACTCACTTTGCAATAGTGGCCTCCAAAGATTTTATCGAGCGTTATGGTATGCCTACCACGCCAGAGCAACTGATAACCCTGCCAGCGGTGATTTATAGTAATGGTGAATCGTCCATAGATGTGATGCGATTAAGTACGCATCCTCATGGCGAGCAGTTTAAAAATTATAAGATGCAAGGCAATTTAAAGGTCAGTGATGTCAGTTCGATGATTGCCGCGGTGGCAGATGGTTTGGGCTATACCGTGATTGATTTGTTTAACTTAGAAAAGCCGATTGCGGAATTTAATTTAGTGCCGTTGTTAACTGACTATAGTTTGTCGACGATGGATACCGGCATTTACGCCGTGTATCCTCATCGCAAACAAACATTATTGGTTAGCGAATTTATTAAAGCGGTGCAAGAGTATATTGGCACACCGCCATTTTGGTTATCGCACATACCTAACTATAAGCAACTTTATAACGGCTCAAATAAACCTTAAGCCAACGCTTTTACAAAATGCATATACTGTTTTAAGTCGCCTTCAACGGCTTGTGCCAATAATGCTCCGGTGGTTTTGGCATAAGGTTGGTTGAAGTGTATATCCCATACGTCTGACTCTTTACGCCAATGCTCGTAAACCACGAGGGTGTTGGCCTCTTCTTCGGTGGTGTACAAATCAAACAATAAGCAGCCAGCTTCTTGGCGAGTATGCTCAATATGGTTTTCAAATTGCGCCAATATTGGTTGACGAAACTCCGCGTTAACCGGAAATATAAAAAAGATTGAAAATATATCGTCTTCAGGATTTGCCGGCTTAACGGTAACCGGTGCAGGCTGTGTATCGTGCAAATTATGAATCTGTGGTGGCTGTGCCAATACGTCGCCCAATATACTTAACAAATGTTGGGTATAAGGCTGTTGGCGATGACATTCCATTGCTGCAGCGTCTTGCCAGCGTTCATAAGCAAAAAACACATTTGGGTCTGCCTTGTCGGTAAAAATATCGATATTGATATTACCGGGTTCTTGACGAGTGCCTTCGATGCTGGCCAATAACACATTGGTCATGTTTTGCTGATGTTCAGGTTTAACCGTAAATTTAATGAGTTGAGTTAACATATTTTGCTGCCTAGTCATATAATAATTGCCGATAAAGTTAACGGGCAGTGCCCGTTAGTCATTTAAAATCCCGCTAAAACAATTTTACCTTTAGCTTGTTGGGTCTCTAGACGTTGGTGGGCACGACGTAAATTTTCGGCATTAATCACACCATAATGTTCGCCAACTGTGGTCTTGATTTGGCCGTTATCAATTAATGTCGCAACATCATTTAGCAGTTGATATTGCGCTTGCATGTCATCGGTTTTAAACAGTGAACGAGTGAACATCAGCTCCCAGTGTATTGAAATGCTCTTCATTTTAAATGGCACTACGTTTAAGGTTTCTGGGTCATCAATTAACGCAAATTGACCTTGAGGCTTAAGCACTTTTTCAATTTCTTCAATGTGCTCAGAAGTGTTATTTAAACTCACCACATAATCCACTAGTGGCAGTTGTTGCTCGGTTAATTGTTCACTGAGCTTATGGCGATGGTTAATAATATGGTCAGCGCCTAAATCTTCGAGCCATGACACGGTTTCTGGGCGTGATGCCGTGGCAATAATGTTCAGCTTGGTCAGCTTTTTAAGTAGCTGAACCATAATAGATCCAACGCCACCGGCAGCACCAATCACTAGAATATTTTTGTTGGCATTGTCTTTATCCACGTTAAGGCGGTCAAACAATAACTCCCATGCGGTAATGGCAGTTAACGGCAATGCTGCGGCTTCATCAAAAGACAATGTTTTCGGCATATGGCCCACAATGCGCTCATCCACTAACTGATATTCTGCATTGCTGCCTGCACGGCTAATATCGCCGGCATACCACACTTTGTCACCAGGCTTGAATAAACTCACATTGTCACCAACAGACTTAACAATACCTGTCGCGTCAAAACCTAATATTTTCCATTCACCTTCTGGAGCCGGCATACCTTGGCGAATTTTAAAGTCGGCAGGGTTAACGGATATTGCTTTCACCTCAACTAAAATGTCGTGGCCTGTTGCTACAGGAGTGTCTAATTGAATATCTTGTAGCGACAATGGATCGTTAACCGGTAAGTTTTGTTGATATGCAATGGCTTTCATAATGGATTCTCTTACTGATGAAAAAATAATAAAGGCAACAGGTCGTGCTTATCGCCGTTGATGGCACCATTATCCAAATATAGCGGAGGGCAAACAGAGTCAATAGAACCAATGATTATGGATTTAAATGTCCATAATAAATGCCGTTTTATGTTTATTGCCAGTTTTTGGGGGATGTTTTCGAGAATGGATAAAGCGTAAAATAAGCCAACTAAGCGTCGTTTAATTGAAATGTTGAGTGTTGTATGACCATTCCTAATATTGGTTTTAATCACGATAAAACTAATCAGGCAGAACTTGAGATCATTGAACTGTCTAATTTGTATACTCGCTCTATGATAGAGCATGATCCTCAAGCACCACATCGCGTGTCATTTTTTATGCTGATTTATATTGAGCAAGGTGAGGGCGAACATATGGTCGATTTTAACCATTATCGCTTTGGGCCGGGATCATTGATTTTTGTGCAGCGCGAACAAGTGCATAGCTTTGACTTTTCGGGGCAACCTCAAGGAAAGGTAATACTGTTTACCCAGGCTTTCTTAGATAAAGTGCATGCCAATATGCGCTTACCTAACTACACGCCTACACATTTAAATCAGCAACATAACCCTATATTGCAGCTCGACAGCACTCATCATGCGCGCAGTCATATTTTAATTGATCAAATTCAAACTGAAATAAACACGCCGGCCTCAGAACCGCTTATTGTCATGTATTTATTTTCAGCGCTAGCCTTGTTATTGCACCGTTTACGTCCTGCATTAAGCCACGACAATTTATCTGTTGAGCAGAGCAGCAAGCTAGCACGTTTTTTCAGTTTAATGCAGCAGCATGTACAACAGGTGCGCGATGCAAATTGGTATGCAGGCAAAATCCATACAACCTATAAAACCCTCAATCAAATCTGCAAGCTGGCAACAGGCTTAACTGCCAAACAGATGATAGATGCCTACACCATTGTTGAAATAAAGCGTCGCCTTGTGGTGAGCAAAACCACGACTCAACAATTAGCCAATGATTTTGGCTTTGAAGACAGCAGTAACTTTATTAAATACTTTAAAAATCAAACCGAACTGACTCCAAGCCAATTTATGAAACACCATTTGTCTTAAAAGGTTCGACTTTGACCATTTTAAGGCTCATTTACACTCTACTGACAAACTGGCGAGCCTTATAAACTGTCCTCATTGAAACCAGAGGACTTAATCATGAATAACGTATCAAGCAACAAATTAACAAACAAATCAGTCACAAGCGCACTTGTTAGCAGCGTATTGCTCGGCAGTGTTGTATTAACGAGTGCTTGTGCTACCACCACAGAGCCAACACAAACAAATTACAAGCAACAAGTGGTTGAGTTAGTCAGCAGCATTGAAACCGGCGACCCAGCGCCGATTGGCTATATCAACCCTAACAAATACATTCAACACAACTTAGGGGTTGCAGATGGCTTAGCCGGTTTTGGTGCGGTAATGCAGCAGTTACCTAAAGGCAGCGCAAAAGCCCAGGTTAAGCGTGCATTCCAAGACGGTAACTATGGGGTTACGCACACCGAATATAACTTTTTTGGCCCAAAAGCCGGCTTTGATATTTTCCGCTTTGAAGACGGTAAAATTGTGGAGCATTGGGACAATCTACAAGCCATCGCCGCTGCAAATCCAAGTGGTCATAGCCAGTTTGACGGTGCAACAGCAGTGACGGATTTAGACAAAACAGAGCAAAATAAATCCTTAGTGGCGGATTTTGTAAACACCATTTTGATTAAAGGTGATATGGCCAAAATAGGCCAATTTATTGGTAGTGAAGATACCGATTATATTCAGCATAACCCGAATATTGGCGACGGCTTAAGTGGCCTAGGCAAAGCCTTAGGTGAGCTCGTTAAAATGGACATGCCAATGGTGGTAAAAACCAATCATAAAGTGCTTGGCGAAGGTAACTTTGTGTTGTCGATTAGCGAAGGCACATTTATGCAACAACATGTGGCATTTTATGATTTGTTCCGTGTTGAAAATAACATGATTGTGGAACATTGGGACACCGTTGAAACCATTCCTGCTCAAACTGACTGGAAAAACAGTAACGGTAAATTTGGTTTTTAACCGCCAATGAGTTATGTACTACATTTGATAAAACACAGGCCGCTTATCGCGGCCTGTGTTTTTTATGCACACTTTTTATGGCGTCAGCAATTGCCTTAACGAATGCCTAAATTGCTTAAACATTGGCTCAAGGCTGTATCGGTGATGCTGGATCACATCGACATTGGCATGCCAGCCCATATCATTAAACTCGCTGGGCAATAATACCAGTTGACCATTGTTAACATATTCATTGGCAATATGGTTGGGCAGTAAACACCAACCATTGCCCTGTAATGTCAGTTCAAGCAGCACATAATAGTTGTCTGCGTACCAAATGTCTGGGCTTAAGGCGAGTTGAAAGTCACTCGATTTGTTATTACGCGAGCGCATTAGCAATTGCCTATGCAACTTAAGGTTGGCCAGATTATTGACTTGTTGTTGAGCTAGCGGGTGAGCGCTCGCAACATAAATATCAAACTTGATCGAACCAATGGATTCATAATCAATGTGAGAAGGCAGTGACAACTCACTAAAAATAATTCCTGTCACGGCTCTATCTGTGTCAATCAAGTCGACAATATCAATGCTCGATGCGGTAAAAAACTCCAGTGCAGTATTGGGAAAGTCGATTTCTAGTTGATTAACCATACTGGAGAGTTTTTGAAAGGGAATGCCTTCATCTAAACCAATGGTGAGCTCAGAAATAAACGGTTTATCGAGATGTTGGGCGCAAGAACGTAACCGTTGATGTTGCGCTAATAACACTTGCGCATGAGATAAAAGCTTTTCTCCTGCCTGTGTTAATTGAGGATAACGGCCGCTGCGGTCAAATAGCGCTGCATTGCAGTCTATTTCAAGGTTTATAACATGTTGGCTCACCACAGATTGCGCTTTATTAAGTGAACGCGCCGCTGATGAAAAAGAACCCGTTTTAGCTGTTGCAACAAACGCCTCAAGTTGATCAATGCTATACATATCGCTTTTCCAGATAGTATCTAACTATTAAGTATCCTTATATTGGATGATAATTAGCTAAACGTCACCAATAATTGAGCTTAGTATGCAAACAAAAGAGAGAATATTTCACGCCGTGTCTTTTGAGATATTGGCGGCAGCCATCATTGTCCCTGTGAGTGCAGTATTAATGGATAAAAGCACTACAGATATGTTGGTGGTCAGTATTGGTTTGTCACTTCTTGCGGTGATGTGGAACTACGTCTACAACATTTGGTTCGACAAGCTGTTGGGTAGCGACCGAATTAATCGTACATTATCAATGCGTATCGTTCATGCTACGGGTTTTGAAGGCGGCTTGTTAGTGGTAACCCTGCCATTAGTATCCTGGTATTTAAGTTTAAACCTTATCGATACCTTGATGCTGGAAGGTGGCGTGTTATTGTTTTTCTTTGTTTATACCGGTGTGTTTAATTGGGCCTACGATATTTATCAACCTTACCAGCGCTGGTTTGGTAAAAGCTTAAGCATTAACTGAAATAGGAGTCGATGCAATGTCGATTCCATTATGGCATCATAACTGGGTTTTTAATCTTGCAAGGTGCCAAGCGTAATGCATTATCGTCTAAGTGTATTGTTACTTTCTATGCTCGTCTTGATGTGCCCAATTCACTTTGCGCGCGCTGATACTTTAGCGCCGTTTACCAGCGACGGTTGCAGTGTATTTCCTGATGGCACCTTTGAACAGGGTGAATTATGGCTTGGTTGCTGTCAAAAACATGACTTTGATTATTGGAAAGGCGGAACGTTTGATGAGCGACTGGCTTCAGATAAAGCGTTGCGAGTATGTGTTGCTAAAGTTGGCCAGCCACAAATTGCCTTATTGATGTTAGCTGGGGTGAGGGTTGGTGGTACACCGTACTTGCCTACTCAATTTAGGTGGGGCTATGGCTGGCCTTATCCAAGAGATTATGGCGCATTAACTGCCGATGAACTCAAACAAGTCGAGTTATTATCGACAAACACATTAATCCACACAATCTCACAAAAATAGATTAAAAATTGTAAATTTAACAGTTTTTTTGATTTTTAGATGATCTATTATCGACACAGTGAAGTATAAATAAGCAGATTTAGACAATATTGCGCCAAAGGCGACAGAGATCACTATTTCGCTTGCAGTATGCGTTGTATTGTCTTGTTGATTAATTCATCAAAATAAGGAGTTAACATGACAGACATTGATATTGGTATCAAAAAGGATGACCGCCTTAAAATCGCAGAAGGCCTAAAAAGTTTGTTGGCCGATTCATATACACTTTATTTGCAAACTCACAACTTCCACTGGAATGTCACTGGAATTCATTTCCGCGAATTACATCTTATGTTTGAAGAGCATTACACTGAGCTTGCCACCGCAGTGGATGATATTGCAGAGCGTATTCGGACCCTTGATGTTGCCGCGCCTGGTACTTATAAAGAATTTGCTCGTTTGAGTTCAATTAAAGAGGTTGAAGGTGTACCGTCTTCAGCTGATATGGTTGATTTACTGACAAAAGGCCATGAGCAAGTGGTAAAGACCTCGCGTGAAGTGCTTAAGTTAGCCCAGGCCGCTGATGATGAGTCAACGTCAGCGTTAGTGTCTGACCGTATGCGTATACATGAAAAAACCGCATGGATGTTACGCGCAACCCGCAAGTAACTTAACCTCAATTCAGATTAATAATATTAAAATGATTTTAGAACCGTTGGCTTACCGCCAACGGTTTTTATTTGGCGCTAGAAAAAGCCAATCAAACCCGTTAATGTATGATTTTTATTTTATGATGATGCAGCCGTGACCGACAACACACACCTTACTGAACTCGCTAAACACTTATTTGCGCAACGAAATCACGCAAATCCTAACGCCCATTTTGACGCTTTTACTGCACAAAATATTGACCAGGCCATCACTGTTCAACAGAAAATGATTGAGTTAAATGGTCATATTGCCGGCTGGAAATGCCTTGTGCCACAAGCAAACGATCAACTTATTGTGGCACCGATTTTACAAGCCGCTGAGCGTGGTCAGCAGTGTGGCATTATCCCAACATTCAAAAGTGAACAGGCTTTAGCATTAATAGAGCCAGAAATTGCCTTTATCTTAGGTGAGGATATTGAGCCTTATCGACACTATAGTCATCAAGAAATTGACAGTGCTATTAGCGCGACACATATGGCATTAGAGTTAATTCAAAATCGTTTTAGCCGCGACAGTCAACCAAGCTATTTGCAAAAATTGGCTGACGGTTTAAGTAACCAGGGTGTGTATATTGGCCCACAAATTCCTAAGTCGGTCGCTTATCAAGCAAGCCATGTTGATGTTGTGGTAACTGCAAATAATCAACAGCAGTCTTTTAACGGTAAGCATCCGTGTGAACTGCCGCAATTACCTGTGTATTGGATGATTAACTACTTAGCACAAAAGGGCATAAAACTCAGTGCAGGGCAGGCGATTATTACCGGTTCCTATTGCGGAGTGGTCAAAGTGCCGATGGCGACAGAAGTCAGTATTGAATATAAAGACATTGGTCAATTTAGCGTCAGCTTTGTTGATGCATTTTAGGCTGTAGGTGTGGTTATAGATGAAAAAAAAGCGCCTGAGGCGCTTTTTTATTGTGCTTCTAATTGAGTAAAAAACTCTTCAAGCTGTTGGTTAACCGTGTCGGTATCGCCAGTGGCTTTTAAATACGAACGTAAGCCAATAATGTGAACCTGGAGTTTTTTAGCTATTTTTTGTTTATCAAACTCTGCAGACAAATCACCTTGCTGTTGCGCTTGCTCAACAATATTCGCAAAACGGTTTTCAACTTGGGTGAGTAAATCTTTTGCGATATCGAGCGTTTCTTGATGCGATTCATCAAGCTCTGCAAGCGTGCGCATCACCATACATAATTCACTGGGTACTTGTGCACTACACGGCACAATTAAGCCGCGAAGATACTGCTTTAACCCATCCCAGGCGTGGTCATGTTGGGCTAATTGCTCATTAAGAACACGTGCTGATGTTTGAGCATAATTAATTAATGTTTGATGAAACAAATCGGCTTTGCTACCGAATGCGGCATAAATACTACCAGGTCGCATGTCCATGGTAGTTTGAATTTCACGCGTAGAAGTTGCTAAAAAACCTTTTTGCCAAAATAGATTTTTTGCTTTTTCAAGTACATCGTCGCGATCAAATTTTGAAATATTAGCCATGAGCCCCTCTTTTGTTATCACTTCATTTTACGATATCGCATAGAGGTAAGGCCAGTGTATTACATTAATTTTTAATCACAAATGGTTATAGCCCATGTCTATTTGACTCTACATAACGCTAAAAAACGCAAAGTAGTGCTTTTGCTCTACTTTGCGTTATTAACAAGGGAGAGTTGGCTATATAGGATTACGACCATACACCGTCTTCAGTTTTACCTTGAATTTTCACATCAGCCAGTTTGAATTCAGGTTTATTGGTGGCTTTAAGTTTGACTTGATAGTCGCGGGTTAAATTAACAATGGTTGGAGTTAACAGCATCAATGCACTGATATTCACCACCGTCATTAAACCCAGTGCCATGTCGGCCATGTTCCACACTTCTTTTAAACTGGCGTTTGCACCCCAATACACCATACCTAAATACAGCAGGGTGTAACTGGTACGGCCATAAATATTATCCAGTTTAAACAGGTGTAAGTTACTCTCGGCATAGGCGTAATTGGCTACCACAGAGGTAAAAGAGAATAGGGTGATAATAATGGCCACAAACATATCGCCGCTCATGCCCATGTGATGAGTCATGGCATTTTGAGTAATACGAATGCCCTCCATTTCGCTGCCGATATTACCTTGCGCCAGTAAAATCACAATGGCGGTACAGCTACACAACACCATAGTGTCAATAAACACCCCAAGCATTTGCACGTAACCTTGCGCAACCGGATGGTTAGGCACAGGCGTTGCACCTGCCGCAGCATGCGGAACACTACCGGCACCGGCTTCGTTAGAATATAAACCACGCTGAATACCATTTTTTATTGCCGCGCCTAATGCGCCAGCGCCGGCTTCGGTTAAGCCAAAGGCCGAGTTAAAGATATCCATTAATACTGCAGGCACTTGCTGAATATTGATTAAGGTGACCGTTACGGCAGCCAAAATAAAGGCGAGTCCCATAAACGGCACAATTAATTCCGCAAAGCGGGCGATACTGCGCAGGCCGCCCATCACAATAATGCCGGCAATAAAGGTGATAACAGCACCTGAGTACACGCTGGAGATCTCAAAGGTGTGATTAAGGGCATCGGTGATGGTGTTAGCTTGCATGGCACTAAAACTAATGCCATAACCTAAAAATAAACACAGCGCGAACAACACGGCAAGCCAAGGCTTATTTAGCCCCGCGCGAATGTAGTAGGCGGGGCCGCCGCGGTATTCTTTATGATCGTCTCTGACTTTATACAGCTGACCTAAAATACTTTCAGCAAACCCGGTAGCCATACCGAGCAGTGCTATCACCCACATCCAAAACACGGCGCCACTGCCGCCAAGAGATATCGCCATGGCAACGCCAGCTAAGTTACCGGTACCTACCCGGGCTGATAACCCAGTACACAAAGCTTGATAAGAACTGATCCCTGATTTATCGCCCTGGGTACTGCCTTTCATCACTTTAAACATGTAAGCAAAGTGGCGCAGTTGAATAAAGCGTAACCTCAATGAAAACCATACACCTGCAAATACTAATATGTAGATCAGTACTTGGTATTCGCCCCATAAAACATTATTAGCGAATGACACAATTTCATTAATCATTGAACAAATCCCTTGGTTTATCTCAATTTTTGAGGTTTTTATTAGCCGTATTAAGCAGCCTGACGTTAATATCGTCAGTCCATTATCTTAAAAGTGAATAAGTATTTTTTAATCGGTAACCGCTTAATAAATAGACTGAAATAGAATTGAGCTAAACAGCTTAATAGAATTATTATGCAATTAAAATACATTAATAACACTAAAGGCTTTGGATTTGAAGTGGCGTAACAATATAGCGATAAAAAAGTCACCTAGCGATTTATTTCACGGTAGGCTTGTGGGGCGGCGACAATATCGATTGATTTTTTCGGGTAATATTTACGCAATTGATAAGTGTCGTTAGGTTGATTATTGTTTGCTGTGAGATTATAGGGTTGCGTCAATAAGTTAGGATAATAAATATGGCAAATCTGAAACTGCCTTTTAATGCAAATCAACAACAATTAGCACTGTTACGATTGGTTAACTGGGGTCTAAAAATAGGCCTTATTGTGTTTGCGGCTGATTTATTTGGCTTAACCACACCGCCAACAACCTTAAGTTATGTATTGATTATCGAAGCGTGTTATGTGGGATTTAGTTATCGATTTCATCGCCTGAGTATCGACAATCATGGTTTATTGTTTTTAACCTTACTGCTGGACACCTTATTTTGGGCCACCTGGTTGTATTTCACCGGCGGTGCCACCAATGCGTTTGTATCATTACTACTGCTGCCGATAGCCATTTCTGCAATTACCTTACCTCGTTGGGCGCCCTGGTCGTTAACGGCGTTGTCGACTGCGGTTTATAGTTTGATGATTATCAATATTCCTGATCACAGCGTTGATGATACAACTAACACAGCAGCGGATATGCATGCGGGCCATGATATGAGCCAAATGGCAATGGGCATGCCTGCCAATCCCAATATGAGTCACAGCATGAATATGAGCATGGACATGGGCTCGCATTATTTAGGCATGTGGTTCAATTTTGTTATTTCAGCGTTAGTGTTAACCATTACCGTGGGCTTTATTGCTAAACGTATTCGGCAAAAAAATGTTGAGTTACGCTATTTACGTGAAGCGCAATTAAGGCAAGAAAAGATCCTTGCCTTAGGTACCGCATCAGCGCAAATGGCGCACCAACTCGCCACGCCATTGGCAACGTTACGCTTATTAGTGGATGAAATATCAGACACAGCCCATGATGCCGAGCAAACTGAATTACTGGCAGATATGCAGCAAGCACTCAACCGCTGTGAAGTGACCTTAAGCGACTTACGCTTAGCGACTGAGTCCATTCGTGAGCAAAAATTGTTGCAACAATCTGTTGCTAAGCTGGTGGCCTTGTTGTCAGAGCAGGTCAGTTTATTAATGCCCGAAACACAATTAAGCCTGCATATTTCCCCTGAAGCAGAAACCACCATTTTGCATACCGACATGAGTTTACTGCCGGCGTTATTGGCGCTCATTCAAAATGGCGCTCAGGCTAGTGAAGACAATCAACAAGGTGCTAAGGTCGACATTAATATCAGCGTATCGCAATCGTCATCTCGTTCGCCATCTACTCAGATAATGCCTCAAGAGATCAGCATTATTATTCGCGACTATGGCGTGGGTATTGCGACACATTTATTATCCACATTAGGCAGTAATATGGTTAGCAGCCCTAAAGGCTTAGGGATTGCGGTATTATTAAGCCACACCAGTTTTGAGCGTTTAGGTGGTAAGTTATACCTTAAAGCGCATCCAGAGGGTGGCACTGAAGCCATCGTGACTTTACCATTAGCAGCCAAAGCGGATCACACAGAGGTTTAACGGTTATCGTTAAGGGTACATTGAGACGTAGATGAATAAATTACTCATAATTGAAGATGATACCGCGTTAGCCGCGATTTTATCTCGGCGTTTAGCACGCCATGGTTTTGAATGTAAAACCTGTGACAATGCCAGCGACAGCTTACTAATGGCCAGGCAATTTATGCCAACGCACATTGTACTCGACATGAAGTTGGCACAAAGTAATGGTTTGTCGTTAATCAAACCGTTAAGGCTGCAATTGCCGCATGTGTATATGGTACTGCTTACCGGCTTTGCCAGCATTGCCACTGCGGTAGAGGCGATACGTTTAGGCGCAGATAACTACCTTGCCAAACCTGTCGACACTCAAACCCTGCTCAATGCGCTGCATTCATCCAGCACCACTTTTAGTGCAGAACCCGATGAATTTGAAGCCATCACCGAGCAACCTCTCAACCCCAAACGCCTAGAGTGGGAGCACATTCAACAAGTGCTCGCCAATAATAATGGCAACGTATCAGAAACCGCCCGCCAACTCGGCATGCATCGCCGTACTTTGCAGCGCAAGTTATTAAAAAAGCCCACGGCGGATAATCGATAGTGTTGATGGTTGTAAAAGGTCAAGGGAGATATTGCCTGCAATCATTAACGTGTCGATATCTGCCCATACTATGACTCTCAATACGATAAGCGTATTCCTTATCTGATTACAGGCTAACGAAAATGTTAACCGTATCGCTAACGTGTTTTAGCTAAAAGCTCGTTTCTGACAATTTCAGCTCCGGCAGTTAAAGCTTTAAGTTTGTCTGTGGCTACTTGATGCGTTAACGGCGCCATGCCGCAGTTGGTGCAAGGGTAGAGCTTGTCGGCATCAACAAATTGCAGGGCTTTGCGTAACGTGTCTGCCACTTCCTCTGGCGTTTCTATGGTATTGCTTGCCACGTCAATCGCGCCAACCATGACTTTTTTACCGCGAATGAGTTCAAGCAGTTCTATTGGCACATGAGAGTTGTGGCATTCGAGTGAGATGATATCGATACTCGATTGTTGCAGCTTAGGAAACGCTTGTTCATATTGACGCCACTCTGATCCTAAGGATTTTTTCCAGTCGGTATTGGCTTTTATGCCATAGCCATAACATATATGTACTGCTGTTTCGCATTTTAGGCCTTCTATGGCTCGTTCTAAACATGCGATGCCCCAATCATTCACCTCATCAAAAAACACGTTAAATGCTGGCTCATCAAATTGGATAATATCCACGCCCGCCGCCTCTAACTCTCTGGCTTCTTGATTGAGTATTTTGGCAAATTCCCAGGCGAGTTTTTCGCGACTTTTGTAATGGTCATCAAAAAGTGTATCTATCATGGTCATGGGGCCAGGTAGCGCCCATTTAATCGGTTGTGTGGTTTGTTGGCGTAAAAACTTGGCGTCTTCAACAAAGACTGACTTTTGCCGACTCACAGGCCCTACAACGGTAGGGACGCTAGCATCATAGCGATCACGAATTTTAACGGTTTTACGTTTTTGAAAATCAACGCCGTTGAGGTGTTCAATAAAGGTAGTGACAAAGTGTTGCCGTGTTTGCTCGCCATCGCTAACAATATTGATGCCTGCTTGCTGTTGGTCGTGTAATGACAATCGCAGCGCATCTTGTTTGCCAACAACTAACTCGCCACCTTGTAATTTCCAGGGGGACCACAGTGTTTCAGGTTCGGCCAGCCATAAAGGTTTAGGCAAACTGCCAGCCGTTGAAGTCGGTAATAGCGTATTTTTAAGCGATGTTTTCATAGTATTAATGCCATCAATTGGGGTTAACGTTTAACCTGGGTTATTAAGCCTAGCGATTACGCATAATGAGCAGTCCATTGCTCAAGCACTGCTTGGTAGGGCTTAATAAAGTGCTCCGCTGCAAATTTGCCTTGCTCACTAGCCAGTTGGCTACGTTCGGCGCGATCGTAAACAATCTGAGTGAGTGAATGATCGAGGTTATTTAAGTTCGGTTGATAGCATTTGCCTGCCACGGCATTGGCATTATAAATCTCAGGGCGGTAGATTTTTTGAAAGGTGCCCATGGTGCTTATGGTGCTTATCAGCTCAAAGTGGCTGTAGTCATTGAGTAAATCGCCCACAAAATAAAACGCTAACGGCGCCACAGTATTGGGCGGCATAAAGTAGCGTACCTGTAAGCCCATTTTTTGGAAATATTGCTCAGTTAACGACGACTCATTGGGCAGGTATTCAACCCCTAATACCGGATGTTGATTCTCTGTACGCTGATAGGTTTTGTTATCCGACACGCTGAGGCAGATAACCGGTGGCTTAGTAAAGTGCTGTTTGTAAACATCTGAATTCACAAAAGACTTAAATAGCTTGCCATGCAGTTCGCCAAAGTCAGTTGGAATACTAAATTTCGCTTGGTCTTTGTTATGTTCTGGCAGTAAGACGCTAAAGTCGTAATCGCGTAAATAAGATGAAAAATTATTGCCAACAATACCGTCAATGCGTTTGTTGGTTTTGCTATCCACAATGGTGGTTTTCAAAATTTCAATCGACGGGAAGGCTTGGCCACTGCCTGCTATATCGATATTGACCGAAATGATTTCAAGTTCGACAGTATAGCGATCGCCTTTAGGGTTATCCCAATGCGCTAAGGCATTAAAACTATTGTCTATCATCGTTAATGCTTTACGTAAGTTAGCCTGACGATAGCTTCCACGGGCTAAATTGGCAAAGTTAGTGGTGATCCGCGTTGTGTCTGAGGGATGATAGTTTTCATCAAGACAAATGCGATTAACGGTAAAGGTAAATTGTTTATTCATGATGTTGTGGTTCCCATTTTTCTGCTCTCAAACCCGAATTAATGCGTTACTCATTGCGCTGATTATTAAGTCAGTAGAGCTCAGCACTTTTTCAAACTGACGGCTTAAGTAACAGCTTAATATCAACTCTAAATAAGCTTGCTAAGCGATGAGTCATTTATACGTGGTTTGGCACATCAACAAAAACGGGTTTATTTCACCTGCAACATGAGCGCAATTCATCATCAGTAAACAATGTGATTAGCATAGGCGGTCGCCTGAAAACATTGGTTGTTAGCTACTTTCTCGTCCTCCCTGCAATGTTTTTGAGCCGGGATCCAGGTGTTTTGTTCTTTATGGCCTGCGGCCACTAACGTCGTGGCGCTTCGCCCACACCAGAGCAAAGGGGTAAAGCGCTTGTACCCCTTTGCAAACCCTCAGCGTTCCGGCAACATTTTCTGATGAGCGAAAAAGTTGCGACGGAAATTTAATCCAGCTTTGGGCCGTGTTTGTAGTCTGCTTCGGACTTATTCGAAAATGCTAACGCTTCAGATGGGGCGTCCCTTCCCCTCTAAAGCTAGCTGGCTCTGATAGGCAGGATGCCTGAATGCCTTGAAGCACATGGATGTGCGTGAAATGCCATGGCCAGCTCACGTATTCACTTGTAAAAAGTCTTCAACGGCCTCAAGTTAGGAGTTGAATTTAGGCATTTTTAAAGAAATAAAAATTCATTTTCAAAAACAAAAAAACGCCCATAAATCATTGTTTATTAATTACTTCCCCCTTATTCAACTAAATTCTACTCGGGCCAAAAGGCCTGTTGCAACCCGCTCGTCGTCCCGGCAATGCTTTTTAGCCGGGATCCAGGTGTTTGTTTTACTTTACTTATGTCCTGCGGCTACTAACGTCGTAGCGCTTGTGATACTCCACAAAGTGTTTTGGGTATCACAAGCAAAGGACCTGGGACACAGAAAAATACTGATTAATGCCAAGCTCGAATAAACAGTTAAGAAAGCAGGATTATATTCACTAAAAGATGGATGGATCGCAGTTCATTTTTGTAATAAATAGCTAACCCAAAAGTGAGTTAGGTAACTTCTATAAAGAGAGTAAATGAACCGCTCTCGACAACATGCACCAGCGTTGATCTACCCGGAGGGAATGCCATGTCGATGTTGATGCCTGGAACATCATTGGTCATTTAGTCGTGTGCGGAGCCGCATGCAGGGTGGTATGGAGGCTAGATACCTCCGGCTAGCCGTTTATAAGCCATTTACCACTTTAAGGTAGGATTTAGTTCCAATACCAACCTGTGCCCAAACTTTACGTTTGTGATTGCCAAGATAATCGTATTGTTCGTCCATGTCCCAGAGAGTAACTATTTGGTCAGGGAAAATATACTCCGACTTATTAAACGCGTGAATCTCCGATTCATTAGCGGAAACTGCATTAAACAAAGTTATGCCTTCAACATCAAATGCGTCGATGCCACCAAACATAAGTCGGTAATGTTCGTTTTGAGATACACCGATAAAATCTACTAAGTCGTTTTCAAATTCAATTTGAAAGCAACTATCAAAATAGAAATCGCTAGCCCCATCGGACAAAGTAAAAAAAACAACAAATAGTTCTTTAACTTGCTCCCTAGACATCCCAAGTTTGATGGGCCCAATTCCATCATGAGGCTTAATTAAAAACTCCATACCTTCCTATGGCTTATAACGCTTTGCTAAGGGGCTATTGACTGTTGGCTATACTTGCGCGAAGCCAACTGTTAATTGACCCAGTGAGTTTACGAACGAACTTGAGCAACGTGTTATATGCTCTTTTCGATCGCATTTCTAATACCAGTAAATATTGCTGAAGCCTCTTCATCAAGCTCATTTTTTGCCGAAGAAACTAATTCAAGAATTTCTTTAGCGCGATGACCTTCGAGTATCTCTTCGTCATCGAAGTACACTTTCATGTGATCAAATGGATCACCTGAACGTGACATTAAAAGAGTAAAACCTGAATCTTCAGTTTCGATTACCGCAATATCAGGACTAATATCTGATGTTTCTGAGTAACAATCAACGATTCGCATAATCTTCCTTGAGCATATAACGCTTAAAGCATGGGCGCGGTTTTTTGCGTCCAATGCCTTTACTTGTGTACGCCCTGCATGGGCACGAACTAATGAGGTGAAAGTCCTCTGTAGGAAGGTCACCGTTACTCTTATCAATTAGAGAATAACATACTGTTATTAAACGTTAACTACTAGCGAATGGCAAGGGCTTAATCGCGGGTTTGGTCAGGAGGAAGCCGTTAGCCTTCTGGTGTGGGACTGGAGGCTAGATACCTCCGGCTACTGGATTAGTTTTTTACTAAAGCGCATGGTTACCAATCACTCGCATATTCTTTATTCGCTTTAAACGCTTCGACCTCTAAAGGCGCTTTGTCGTACCCATATTCTGCTAAATCAGAGAAGTGCTTAGTTATGATGTGGTCAAGACTGGTTCGTTCAATTTGAAGTACATGTACTAATTCATGAGCAAGCTTTGGCCTATTCAATTCATAACCATTACGAACATAAATTGAGTAACCGAACACTTGGGCGTTGTTGATGATACCTTCACCAATGAATCCGAGTGCTTCACCTAATGTTTTCAGGGCAAAATTTTCGTACGGGAAAGGAACTTCATCCACATACACAATCCTTACTTTCTCTGGGTTTTGAATTCCTATGTTTTTTGCTAAAGACAATTCTTGTGGATTTAAAGGTGACCCTGACTCCAAACCTTGTTTATCAGTTTCATACGCCCAGTCAATATACTGTGGTAGCAATATTTTTGAGATAACTTTCTGGTAAGACATTATTGCTACGATAATGCCAACGACCAAGATAAGCGCTGTAAACTGGATAAGCTTCATGTATTTCAAGTCCTTTTCTAAAAAATCCTAATGTTCTGCGGAAAAGCATAACAGCTCATTGAACGGCAAAGTAAATTTAAAGTCGGCCGTTCAAGTTATTGATTAATAACATCCTACATTTGCTAACTTATTGTTGTAAAGCAGTTTTATTTAACTCCTCTGGCAAATAAAAGCGAGGATGGCATTAAAAGGGGATTCGAGATTCCATAATAAATAAAAATCCATATATTTCAATGAATTACAAAGCAAACAACAAAAACATGCCACCATTTTTAAGCAGCTGTTGCTTGTGGGAGGGCTTACCCCACGAAGTGTTTTGGGTATCACAAGTTAAGTCATTTCTTTAAAGAGAGTAAATGAACCGCCCTCGTCAACATGCTTCTGCGTTGCTCTACCTCCTGAATTTGACCGCCATGGACGGAGAGAATGCCATGTTGATGCCTGGAGCATCATTGGCCATTCAGCCGTGTGCGGAGCCGCATTCAGGGTGGTGTGTGGGTTGGAGGTTAGATACTTCCGGCTACTAGATTAGGCAAATATTTTAAAAGGGTAAAATAGCATCGGTTACTTTGTCTGATATTTCCAAATTTGCCTCTAAATTTAAAACTTCGTCTTTAAATGAACTATTTTCAAACTTTTGGGAGAGATACATGGTCACTTCTTTTTGTATTTTATTTTCTTTAAAAAACTTATCAATAACTATTACATAGTCGCCATCCAAGTCTTGAAAGTTGACATAATCAGATTCATCACAATAAGATAGAAACTCAGCGAGCATCAACGCTTTACCTTGTAAATATGAGTTTATAGCGTCTTTTGCAAACTCTGAGTATCGAACGTATAAAACAGAAGACAATGTATCTCCCCAATAAAAGTTTTTTAGCTTACCAGACTCATCTATTCGCACTTTTGAATCACTACCTATTAGTTTTATTAACGAAGGGTAATTTATATTAATACTTGAATTATCATCTAAACAAAGTGCATTTTTCTTATACGGGATAAGAAAATATTTTGTGTAATTTCTTTCATCAATAGTTTCAAGAAATGATAGAGTGTTTTGCCATTTTCTAAATTCATTAAAGTCATTGATAACTAGTTTGTAAAAACCTATTTTACGATCTTCACTAAGCATTGAAATAAATACTGAAGCAAAATACTCTTGAATACTTTTATGAGTGAAAGAGAATTCATTAAAACCATCTCGAACGATTAGTGCAGTAATACTTGTTATATCGTCAATTAAACGATCTTCCAGATTTTCTGGGAGTCCATCCAATTTTGCCGAATTATGTAAATAATCTTGAAATAAATAGCTAGGAAATCGAGTGTTATTATCGTTCAAAGATAAAAAACTTAAGGAGTTAAATAATCGTTGCATTTGATAATCGGTTAAGCCAGCCTTTCTTTCTCTCTCAAAACCCATTTTCATTCTATCGTGTCTATAAAGCATCGTTGGGAAAATTAAGCTGTAAAATTCAGAAAGGCTGTCTGGTTTAAACTGTCTTGCATTATAAGTAATAGTAAATAAGGTAAGTAATAAAGCTGTAGTAGTAACTTCAGAGATAAAGTCACTGTTTGAAAGGATTGTATTAATACTTTCTGCTTCCTTATCAGACTTATATAAGTAGTTTACAAATTTCTTTTGTGTATCAAGTGACATAGGGCTTATTTTTCGTTTAGAAAAATAAAATGAAGATCCCATACCAGAATCTGGTCTTGATGACACTACAATCCGTAAATCAGGATAAGTTCTTACTATTGTTTCTAGCTCTCTTGCGATTCGGGTTCTTTCGTTATTTGGAACCTCATCAAAACCATCTAAGAATAGGACTATTTTTTCGGACTTAGCCAAAAAGTCAAATAGAGAATTATCAAGTTTAACTCCCAGATCTTCGATTGCTTCCATTAACTCTTCTTTGAGCTTTTTCTTATATCCCAAATTTCTAAATTCGATAAAAATAGGTATAAAATTACTTCCAGCGCCTTCTATGATGCAAAGTTTTCTAAGGTATAAAGATTTCCCTTGCCCTGGACCTCCTTCGACTAGGACTTGTTTAGTACCAAATTGACTAAAGGATTCAATTTTTTCACTGTCCAAAAGTACAGCTTCATCAAAAAATATATTATTTAAACTTACGATTGAATCGGGATTTAATATGGTTTTGACTTGTCCTATTCGTTCAACATTATCTTTAAAGGACTTCAGCTTACCAATAGCGAATGCTTCAGATATTTTTTCTTGAACTTTTCCTTTGGCTGACTTTAATAAGTCATCAACAATACCATCGAGACCACCAGTTGCTTTTTTTATTATATCGTCAATCATAACGGCTCCATGTAGGTTGATATGTTTTTGCGCTTTTGTTTTTCTGCAAAAACGATGGCAGCCGTTTACGCTTCCGTGTTGAACGACTTGTGTACGCCCTGCATGGGCATGAACTAATGAGGTGAAAGTCCTCTGTAGGAAGATCACCGTTCAAATAACATACTGTTATTAAACGTTAACTACTAGCGAATGGCAAGTGCTTAATCGCGAGGTTTGGTCCGGAGGAAGCCGCTAACCTTCTGGTGTGGGGCTGGAGGTTAGATAGATCTGGCTACCCGATTATATTTTTAATAGTGCTGAGTATAGTCAGCTTCAAAATCAGCAAGTTTTGCTAATTGATCTAATATTTGCTTCCCAACAATCAATAGTTTTTCAGATCTTGCTGGTTCATCCCAGCCTTCAGCCCCATGCTTGCCACCATGAAATAGGTTATTTCTAACAGTTTTCAATAACCTTACAACTTTGCATAATTCTGAGTTGCAATCTTCTAGTCCAACTTGTTTCCATTCTAATCGAGAATGCTCTGCCACCTTCTGTCGTAATGGATTTAACTCTAATAAAGTACTCGATTCATCTGTATGGACGAACTCATCAGAATACCTTTCAACAAAAGAATCCCAGCCAGGTTCTGCATTCTTGCCAACCTCAGTGCGCTTTAATAGCTGATTTTCTTTTAGCGCAAACTCAAACCTTGAAAACCAATAGAAAAAGTCAAAGGTTAGGTTTTTTAACTCTTCTTTTATATCGCTTCTACGCATAACTGCCTCGGAAAAACATAACTGCTTTTTGAACGGCAAAGTAAATTTAAAGTCGGCCGTTCAAGTTATTGATTAATAACATCCTACATTTGCTAACTTATTGTTGTAAAGCAGTTTTATTTAACTCTACTGACAAATAAAAGTGGGCTGGCGCATTGAAAGTGGGTCCAAGATTCTACAAGAAATAAAAATTCTTTTATTTCAGTTGATTACAAAATAAACAAATTATTCATCGTACTGCTTTAGTTTGCTTTTTAGTCGATTCAACTTAAAAAAACACTAAAAGCCATTACAACAGCTTTTATTTACATTACACACAACATAAAGGTTGGGATTATGGCTCACACAGGATACTTACCTGATATTTTTAAGTCAGTTAAGATGTGCAGTTTGTCGCTGGGCGAAGCGCCACGAAGTGAGTGGTTGCAGGCCATGAATACAAAACGACCTAATAACAAAAGCTAACACCTGGATCCCGGCTAAAAAGCATTGCCGGGACGACGAGCGGGTTACAACAGGCCTTTTGGCCCGAGTAGAATTCAGTTGAATAAAAGAAAATCAATTAATAAACAATAGCTTATAGGCGTTTTTTGTGTTTTTATAAATGAATTTTCATTTCTTTAAAAATTCCTAAATTCAACTCCTAAATTGAGGCCGTTGAAGAAAATGACGTGAGCTAGCCATAGATGGCGAGCTAGCTTTAGAGGGGAAGGGACGCCCCATCTGAAGCGTTAGCATTTTCGAATAAGGCTGAAGAACACCGAAACGCGGTCAAAAGCTGGATTCAACCACGTCGCGAAATTATCGCTTTTCAGATAATTTTGATGTGGCGGCTGGGAGTTCCAAGAGGGAACAGCCGTTGGTTTCCTCTTGGTCTGGTGTGGGCGAAGCGCCACGACGTTAGTGGCCGCAGGCCATGAGTATAAAAGTACAAAGCACCTGGATCCCGGCTAAAAAGCATTGCCGGGACGACGAGAAAGTAGCTAGCAAGCTTCTATCCAAAAATGAGTTAGATGCCTCAGCTTGAAATGCCTAAATTCAACTCAGAACTTGAGGCCGTTGAAGAAAATGTTGCCACAGGTTCATATTTTAAAAAACTATTCGGAAACAGGGGGTTATGAATATTTATTGCAACAGTTCAAATTCAACTTTGAACTTGAGGCCGTTGAAGAACATGTTGCCACTGGTTCATATTTGAAACAAACTTTGCGGCAACAATGAGTTACGAATATTGCTTGCAACAGTCCAAATTCAACTTTGAACTTGAGGCCGTTGAAGACTTTTTACAAGTGAATACGTGAGCTGGCCATAGACGGCGAGCTAGCTTTAGAGGGGAAGGGACGCCCCATCTGAAGCGTTAGCATTTTCGAATAAGGCCGAAGCAGACTAAAAATAAAGTTAAAAGCTGGATCAGACCACGTCGCGAAATTATTGTTTTTCAGATAATTTTGAGGTGACGGCTGGGCCAATTCTTTTATAAAAAATAAAGAGGGAACAGCCGTTGGTTTCCTCTTGGTCTGGTGTGGGCGAAGCGCCACGACGTTAGTGGCCGCAGGCCATGAGTATAAAAGTACAAAACAAACACCTGGATCCCGGCTCAAAAGCATTGCCGGGACGACGAGCGGGTTGCAACAGGCCTTTTGGCCCGTGCAGGGTGGAACCTTGCGATCTTCATCTGGTGTGGGCGAAGCGCCACGACGTTAGTGGCCGCAGGCCATGAGTATAAAAGTACAAAACAAACACCTGGATCCCGGCTTAAAAGCATTGCCGGGACGACGAGCGGGTTGCAACAGGCCTTTTGGCCCGTGCAGGGTGGAACCTTGCGATCTTAATTTGGTGTGGGTGAAGCGCCACGACGTTAGTGGCCGCAGGCTATAGCAGATATGATGGATCATCATATGACATGATCTCAATTTTGCAGATGCAGCAAAGTCTGCTTTTCATTAGTACAAGCTGTCGTTACCATAGGTTTGGTTTCTCTCAGGCTCTTGCAAATATCACAACGCAGGCCTTCGATATATATGCTGAAAAGTTCCATTGCAAAATTTGAACAAATCGACTCATCGTCGATACGATGAGCCATCAAGTTGTGAACAAACCTTCTACTCAATTAACCAGGTATCCCTATGACTAATCAACTGTCCCCGCAAAAAAACGCTACTGTCGAGACAGTGAAAGACCTTGCTAAATGGGCCAATTATTCGTTGATGAACACGCTTAAACGTGATCCTGATGCCACATCTCATGGTGCTGATCATAGGCCTAGGCAAGTATTTTCGGGCCATTATGTTCCCGTTAATCCGACACCGATTGAAAACCCTGAATATGTCGCCCACAGCAGTACTTTTTTTAAAGAATTAGGTTTTGCTGACAGCATGGCGCAGTCGGATGATTTTATGCGTTTGTTCTCTGGTGATCTGTCTAATGTCCCTGAGCCAATGAGCAAGCTTGGTTGGGCATGTGGCTATGCGCTATCGATTTATGGCACTGAGTACATTCAACAATGTCCGTTCCAAACCGGTAACGGGTACGGTGACGGCCGGGCGGTGTCTGTGCTTGAAGCCGTTATCAATGGCAAGCGTTGGGAGATGCAACTTAAAGGGGGCGGACGTACGCCATATTGCCGCGGTGCAGATGGCCGCGCGGTATTGCGCTCAAGTGTACGTGAGTTTTTAGCCCAGGAGCACATGCATGCGCTGGGTGTACCTACGTCTCGCTCGCTGAGTTTATATGTTTCGAAAACCGAAACAGTGCAGCGCCCTTGGTACTCCGAAGGCTCGCGTGAGCAAGACCCCGATCGAATGATCACCGAAGCCGTGGCGATTTCAACACGTGTGGCACCGTCATTTATTCGGGTAGGGCAGCTTGAGCTTTTTGGCCGCCGCGCCCGCAAACATGAACACCCGCAAGCGATGGCAGAGCTTGAACAGCTGGTGCTGCACTTAATTGATCGTGAATACGCCGATGTTATCGACCCTAACCTCTCCTTGCGCGATAAAGTGCTCAAGCTCGCAAGTGAGTTCCGTAGCCGTTTAACGTCATTGGTGGCTAACTGGGTGCGTGTGGGTTACTGCCAGGGTAACTTTAACAGCGATAACTGCGCTGCCGGTGGCTTTACTCTGGATTACGGCCCATTTGGTTTTTGCGATGTGTTTAACCCTCAATATCAACCGTGGACCGGCGGCGGCCAGCACTTTGCGTTTTTAAATCAAGACGCAGCCGCTGAGCGTAACTACTTGATGTTTTGCACCGCATTAAGTCCATTACTGGCAAATGAAGCTGATGGTATAGATGGGCTTCAGCAATTGGTTAATGATTTTTCTACCGAGATGCAAACAAAAATGGAGCAGATGTGGGCGACTAAATTGGGGCTTAACCGCTTTAACGCGGCGCTATTTACTGAGCTTAGCACCCTGATGCAGCAAACCTCTGTTGATTACACAATGTTTTTCCGTGAACTTTCATCGTTGCCTGATGATATTGGGCCACTGACAAAAAGCTTTTACCGAGATGTATCGCAAGGGTCGCAAGGGCCGCAGGGGTTAGAGCAACGCTGGGTTGCATGGTTAGCTCAATGGCATTCGCTGCTAACCAGTGAGGCTAATAGTGATGACATTAGCGTATTGACTCGTAGCCGTGACGATATCGCCAAGCAGATGAAACAGGTTAACCCTAAGTACAGTTTGCGTGAATGGTTATTGGTGCCAGCTTACCAACAAGCGAGCCAGGGTGATTATACCTTGCTGCGTGAGCTGCAGGCTGTGATGACCGATCCTTATGCCGAGCAATCTCAAGAAGTAGAGGACACCTTTTATCGCCTTAAGGCATCTGAATATTTTGCTATCGGTGGCTTGTCGCACTTGAGCTGCTCGTCATAACGCTGAGTTAACTTGTCGGATTTAACAGCTGTGATACTCAATGCACTTTTGGGTTCTTCTCAAGCTAATTGAAGCTCTGTAGTGTGATTGCCATTAGCTTAAAATGGCTAAATGTTAATATTTAGCCATTAACGGCTAAATCTATCGGTAAGGCTTGTGCTCTTAATCGCTATTAGCCAAAAAAGGCTAAATTTGCATTATTAGCCGAAAGTGGCTAAATTGGTATCAGTCTGCAAACAAAGGAGCCTTGTGTGGAGTCTACTTATAAACCGATAGCGGTGATTGTTGGCGATGTTGTTGACTCAACCAAGCTTACATCAGCCCAATTTGAGCAACTACTTGAACGCATTAAAATAATACAGACATGGATCAGCGAAGGGCATAGCGCCAATGCGCACAGTATTGAGCGCGGAGATGAGTTTCAGTCTGTGGTGCATGATATTGAAAATGCCTTGAGATATACCATTATCTACCGCATTGGCATTAAAGCGCTGGGTAAAGCCTTTGATAGTCGGATTAGTTTTGCCATTGCCGCCAATGCCGATTTACGTGAGTCGGTGTCTGAGTCGATGGGGCCTGCATTTGTGCTTTCTGGCCGAGGGCTCAGTAGCCTTAAAAATGACCAGTTATTGTTCAGCTCTGATAGGATCACGCTCACTGAGTACTTTGATTTACTGTTTAAATACCTTGATAAACAACTGACCGAGTTAACCGCGCGCCAATGCGAAGTCATGTTGCCCATGCTTCGCACCAATCAAGGATTGTCGATCAGTGAATTAGCAGAACAGCTTGATGTGGCGACGGCCACTGCCAGTAAGTCACTTAAAGCGTCAGGTTGGCCATTGATCAACGAGCTAAACCATCGGTTTATGGAGAAAGTTGCGGGGCTCAAGTATGTTTGATTTTTTCGGCGTGCTCATTCCATTTTTATTTATTCACATCATTTGTGACTTTTATCTTCAACCCGATCGCTGGGTTGAGGCTAAAAAAGCACACACTTACCGTTCACCTGAGCTTTACTATCACTCACTTTTACATGGAGTAGGTTTAATACTGCCAGCATTAACCCTGGGCATAGATTGGCGTTCAACGGTTTGCTTAGTTGTGATTGTTGCCGTGACGCATTTTGTTATCGATTTATGGAAAGTGACCACACCCAAGGGTGATAAGTTAGCCTACTTTGTGATTGATCAGGCTTTGCATGTGTTGGTACTGGTAGCGATTGCGTTTCATGTGGCAAATGGTGCATCGATTGAGGCCGTGTTAACGCATAAGCACTTTTCAGATGGGGTGTTAGTGATGTTTGCTTACTTGCTTATCCTAAAGCCAACCTCAATTGTGATAGGTGCTGTATTGAGTAAATATCCTATCGTTAACTCAGTGGAAGATACTGGTGTAAATGTAAATACTTCAGTAAATGTCGACACCATGGAAGCTAACGATGCTGCAGCTGATCCGGTTGCTGCGGTTGCTAAAGTGACAACCGCTAGCCCTGTTAACGCTGAGGCGACAAATGTCAGTGGTCTGGTTGCCGGTGGCGAGTTGATTGGTTACCTAGAACGATTATTAATACTGACGTTTACGCTGGTGGGCAGCTATGCCGCAGTGGGCTTTGTATTAGCCGCCAAGTCGATATTCAGGTTTGGTGAATTAAATCAATCAGCTAACCGCAGCATGACAGAGTATGTATTGATTGGTTCGTTATTGTCGGTGGTGATCACCACTCTGATCGGGGCAGTAGTTTCATTGGGTTTAGGGATAAAACTGAAATAAATAACCTGATCACGGTGTTACTACCACAGCAGAAAAAACCGCAAAAAAAAGCCTCTAAATCTATAGAGGCCCGATAATCTTATGCAGATTAAAAGCGATACCTATAATCAGCGTTTATCCCCATTCCCATAACAGATAGACGCTGAGTATAGTCACCAAGCATTGTGTAGACAGTTGATTATATTTAATTAAGCTTAATGTCATTTCAATCAAGTCATTTTTAATCAAAATTAAATTCAGCCATAAATACAAGCAAACAATGCCAAAGCGTTGTACCCGCTAGATTAACATCAGTGTGAATAAGTCCATTTAGCAATATTGTAAAAGGGGGAAGTCACTGACGTCATCATTAGATCAATTTTGCAAAAACTATGTAAAAGTCACAATCATAAAAGCACTATCTGCGACATTGTGTCGCAGGACCGCATAAAGTAGAGGTCGAAAATTGCACGATAATGTCATTATTGTCGATCTATTCACCATAAAAATGAAAAAGTCTGTCGCGATATTTGCTAAATAAGCACTACATTTTATAAGGGTATAAGCATACATTGTTGGTTCGATGATAAGTCGTTAGCCATTAACTTGAGTGAAAACTGTTTGCCTCGTTAATGAGTAATAACGCGTTTGGGGAACATACTACCTTATGAAAATAGCTCTATTTATTCCGTGCTTAGTCAATCAGATGATGCCTGATGTTGCGATAGCCACTTTGAACTTGTTAGAAAAACTGGGGCACCAGGTCATTTTTCCGCAAGGGCAAACCTGTTGTGGCCAGCCAATGACCAATTCTGGTTGTTTTGATGAAGCCAAAAAAACCACGCTTAAATTGCTTAATGCCTTTAAAGGTGTCGAGTGTGACGCCATTGTGTGTCCTGCTGCGAGTTGCCTTGTGGCAGCCAAAGAAAACTTTCATGAGTTTGACAGCAGTAAAGAGGCTCAAGAGGTAATTAATAAACTCTATGAGTTAACCGAGTTTCTGCATGATGTTGCGCCAATTGACCATTTTGCACGACCAATAACCAAAAAAATCAGTCTGCAAATGAGCTGTCACGGCATCCGTATGCTCAACTTAGCCACGCCAACAGAAGAAATGGGTAAACAACGCTTTAATAAAGTCGAGGCTGTATTAGGCAAGATTGCAGGGCTCGAGATTGTTTATCCGGCACGTATTGATGAATGTTGCGGCTTTGGCGGAACATTTGCGGTTGATGAGGGCGCCGTGTCGGCCAAAATGGGTAAAGATAAAGCTCAGGCTCACGCCGCAACCGGGGCCCAATATGCTGTGGGTTTTGATCCCTCATGTTTACTGCATTTAGACGGCATGATCCGCCGCCAATTACTGCCTATTGAAACCCGCCATATTGCTCAAATCATTAACGATGCCCTGTAGGAGATACCATGACTGAATTATATTCTGCATCTGGCTCAAAGGTGCATGCACATAAAGCGGATATATTTTGCCGTGATGAAACCCGCGTCGATTGGCACTCAAAAGCCTTATGGCTATTGCGTGAAAAGCGTGACCGTGCAGCGGCGAGTATTCCTGAATGGGAACAATTAAGACAACTTGGCTCAGAGCTTAAGCTGCATACCTTAACTCACCTAACAGATTACCTGCAGCAGTTTGAACAACAATGCCAAGCCAATGGCATTGTGGTGCATTGGGCCAAAGATGGCCAAGAGCATAACCAAATTGTATTGAATATTTTGGCAACACATCAGGTTAAGCGTTTAGTTAAATCTAAGTCGATGCTCACCGAAGAATGCCACATGAACCCGTTTTTAGAACAACACGGTATTGAAGTGGTGGATACCGATTTGGGTGAACGGATTATCCAGTTAGCTAACATGCCGCCATCGCACATTGTGGTGCCTGCCATTCACATGAAAAAACAAGAAGTGGGCGATTTGTTTCATCAACAATTGGGCACTAAAAAGGGTGAGTCAGACCCATTGTATTTAACCCGGGCTGCACGAGCTCATTTAAGAGAGAAGTTTTTAACGGCCGATGCGGCGATGACAGGCGTGAATATGGCCATTGCAGACCAAGGCGCGGTTGTGGTGTGCACTAACGAAGGCAATGCCGATATGGGTGCCAACTTGCCTAAATTGCAACTGCATTCAATGGGTATCGACAAAGTGGTGCCAAATATGGATGCCGCAGGAGTATTGCTGCGTACCTTAGCGCGTAATGCGACAGGGCAACCGATTACCACCTATTCATCATTTTACCGTGGTCCGCAACAAGACGGCGAGATGCACGTGATTATTGTTGATAATGGTCGCACAGAAATGATGAAGGATAAGATATTAGCCGAATCATTAAAATGTATCCGCTGCGGTGGTTGTTTAAATACATGTCCGGTTTATCGCCGCTCTGGTGGTTACAGTTATAACTACACCATCCCAGGGCCTATTGGTATTGCGGTGGGGGCAAAAGAGGATTCAACCCATTCAATCCCGTGGGCCTGCACCTTATGTGGCAGTTGCACTTATGTGTGCCCAACCAAAGTGCCGTTAGATAAGATTATTGCCCATCACCGTCGTCTTAAAGCCGAAAGTAAAACCTTACCGTATGGCAAAAGTGGCTACATGCCTTTGGTGGGCCGTTTTATGGCCAGTGACACCATGATGAATACATCAATGTCTGCGGCAAGACTGGCTTTGCGTGTGTTACCCGGTAGCTTGCTTAAACCATTCAGTGGTGCCTGGGGTAAATATCGCGAATTGCCTGTTGCACCAGAGTCAAGCTTTGCCACTTGGTATGCTAAAAATCGGAGCCGTTAATATGTCGAGTAAAAACAGTATTTTATCAGCGTTATCACAATCAGCATTAACCGCTCATCCAATGCCCAACATTGAGGTGGAAGTGACACCTCAGCCATTAGTTGAAACCTTTGCAGCAAGCCTGGTTACGGTAGCAGGTGAGTTACATCAACACGGTGGTTTGGCGGCATTACAAGCCAAAGTCGATGAATTAATGGCGCAAAAATTACAAGTGTTGTCGTTAGTTGAAGGGGTGAGTGGTAATCGACAAGTGCCAAATACTGCTCATGAACTGGCTGATATTGATTATGCCATTTTAGCGGGGGAGTTAGGTGTTGCTGAAAACGGCGCAATTTGGGTGAGCCAAACGCAGCACCGGGTGACCCCTTTTATTTGCGAGAATTTGATTTTAGCCCTGCCTGAAAAGGCTCTGGTGGCCAATATGCATCAAGCGGTTAACCAGGTGTCTTTGGCGCAAGGGGCGCTCGGCGTGTTTGTGGCTGGCCCATCTAAAACGGCTGATATTGAACAAGCACTGGTCGTGGGCGCACATGGCGCATGCAGCCTGCAGGTGTATTTGTATTAGTGTTATCCGGGTAAATAAATCGGTGCAAGGCAGACTGATGTTGGGTGACTAACATCAGCCACTCACAATAAGTGCTTTGCACCACTTTTGCACCACTTTTACACCCATATGTCTGTTTGTGCCAGAGTGTTAAAATAAATCAAAAATACTGACACAACGCTGTTGAATAAACTCAATAAACAGTTTTACTTTTAACGGTTGTTGGCGGCGTTGATGATATAAAATACTGATCCTGCGATGCTCTCCAGCCCAATCTGGTAATACTCTAACCAGTTCGCCTTGCTCAAGCTGCGGCTTAACAAACAACGCGGGCCCATACAAAATCCCACCATCTGCCACCGTGGCTTTAACCGCGGCATGGATATCGCCTAAGGTCAGTTTCGCTGGGCCGTCATAGTAAAATTCTTGACCATTTTTATGTGTAAGGCTCCAATTAAACAGTGGCCACACTTTAATCAAAGGGAACTGAATTAATTGCTGTGGATGACGTAACTCGGTCAACTGTTCGGCAAAATTGGCAGAGGCGTATAAGCCATAATCCAGCACACCTAGCGATGTCGACACCCAGGAGGAGTCGGGTTGAGCACCACCGACAATGGCCACATCAACACCTTCATCAATCAAATCAATAGTGCTGTTATTTTGCGTCACATGCAGCTGTATATGTGGATGTAACTTAGAAAAATCGTTTATTGCATCAATCAGGATCATCGACGTAATCGAGATTGGCGTACAGATCCGTAAAGTCGACTGTTGCTCATTAATATGATTTGCAGATAACTGGTCAAATTGCGCAACGAGTTGATGATAACGGTCAAACAGCGCGCCGCCTTCTTCTGTTAAGCGTAATTTGCGTGTGCTGCGCATGATCAGCTGAGTATTCAGATTACGTTCTAATTTGCTGATCTTTCGGCTAACGGTCGCGACGGGTAATTGTAATGCAGTTGCAGCAGGCGAAAAACCACCGGCATTAACCACATGAATGAATAAATGAATCAGCTCTAATTGTGGGCCTGATGGCTGGGTCATACGCATTCCTTGTCGTGTAGCTAGGTTGATCTGTTAGGCAGGATATTGGTCATCATCTTAGCATGCATTACTCATTAGAGATGCGAGCCAAACACCTGTTAAGCGTTAATCTCATCATTAAATACACTTTGTCGACAATAAGTGGGCTTTTATGGTTGTTTTATGTTCTAAACTTGCTATATTGTCGACAACTTGGTGTTAATTATTCTATTTATATGTTCAAGGTATCACTATGAACCAACCGATAACCGCTGCAGATAAGACCTATATAGCACTACGCGACGATATCGTCGAAGGTCGTATTGAAGCCGGTTCAAAGTTAAGCGAGACTGAATTGTCGACAAAGTTTGCCGTCAGTCGTGCGGTGATCCGTGAGGCCATTAATCGCTTAGAGTCATGCCACATTGTTGAGCGTAAAGCCAATGTAGGCGCTCGGGTGGTGGCGTTGTCGCCGCAAGGCTTAATTGAACTGTATCAAGTGCGCGAATCGCTAGAAGGCATGGCCGCGCGGTTAGCGGCAACCAATATGACCGATGAAGAAATTGCTGACTTAGGCGCGTTATTACAATCTCATTTTGATGAGGTTAAAGGCGGCGAGTCATATTATCAAGAAGCCGGTGATGTGGACTTTCATTATCGGATTATTTTAGGCAGTAAAAACAAGCACCTAATTTCTATGCTGTTTGATGGCATTTATCATTTAGTGCGCATGTATCGCGTACAACTTGGCATGGCGGGGCCGCGTGTGACCACCGCTTATGATGAACACAAGCACATTGTTCAGGCCATTTTAAATCGTGACGCTGAATTAGCTGAAATGCTGATGCGTCGCCACATTTTATATTCTAAAAACAGTATCGAACATAAATTATCGTAATCGCTGACATGTGACGTAAAACGTCACTCACGACATTGTATAAAGGGGAATAGCATGAGCGCAGGGAAAAAATTTCGTCAAGCCTTAGTTAATAACAAACCATTGCAAATTGTGGGCACCATTAATGCCTACTCAGCAATGATGGCTAAACAAATTGGTCATCAAGCCATTTACTTGTCAGGCGGCGGTGTGGCCAATGCATCATACGGTTTACCAGATTTAGGCATGACATCACTTAATGATGTGCTGGTGGATGTACAACGTATTACCTCAGCCTGTGACTTACCTTTATTGGTCGATATTGATACGGGTTGGGGCGGGGCGTTTAACATTGCTAAAACCGTACGCGATATGGAAAAAGCCGGTGCAGCCGCAGTGCACATGGAAGATCAAGTGGCGCAAAAGCGTTGTGGTCACCGTCCTAATAAAGAAATAGTGCCAGTAGAAGAAATGGTCGACCGCATTAAAGCGGCGGTTGATGCGCGCACCGATCCAGACTTTTTCATTATGGCGCGTACTGACTCATTTGCTCAAGAAGGGCTAGCAGCCGCGATTGAACGTGCTAAAGCCTATGTAGCAGCCGGTGCAGACGGTATTTTTGCTGAAGCCATTAAAACAGAAGAGCACTACCGCGCTTTTGCAGAGGCATTAGATGTGCCTATTTTGGCTAACATTACCGAGTTTGGCCAAACCGAATTATGGAATAAACAGCAGTTAGGCGAGTGGGGCGCAGCAATGGTGTTATACCCATTAAGCGCATTTAGAGCCATGAACAAAGCGGCTGAAATGGTCTACAGCGCCATATTAACCGATGGCGATCAAAAAGCAGTAGTCGACAGCATGCAAACACGCATGGAGCTTTATGACTACCTGGGTTACCACGACTATGAACAAAAATTAGACAGTTTATTTGCCGAAGGCAAAAACAAATAAGCGTATAAATAAAGATAAACAACAAGACTCAAAACCCTACATATGTGTGTCCTTGATGGGGGCACACAGCAAGCATAAGAAGGAAGATATATCATGGTAGACAAGAAATTATCAGGTGCAGGATTACGTGGTCAAAGTGCTGGCGAAACAAAATTATGTACCGTAGGTAAATCAGGTTCTGGCCTGACTTATTGTGGTTACGATGTGTCAGACCTAGCGGATAACGCCACCTTTGAAGAAGTCGCCTACTTATTATTTAATGGCGAATTACCGACTCAAGCACAATTAAGCGAATATAAAGCCGAACTTACCGCGCTGCGTGACTTACCCGATGCGTTAAAAGCGGTACTAAAGCTTATTCCAGCTGACGCTCACCCAATGGATGTGATGCGTACTGGTTGCTCGTTTTTAGGTAACCTTGAACCAGAAGTTGATTTTACTCAGCAACACAAAGCTGCCAATCGTTTGCTTGCCGCCTTTCCAGCCATTATGTGTTACTGGTATCGCTACAGCCATGACGGTGTAGAAATTGATTGCACCACAGATGAAGAATCTCTGGGTGGACATTTTCTTAAACTGTTGCGCGGTGAAACCCCGTCAGCACAGCACCGTAAAGTCATGGACGTGTCGTTGATTTTGTATGCAGAGCATGAATTTAACGCCTCAACCTTTACTGCTCGAGTATGTGCATCAACCTTGTCTGATATGTATTCATGTGTGACTGGCGCGATTGGTACTTTACGTGGCCCATTACACGGCGGCGCCAACGAAGCGGCCATGGACATGATCCAAAAGTTCAGTTCACCGGCCGATGCCAAAGCGCAAATGGCAGGCATGTTAGAACGTAAAGAAAAAATCATGGGCTTTGGTCATGCTATTTACAGCGTGTCTGATCCACGTAATGTAATTATTAAAGCTTGGTCTGAAAAGCTGGCACATGAAAACGGTGATACTTCTTTATACGACATCTCAGTCGCCTGTGAAGAGTTTATGTGGGACACCAAAAAGCTATTTTGTAACGCTGACTTTTTCCATGCCTCGGCTTATCACTTTATGGGCATTCCAACAAAACTGTTCACCCCAATCTTTGTGTGTTCACGCTTAACCGGTTGGGCGGCACACGTGATGGAGCAGCGCTCAAATAACCGCATTATTCGCCCAAGTGCTGATTATGTCGGTAGCGAGCCTCGTAAAGTTGTGCCAATTAGCCAACGTTAATCCACTGGCCGAGCCTAACGGTTCGGCTTTTTCGATTTTGATAGTCGATCACCCAAACTGTATTAACTGTGGATCTTGTTATGAATACTCAATACCGTAAATCTTTACCCGGCACCAAGCTCGATTATTTTGATACTCAAGAAGCGGTTAACGCCATTGAGCCTGGCGCTTATGCCAAACTGCCTTATTGTTCACGTGTGTTTGCCGAGAACTTAGTGCGTCGTTGTTCGCCTGATATGCTCGTTGACTCGCTAAAGCAGTTAATTGAACGTAAACGCGATTTAGATTTTCCGTGGTTTCCTGCGCGTGTAGTGTGTCACGATATTTTAGGTCAAACCGCGTTGGTTGACTTAGCTGGCCTTCGTGATGCCATTGCTGAAAAAGGCGGTGACCCGTCAAAAGTAAACCCAGTTGTGCCAACACAATTAATTGTCGACCACTCATTAGCGGTTGAGCATGCCGGTTTTGAAAAAGACGCGTTTGAAAAAAACCGCGCCATTGAAGACCGCCGTAATGATGACCGTTTCCATTTTATTAACTGGACCAAAACGGCATTTAAAAATGTTGATGTTATCCAGCCGGGTAACGGCATTATGCATCAAATTAACCTAGAGAAAATGTCGCCAGTGGTTCATGCCCTTGATGGTGTGGCATTTCCAGACACTTTAGTCGGCACCGACAGCCACACTCCGCATGTTGATGCATTAGGGGTTATCGCTATTGGTGTCGGTGGGCTAGAAGCCGAAAGCGTGATGCTTGGGCGCGCATCGTATATGCGTTTGCCAGACATTGTGGGCGTTGAAATTACCGGCAAACCACAACCGGGTATTACCGCGACCGACATTGTACTCGCGTTAACAGAATACTTGCGCGCGCAAAAAGTAGTGTCGTCATATTTAGAGTTTTTTGGCGAAGGGACTCCGCATTTAACCCTGGGTGACCGTGCAACCATTACCAACATGACCCCAGAATACGGCGCCACAGCTGCGATGTTCTATATCGATCAACAAACTATCGATTACTTGACGCTGACCGGTCGCGATGACGAACAAGTTAAATTGGTTGAGACTTATGCTAAACAAGCAGGGTTATGGGCTGATACCTTATCGGAAGTTGACTATGAGCGTGTGTTGCATTTCGACCTTTCTACCGTTGGGCGTAACATTGCCGGACCATCAAATCCGCACAACCGCGTACCAACATCTGAGCTTGCTGCTCGCGGTATCAGTGGCGTGGTTGAAAACGAACCAGGTAAAATGCCAGACGGCGCGGTGATTATTGCTGCTATTACCAGTTGTACTAATACCAGTAATCCGCGCAACATGATTGCCGCCGGTTTGTTAGCCCGTAATGCCAATGCCCGCGGTTTATTGCGTAAGCCCTGGGTTAAATCGTCTCTTGCGCCTGGCTCAAAAGCCGTGCAATTGTATTTAGAAGAAGCAGGGTTGTTACCCGAGCTTGAAAACTTAGGTTTTGGTATTGTTGGTTTTGCCTGTACCACCTGTAACGGCATGAGCGGCGCACTGGACCCTGTGATTCAACAAGAAGTGATAGACCGTGATTTATACGCCACCGCAGTTTTGTCGGGTAACCGTAACTTTGACGGCCGTATTCACCCGTATGCGAAACAAGCATTCTTAGCTTCACCGCCATTAGTTATTGCCTATGCCATTGCCGGTACCATTCGTTTTGATATTGAAAAAGATATTCTCGGTATCGATAAAGACGGCAACGCCGTTACCTTAAAAGATATTTGGCCAACCGATGAAGAAATCGATACCGTCATTAAAACCAGCGTTAAGCCAGAGCAGTTCCGTAAAGTGTACGAGCCGATGTTCGACATTAAAGTTGAGTATGGCAGCCACGTGAATCCGCAATACGACTGGCGTCCACAGAGTACCTATATTCGTCGCCCACCTTATTGGGAAGGCGCATTAGCAGGCGAGCGCACCATGAAAGGCATGCGTCCGTTAGCGGTATTAGGCGACAACATTACCACCGACCATTTATCGCCATCGAACGCGATTATGCTCGACAGCGCCGCAGGTGCCTATTTGCATAAAATGGGCTTGCCAGAAGAAGACTTTAACTCGTATGCCACTCACCGCGGTGACCATTTAACGGCGCAGCGTGCTACGTTTGCTAACCCTAAGCTGTATAACGAAATGGTGCAGGAAGATGGCAATGTACGTCAGGGCTCGTTAGCCCGTATTGAGCCAGAAGGTCAGGTTACCCGCATGTGGGAAGCCATTGAAACCTACATGGCGCGTAAACAGCCACTGATTATTATTGCGGGTGCTGATTACGGCCAGGGTTCATCACGTGACTGGGCAGCTAAAGGCGTACGCCTTGCCGGTGTTGAAGTCATTGTCGCCGAAGGCTTTGAGCGTATCCATCGCACCAACTTAGTGGGCATGGGCGTGTTACCGCTTGAATTTATCAAAGGTGAGAACCGTCATACCTATGAGATTAACGGCACAGAAACCTATGATGTGGTTGGTACGCCCAAACCGGGAGCGATGTTGTCTGTTGTGATGACACGTCTTGATGGTGAGCAAGTGACGATTCCGGTTAAATGCCGTTTAGATACCGCTGAAGAGTGCTCAATTTATAAGGCGGGCGGCGTACTGCAACGCTTTGCTCAAGACTTTTTAGCCAACGAAGCGGCTAGCTAGTTAACGTAGCATCTCGTTATATCGGCAGTGTGTGATCAGGCTGCCGATTTTCTCATTTGATTGTAGGATGTTGTCATGGCTCATTTACCACAAATTAGAATACCCGCCACTTATATGCGCGGTGGCACCAGTAAAGGGGTATTTTTCAGTTTAACCGATTTACCTCCAGCCGCTCAGGTTGCTGGCCCTGAACGTGATGCCTTGTTATTGCGCGTCATTGGTAGCCCAGACCCTTATGCCAAGCACACCGATGGCATGGGCGGGGCAACCTCGAGTACCAGCAAAACCGTAATTTTATCAAAAAGCACTCAAGCCGATCACGATGTTGATTATCTGTTTGGCCAGGTTGCCATTGATAAACCCTTTGTTGATTGGAGCGGCAACTGCGGTAATTTAACCGCTGCAGTGGGATCGTTCGCCATCAGCAACGGCTTGATTGACCCAAACCGTGTGCCGCACAATGGCATCGCAGTTGTGCGGATTTGGCAAGCCAATATCCAAAAAACCATTATTGCCCATGTGCCGATCACTGACGGTGAAGTGCAAGAAACCGGCGACTTTGAACTGGATGGCGTGACCTTTCCTGCCGCTGAAGTGCAAGTGGAGTTTTTAGACCCTGCAGACGGTGAAGGCGCAATGTTCCCAACGGGTAACGTGGTTGATGTACTTGAAGTGCCTGGTATTGGCAGCTTTAACGCCACCATGATTAATGCAGGCATTCCGACCATTTTTATTAATGCAGCAGACATCAATTATGTTGGTACAGAGCTGCAAGATGACATTAATAATGATGATAAAGCGTTAACCATGTTTGAAACCATTCGCGCCTATGGTGCGGTTAAAATGGGACTCATTAAGCACATTGATGAAGCCGCCGCGCGTCAACATACGCCAAAAGTGGCTTTTGTCGCCCCCGCTACTGAGTATGTATCATCAAGTGGTAAAGCCGTAACCACTGCCGACATCGACTTAGTGGTACGTGCATTGTCGATGGGCAAATTGCATCATGCGATGATGGGTACAGCAGCCGTGGCTATTGGCACAGCAGCCGCTATTCCTGGCACCTTAGTAAATTTAGCTGCAGGCGGTGGTGAGCGCAGTGCTGTGCGCTTTGGTCATCCGTCGGGCACATTACGTGTGGGCGCTGAAGCGCAACTTATCGACGGCCAATGGCAGGTGAAAAAAGCCATTATGAGTCGAAGTGCTAGGGTATTAATGGAAGGTAAGGTGCGCGTGCCGCAGTAAGCTTGAGAAAATAAAGCGATGTAAATCAATAAAAAGCCTTGGTATTACCAAGGTTTTTTTATTGAGTTAACTCAAAATAAAAGTGTCATGTACATAAAAATATAATAATTTAATTATACGCTTATTGGCTGAATTTGTGATTTATAACAAATGTGATAACCGTCAAAAAACACTTGATCATGTAGTAAAATTAGTATGTTATATGCTGAAATTCTTATAGCCCATCACGCATTTTTGGATTTTAAGGGTGACATTTAATAAAAAATAATCAATGCAGCTGACAAAAGCGATTGTCGACGATATGACATTTACCTTGATTGGCTCAGGTAATAAAACATCAAGCCAGATAAGAGAAAACAGTTCACGTATTATCGTGAAGCACATTGCAACTGTGGCTACTTATTGCAGTGTTATTAAAAAAAGGAATCAAATATGGTTGAACACATCACAGGCATGCTGGCATTAATCGGTGTGCTGTCGCTTTTGTGTCAATGGGTGGGTTGGAAGTTACGATTACCAGCTATTTTACCGCTATTACTGTGTGGTTTACTGTTAGGCCCGGGCCTAGGCATTTTAGATCCCGATGAGATTTTCGGTGATTTGCTGTTTCCGATAATTTCCTTAGGGGTTGCGGTCATCCTTTTTGAAGGTGCACTCACACTAAACTTTAAAGAAATTAAAGATCATGGCCGCATGGTCACCAACCTAGTGAGTATCGGTGCATTAATCACCTGGCTCGTGATTGTGCCTGCTGCGCATTTTTTAATGGGCTTTGATTGGAGTATTGCCGCATTATTTGGCGCCCTAGTGGTGGTCACTGGCCCCACTGTAATTGTGCCTATGCTACGTACTGTTCAACCCAAATCTAACCTTGCCAGTATTCTGCGTTGGGAAGGTATTGTGATTGACCCCATTGGTGCCCTAATGGCGGTTTTGGTGTTTGAGTATATTGCGGTATCGAACGATCCGACGACCCATGTATTGCATGCCCTTGGCTTAACCTTAGTCATTGGTTTTGGTTTAGGTGCTATTGCAGGGTATTTAACGGGTTTGGCTATCCGTAAAAACTTATTCCCACATTACTTACTCAATACCGCAGTATTAACCATTATGCTAGGGGTGTTTGTTGGTTCTAATTTAGTACAGCATGAGTCAGGTTTATTGACAGTAACCGTGATGGGTATTTTACTGGCTAACATGCGCGGCGTAGATATTGCCGATATTTTAGAATTTAAAGAAACCCTTACCGTACTGCTGATCTCGGCACTGTTTATTTTACTGGCGGCGCGATTAGATTCTGGCGCCATGCTCGAGCTAGGTTTTGGCGGTTTTGCTGTGTTATTAGTGGTGATGTTTGTCGCTAGGCCATTAAGCATTTGGATATCGGGCCTTGGGACTAATTTATCGTCAAAAGAAAAATGGTTTTTAAGCTGGGTTGCACCACGCGGTATTGTGGCTGCAGCGATTTCATCATTATTTGCGATTAAGCTAGAAGAAGTCGGCTTAGAAGGCGCCAGTTCAATCGTACCATTAGTGTTTTTAATTATTATTGGTACGGTTGTTATTCAAAGTTTAACGGCTGGACGTTGGGCAAAATATTTGGGCGTAAAAGAAGGTTCAAACCAGGGGTTATTAATTTTTGGTGCGTCTAACTTTTCACGTGAACTGGCCAAAGTGTTAATTTCTAAAAACATCAAAGTGGTGTTAGCTGACAATAACTGGGACAGCATTCGCCAGGCGCGTATGGATAACATTCCGGTGTATTTCGGTAATCCAGCATCTGAACATGCTGAAACCTACATGGACTTAAGTGGTGTAGGCCGCGTGTTAGTGATGTCGCCTTACCGCCAGTTAAACCCATTAGTAACCTTCTATTTCCAGGACTTACTTGGGGTTGAAAAGGTGTATGGTTTAAACAACGCCGACAGCGGCAGTGCCCGTCACCAGTTGTCAGAGTCGTATTTAAAGCGCTTGTGTTTGTTTGGCGAAAACATTTCGTATGCCAAAATTGCCAGCTTAATGGCTAAAGGCGCAGTGTTAAAAGTCACCAACATTACTGAAAACTTTACCTATGAACACTTTAAAAAGCGCTATGGCGAAACGGCGATGCCTTTAGTTTATTTAACTAAAGAGGGTAAAGTGAAAGTCTTGTCTGGTGTAGGGCCATTTGACTATCCTGTTGGGATTGAGTTGATAAGCTTGTTACCACAAGAAGCCCAAGACCAAGCGGTTATTCAGCGCGCATTAGATGACGAAGCCGACCGTAAAGCAAAAGCATTAGCCGAAGCCGAAGCGAAAGCCGCTGCAGAAGCCCGCGCGATTCGCGAAGCGGAAGAGGCTGAGCAACGTGCAATTGAAAAAGCACGTCGCAAAGAAGAAGAGTTAGCACAGTTTGAAGAGCAAGAAAAAGCGCGACTGCTTGCTGAAGAACAAGCTGCACTAGTCAAAAAAGAAGCGGCTGAATTAGCCAAAGAACTGGCCACAGAAGAAAAAGCGAAAAAAGTGGCCGCACAAGCCCAAGCAACATCTGAAAGTGCTGATGAATCAACCCAGGTTGAGTCATCTATAGAGGAAGATAAACCAGCACAATCAACTGACCCTAAAACGGTTTAACCGTTAACGAGTAACAAAAAGGCTTAGCAGTCATTGCTAAGCCTTTTTTATTGGGTATTGTACGATTATAAGTTTGTACAGATAACTATTCAGCTAACGTTGTAAGCACGACTTCGTGATGGTTTTTGGTTTTAAATTTATTCAGCACATGGCTAATTTTACCATCAATGCCCACGATAAAGCTTAGGCGATGTATTCCATCATAGTGTTTACCCATGAATTGTTTTGGGCCCCATACGCCAAAGCCATCAGCAACAGCATGGTCTTCATCACTGAGTAAGGTGAAGTTGAGCGCTTGTTTGTCAGCAAACCTGGCCAATTTTGCCACTGGATCTGGACTAATGCCAAACACGGTCACATTTAACCTATCAAGTTGAGCTTTGATGTCACGTAAGCCTTGAGCTTGTACTGTACAGCCTGGGGTAGAGGCTTTGGGGTAAAAATACACCAGTACAGGTCCGTTGGTTAATGCTTGTTGTAATGATACGGTTTCACCCGCTTGGTTTTGCAAACTAAAATTAGGAGCGATGTCGCCCACGTTTAGGGTGTTCATGATTTTTCCTTATCAGGTCATTTGCAGATAATACGATGCAATGGCGAGTGAGGTTCAATTCAAGGTGAACCTGACTGCTAAGGCGCTGCAATGCCTTGCATTCGTTTAATGGTGCACTCTAAAGACATTGACTCAGCCAGCTCATGGATACTATTTTCAAGTGTGAGTAAGTCGACTTTGTCTGGAATATTGATTGCCAACAAAATGGATTGCGTTTTGAGATTGTCGTTATCGTCGGCATGCGAGCGAACAGCGGCGAGATCTAAGCCTTTATCGGCTAAGAATTGGGTAATGATTTTCATCGACCCACGTTGGTCTTCACCGTTAAAGATAACTTCTATTCGCGAAATAAAGTTTTTAGGCGTGTGTTTAGAGGTGCGCTTCATTACTGTCATGAGTTCAAGTTCAACACTTAAACTCGGTAATAAACTTTCAATTTTAGTGATGGCTGTCCATGAGCCAGATATCATCATAATTAAGGTAAATTCATTACCAAATAACGCCATACGACTGTCGACGATATCGCACTCACACTCACTAGCTAAACGCGCTAAACGACTCACTAAACCAGGACGGTCAGCGCCCATTGCCGTAACGACCAGGTAGTTGGTCATGGATTTTCCTCACTGTCGATATCTTGTTGCGAAAACGCCTACTTAAGCTCTGCGTTTATATGCGGGAGCTAATGCTAACATTTAACCGCAAAACACCTCAAGATACTAACTCATATCGGTCACATTAATACGATTATTTTTTACTGGAACAGCTTGAAAAATGCTAGGTTATACAGGGCCTGTTGATCTTTCAAGGTTGTTTTTGCAGCGAATTGTTGACCATTATTCACATTTACAACTGCGCGGCAGAGACTTCGAGGTGTAGTTATTCTACATAAAAAGTCGATAACGCAGTAAAAA
>NZ_BMQV01000032.1 GCF_014648295.1 Shewanella saliphila
TATGATACGAGCAATTGTGTCATCAGCGGGAATGCCACTCACAAATAGGTCGTTGTTTTTAAACCAGTCATGATGCCCAAGAATGTATTCACGAATATCAAACCAGCCTTTAGCGCCTGCGATAACCGCACATAGCGAACCAAACAGTACCTCAAAAAGGCAATAGGTCACTTTAGCCCCTTGACGCTGGTTTGTTATTGTTTGGAAAACGTTCACGATCTCGCCCTGCGTGTCACCCAAAAGCACATCAGCGAACCGATTGTGACTAATGCTACGCCTTGCCAAAATGATCCGGTGAGAGAAATAGATAAATACACAGAGGCAAACACCGTTGAAAATACCGGAGTAAAATACGACAAAGTGCCTAATAAGATGATATTGCCGCCAATCACAGCTTGATTCCACAACGCATAACCAGAGCCTATTATAATGCCAGCCAATATCAGTGTCGCAGCAGATGAAGCTTTAAACTGAATACTCGGCTCATTACTGAAAAAATACTGCACCCACAAAGTGATGGCCGTTGCCGCAAAAAACAGCACGATAGTATTTTTACCCTGGCTTATTTTTTGGGTCACAACGCAATAAATCGCCCAAATAAAGGCTGCAGAAAACGCCATAAAGTAGGTCAGGGGGTTATCGGCAATATTGGTCAATAAAATATCAACTGAAATGCCTTTGTCACCGGCAATACACCAGGCTACACCTATAAATGCGATACAAACACTGGGGTATATCAACCCACTGACTTTTTTACGGCTCAGCATAACGCTCAATAATATGGTCAGTGCTGGCCATAAGTAATTAATGATCGCCATTTCCATCGCTTGATGGCGACTGTTCGCCATGCCTAAAGACAACGCTAAACATATTTCATAAGTGACAAATAAACTGCCACCAATCAATAGATACTTTTTAGGGAACGCACCGATTTTAGGCACACCCATCACCGACATTAAAAACACTGTGCTCACGCTATACAACATTGCCGCCCCCGCAATAGGGCTAAACAGTTCAGACAAGTCTCGTATAAATGCAGTGACACTGCTCCACAATAAAATAGCAATAACACCATATAAAGTGTATTTATTTTCACCCGTAATAGACATAACACCCAATAATTAAACTCGCCAACTCAAAGTGACACTATCACTGTAAAAACAAATAGATGCAACCTATCTAAGTGAAGTTATTTATTTCAAGTCAATCCGATGGAATAACATAATAAACAGAATAATAAATGATATTGTCTAGAGCCTGTTCTCATGTCTTTGGATAATGTTCCTCAACACGGCTTGTCGGTGTAAAACTCACTTTAACATTAGCTTTTGGCGGTATGATTTCGTAATGCGGATCGTGTTGAATTATGGAACCTTTTCCAATATGAGACCTGCAAACGACTATGTCTGCTCAGCGCTTGCCTGAGTGCTCACTGTAGAAAAAATACCGATTGGCATCACTAATTAGGTATAAAAACGGGCTGTATATGAGCGTGTGTTCAAAATCTACTATAAAATCAATTTACAGTATCTTATGTGTTCACTGATCTATGTTTAATTAAACAAGCATTAATCGAAGTGAGTACACATAGGCGATGAACAATATTAAACAAGCATATTAGCTGGCAATAGCATTTATCTACAATATTCAGATTTGTAAAATAAAGAAGTGTTGGCCTAATAATACTTAACATGATTTTTAGGATGAAATGATGAACAACATAATTAACCCCATATTGTTAGCCAGCACAATATGCTTAATATTATCTTCATTTAATGCCCAAAGTAATGATCAAACGCCTAAAGCAAACTCGGCAACACCGACACACCCTCCGGTTATGGACGTCATCAGTCGCGGCGAATATGCAGGTGCCAAAGCTTGCGGCGCGTGTCATCAACAAAAATACAACGACTGGGCAGGCTCGCGACATGGCAGCATGTTAAGAAAGCTCTACACCGATGGCAATACCATTACCGCGCCATGGGGCACAGCAGAAAAACCACTTATCTTTAAAGACAGCGGCAATCACCAATACACCTCATATATGAAAGGCGATAAATACTGGGTAACGTTGCATGATGCGATAAATAGTCAAAACGATTTAGATTTTCAAATCGATGTGGTTGGCTACAAAACCACGCAAATGTTTTTAAGTTGGGACGAAGCCAATCAAAACTACATCACCATGCCTTTCATTTATTGGGACTGGGAAGACAGTAACCCTAAACAACCGTCTCCAGATAGCCAATGGACCCCATTAACCAGCGGTATATTCTTTTACAATGCAGACGGTAGTCTATTTACCGGTGACAAACTTGAACTCAGTAAGCGCGCCTTTGGTTTTACCAACTTTTGCATGGAATGCCATACCACAGGTTTTGAAGTGAGCAGTTGGGAAGTGCAAGATACGGCATTGGGTAACCGCGTTATCCCTATCGACAATACCAGCAAGACTGTTGAAATGGGCATCGCCTGCGAAAAATGTCACGGTCCAGGGGCAGAGCATGTGCGCACTCAAAAAGCCGATGACATTATTCAGCCCATTAACGATCTCACCGGCGAAAAAGCAGGCGATCAATGCAATGTATGTCATATCGCACCAGTATCATTAAACAGCCCAGCAGCGATTCAAACAGGTTATGGTTACAAATTTAATCATAACGACCCATTAGGTCACGGTATGTTTCCCAATGTCGGAGATGACTTAACAGAGTTCCAAGGTTCAGCCGCTTACAACGTAAGTTACTGGCCAGGTACCAAAATTAGACGCCAAATTAGAACTCACGCCCTAGAGTTAGCAGAATCAAAACACGGCGCCGCAGGCTTTACCTGTGTAACATGTCATGATCCTCATTCACAAAAGCTTAAGTTTGACGGCGAACAAGACAGCGATAATTTATGCAGCAGTTGCCATGCAGAACAAGACAGCGACGCACACAAACTCAACGCGCACAATGCTGTTGATGTTAAATGTACCGATTGTCACATGCCATGGATGAAACATGCGGGTGGACGTGGTCACCGTTACGATGGCAGATCGCACTCATGGGACTTATTAACACCAACAGACTCGTTAAAAGGATTTGACCTGTTACGCCCATACACAGAAAAGGGCGCAGATCCTGACGCACAGCTAACTAAAGACTGGCAAAAAATTGAAGCTATTAAGGGGTTATGCTACGACAACTTCAATTACCCAATCAACGTCGTAGGTTGTGCTAAGTTTGATATTATGCCCAATGCGTGTTCAAGCTGTCATACCGATGAATTCCCAACGCCCGGTGTATTCACTGATGAAGAGCGTGCAAAATTAGAAAATGCAGTGGAGCGCCTTAAAGCATTTAAAAAATTAACTAATCATCATGATTAAATATCATTAAATAAATGAGTTTAAAAAATGCCACTCAGATAATGTGAGTGGCATTTTTGTATTTGGATAATAAATGAAATCCAGCTTGCCAATATTGCGGTGTCAAACTAATTGTTTTGTTGTGAATGGCAATAAAAATAAATCAAAATATTCTGGTTAGTTTTTATTTATGTTCGGTCAATAAGATATATTTCAATTTTTTTGTGATGTAAAAATAGACTCATTTAATGTTAGATTCAACTCGTAACATAATTTAAGAATTATATTTACTGAATTTATAATCAATACTAAGGTTTTTGAGCCTTTAAAAATCAATAAATCTAATCAATGTTTGGATGTATTAGCCTTTCTTAATTCTGGTGGCGTAAGTATCTTTTCGGTATTGCGCTATATAAATCATCCTATATCAAATAATCTTAATCGTTTTTAAACAATGACTTATGATTAATTTGTCATGTATTGGCTTACTAATGACTTTTCAGGTTGAACGCTCGTTCTAGTCTGTAAAGTTGATGAGTATCACTAAATAGGTATTTAGCGTCAACAATTGTGAGCAATCGTTCAAAATGTGGTGTAAGCTTTAAAATGAATTATGTTAATTACTTATGAATAAGTTTTTAGTGGATGCTAAATGTAATTGAATAAGACGGAGAATGTATCACGTAAACTGTACTGTATGTTGTAAATAAAATATTAGAATATACCTTTAAATAATCGCTAAATATAAATGCGATGGATTTCTGCAACCTTTTTTTAGCAGTTTACATTGCGAGTTATATTAAATGGTGAACTTTAGGAACGATGATGAATAAAAAAATTAAACCAATGCTGTTAACCACAACAATATGCCTCATATTATCGGCATGTGGTTCAGACAATAATAATGACACTACTGTGATAGAACCGACAGTACCTACAACTCCAACAACCCCGACAACGAACCAAAGTCCCCAAGCCTATCCTGACATAGCGACCGTAACTCAAGGTGAAACCATCACCATTGATGCGCTTGCTAACGACACAGACCCTGAAAATGACACGCTCTCAATCACCTCTGCAGAAGGGCTCATTATTGACGGTAATATTATCAGTTACACTGCACCAATTGATGAAGTCGGTGACAAAGTATTTAACTACACCATTAGTGATAGCGCACTAGAGTCGTCGTCTACAATTACGATTACCATTTTAGACAAAGCGGATGAAAATGTGGCTATTAGCCGTGGTGAGTATGCTGGGGCAGAAACCTGTGCTACATGTCACCAACAAAAATATGATGATTGGGAAGAGTCACGTCACGCATCAATGCTCAGAAAACTCTATAGCGATGGCAACACCATAACCGCGCCTTGGGGAACAGAAGACGAACCATTTACGTTTACAGACAGTGGAAATCATAAATACACGTCTTACATGAAGGGTGATAAATACTGGGTAACCTTACATGACGCTATAGACAGTAGTAATGATCTCGACTTTCAAATTGATGTAGTTGGCTACAAAACAACGCAAATGTTTTTAAGTTGGGATGAAGCTAATCAAAACTACATCACCATGCCATTCATTTATTGGGATTGGGAAGACAGTAACCCCAAGCAACCATCACCAGAGAATCAATGGACGCCTCTAACGAGTGGGATATTCTTTTTTAACTCAGATGGAAGCTTATTTACAGGCGATAAACTTGAGTTAAGTAAGCGTGCCTTTGGGTATACCAACTTATGTATTGAGTGCCATACAACAGGTTATGAAGTCACCAGTTGGGAAATTAAAGACACGGCATTTGGTAATCGCGTTATCCCAATTGACAACACCAGTAAAACCGTTGAATTTGGTATCGCCTGTGAAAAATGTCATGGCCCTGGGGCTGAACATGCGCGCACTATGAGCCCTGATGACATTATTCAACCTACGAAAGATCTTACCGGTGAGCAAGCTGGCGATGAATGTAACGTATGTCATATTGCACCTATTTCATTAAACAGTCCTGCGGCTATCCAAAAAGGTTACGGTTATAAATTCAATGCTGACAATCCATTAGGACATGGTATGTTTCCAAATCCTGGTGACAATCTTGACGAATTCCAAGGTTCTTCATCAGACAATGTGAGTTATTGGCCAGGAACCACCATTCGCCGTCATATCAGAACACACGCATTAGAACTTGAAGAGTCTAAGCACGGTGAATATGGAATGTCTTGTGTAACTTGTCATGATCCGCATTCACAGAAACTCAAATTTAATGGTGATGAAGACTCAGATGCATTATGTATAAGTTGTCATGCAGAAAAAGACAGCGATGATCATAAACTGGCTTCTCATAATCAGGTAGATGTTAAGTGTGCTGATTGTCATATGCCTTGGATGAAACATGCTGGTGGTCGCGGACATCGTTATGATGGAACCTCACACTCTTGGGATTTATTAACACCAACAGATTCACTTAAAGGATTTGATGAACTCCGCCCATATACTGAAGTGGGTGCAGATCCTGATGCGCAATTAACCAAAGATTGGGAGAGTATTCAGGCGATTAAAGACTTATGCTACGACAACTTCAATTACCCAATCAACGTTGTAGGCTGTGTTAAGTTTGATATTATGCCCAATGCTTGTTCAAGCTGTCATACAGATGAATTCCCAACACCGGGTGTATTCACTGATGAAGAGCGTGCAAAATTAGTCGAAGGTGAAAAACGCTTAGAAGCCTTTAAGATTTTAAGTGATATCAATGATTAAGTAAAAATACTCACAAGTAAGTTAACCCAAAATGCCACTCAAGCAACTTGAGTGGCATTTCTATTTACAATATTCATCCGTCATCTACATACCATTAAGATTGCCTAAAAGTCCAAAGTTTACCAATCCGCATTAGAATGTGCTTTTTTAGCGAAAATTATCAGTGAGGTATTCGAGGCAGCCTTTTGAGGGCATAGTGCGCTATGTTAAGAAAGGCTAACAAAGAAGACCACACTGATAAATTCGCCCTTTGGGGCTGTGTCACAAACCCCATTACGGCTTCAAATGACTTTGATGTAGATGGCAACAGCTACAGTCACCATCTACATACCATTAAGATTACCTAACAGTCCGATATAGTTGTATCCCTTGGATTTATAAAAGGCTAATTCCACTTTTTTAAAGGAGTCGACGTAGGCTGCCACCAAAGGCGTAAACGCAATAATCGCAAAAATGTGCTTAACCTCGCCATCGGGTACAAAGCCCACAGAATGTATTAGCCAATGTGTCAGATCAAACAGCCGCAAAAAGACAATCGCGCCCAAGCCTATGGCTAAAGAGATAAACAGCTGACACCATAAAACACGGTCAAAGTGCCAAAGTAACTTAGATATACTAGAAAAGAAAAAGACATAAGCATAAAGCCCACCAAGTAACATAACCGCTAAAATATCTAAGGACTCAGGCATTAAAAAATAACTAAACGCGGGGATGACATACCAAAACATGCGTTTTTTATAAACGATCACAAATTGTTCCGCGTTAACGATGATGTCGCTGGGTAATGAGCTGACTTGTTTTATGTTATTTTGCACTGTTATTTTATCCTTGTGATTTAATCGTTGCCGCCAGTGCAGATAAGCGTATTAAAGCATCGTCAAAATTTAATTCTTCAATGGTGTCGCAAAGGATTGTTAAATCGATAGTTAAATCGTTTGCAAGTGGACTATTCACAGCCAGCTTTGCTTGCAGTGCCTGGCAATAATCAACAGCATTCAGATTGCCTTGCAGTAAATGCTGATGAAGTACATCAAGCTCATCAGTGAGCTGTACAAGAGAAAGTGTCTCAGTAGATTGCTCTGTTTTTGCTAAGGGAGTATCCACCACAGAGGTGGCTAACAGCGCGTGGATATGGGCAAGTTCGGCGTGGGCAATATCGGCAATATGTTGGCCTACATGGGCGTAACAGCGAGTGGCCTCTGTAGTGGTATCAAGCTCAGTTAATGTACGCTCCCAATCATGTAAAGCCAGATGAAGCGAAGCCAGACCTGTTGTCCCTGCGGTGCCTTTAAGCGTATGTATTAAGGCTAATAACTCGCTCATATTGCGCTGTGCTGCCAATTGCTTAATATCGAGCAGTTGTTGGCTGAGGTTTTTTTCAAAAATGGCAATCAAACGGCGATAAAAAACTTCATTACCGGCAAAAGGGCCAAGCAAGTCTGCTAGTGTTGTATGTGCATCGTTAACCGACAGCTTAGTACCGACTTTGTGAGTGGTTGTCATTGTATCGAGACCCTTAGCTGCAGGAGGCTGTTCATCATTGTTTTTACTATTTACCATGAGTTAATTGTTAAATCCGTGAAAATTTTTTTGGCAATATCAATGTATTTATTCAATGGCTTAGTTTGCTTCATTAACAATTATAATACAATATTAGGGTATATAAGAGCTAAGCCAACCGCACAGGAGCCCAAATGCAGTTAGATAAAATTCTACACGTAGAAGATGATGAATCAATTCGTGTGATCGTGGAAATGGCCCTAGTCGATTTATCTGGGTTTACGCTAGTGTCTTGTGATGGCGGGCAAGATGCCTTAACCAAAGTCGACACATTTACTCCAGAGTTAATTTTACTCGACGCCATGATGCCAGGCATGGATGGCTTACAAACCTTAATTGAACTGCGAAAAAAACCACACTGCCAACATACCCCGATTGTATTTATGACCGCGCGCATTCAGCAAGCCGAAAAACAACAATATTTAGATGCTGGTGCTGTAGCGGTCATTGAAAAACCGTTTGATGCAATGAGCCTAGGCGATAGGCTTGAAACTATTTACCAAGCTTATCTTGCATCGCCAGACAGTGATGTCACGGAGTAACTCATGCAAACCCCAACATTTCCGTTAAATGAACCAAGTCGTATTAACGCATTACAACAAACGGGTTTATTAGACACTCAGCCAGAGCAACGTTTTGATCGTTTAACCCACTTAGCCCAACTGTGTTTAGGCACTGACATTGTATTAGTGTCATTAGTCGATGGCGACAGACAATGGTTTAAATCTAAACAAGGGCTCGATGTCTGTGAGACAGGCCGGGATATTTCATTTTGCGGCCATACGATTTTGGGCGAGGGCATTTTTGAAGTGGCCGATGCCCAACTCGATAACCGTTTTGCCGACAATCCATTAGTGCTTAATGCACCCTTTATTCGCTTTTATGCCGGCGTGCCACTCGTCAGTAACGGTGAAAACATTGGCACCCTGTGTTTTATCGACAGCAAACCACGGCAATTTACCGACAAAGAACGCCAAATAGCCACCGAAATAGGCAAAACGATTGAACAAGAAATTCAAGACAGATTACAAGAACACGCCCACGAGCAACTTGCGACAAGAGAGGAAATGTATCGCTCAGTACTCGAAGGTACTCGAATAGGCACCTGGCAGTGGAATGTCCAAACGGGGGAAACCGTACTTAACGAACGCTGGGCTGAGATTATGGGCTACACTCTTGCAGAGTTAGAGCCCATTTCTGTCGATACCTGGTTAAACTTACTGCATCCTGATGATTTAGCGGACTCAGATGCTAAATTAGAAGAACACCTAAGTGGTAAAACGCCATTTTTTAACGATAAATGCCGCATGAAACACAAGCAAGGGCATTATGTTTGGGTGCATGATCAAGGCAAAGTCATCTCTTACACAGCCGACGGTCAACCCTTAATGATGTTTGGTACCCATGCCGACATCACCCAACAACAAATGAATGAAATAACATTACAACAAAGCCGCGACGAGCTGTATAAATTAACTCAACAGCTACCTGGTGTGGTTTATCAATATCAATCCTGGCCAGACGGGCGAAGCGCATTTCCTTATGCCAGTACCGCCATTGAAGATATTTATGGTGTTACCCCCGAAGAAGTGCTCACCGATGCCACAAATGCTTTTGCTAAAATTCACCCTGATGATTTAGGCCTGCTAGTTGAAAGCATTGAACACTCAATTGAAGACCTCAGCATTTGGGAGCTGGAATATCGTGTATCAAGTGACAATAACGCGTTTAAATGGTTATCAGGCAGTGCCACGCCCGAGCGAATGGAAGATGGTAGTACCTTATGGCATGGCTACATTCAAGATATCACCGAAACTAAAAAACATTACCTTCAACTCGAAGAGCTTAACCAACAGCTCAATGTTGCACAGCAAAGCCTCGATTTGGCCAGCGAACAAGCGCAAATAGGGTATTGGCAGGCTTCTTTAAAGCTCGGCACCTTATGGTGGTCGCCAATCATTTATCAAATCTTTGGCCTAGATGAACAAGACATTGATCCCAGTATCAGCTTCTTTAAAAGCGCGCTTCACCCAGATGATATCGATATAGTCGAAAAAAGTGAGCAGCAAGCGCGCATTACCGGTATTCATAACGTCATACACAGAATTATTCGCCCTAACGGTGAAGTGCGCTGGGTACATGAGCTAGGCCAGCTGGTCTCAGAAGACCAAAATCCCGATTTAGTCATGATAGGCTCAGTGCAAGACATCACCGACAGAATGAAATTACAAAAAGTGAAAGATGATTTTATTTCAACCGTGAGTCATGAGCTCCGTACACCACTCACCTCTATTAATGGCGCATTAAACTTATTGCAATCAGGCAAAATCATCACCTTGCCCGAAAAAGCCCAAAAGCTCATGGATATCGCCAGCAGTAACTGTATGCAACTGAGCAGACTCATTAATGACTTATTAGATATCGACAAACTGGCTGCAGGCAAAATGCAATTTGAAATGACAAAACTCAATATTGTGCCACTACTGCAAAGAGCCATAGACGATCACCAACCCTACGCTCAACAACATAATATTACGCTCGCACTGCAAATGGATGATCATATAGATCAAAGTATGTTGTATGTAGACGAACATCGCCTGCTGCAAATTTTGACTAACTTTTTATCAAACGCGGTAAAGTTTTCGCCCAAAGAGGGTTGTGTCACCTTGTCAGCCACGCTTATAGACAACGACATTGAAATAGCCGTGCAAGACCAGGGCACAGGCATTCCAGACGATTTTAAAAGCAGAATTTTTGAAAAGTTCTCACAAGCAGACGCCAGTAGCTCAAAAGCAAAAGGCGGCACAGGCTTAGGCCTTGCCTTGTGTAAAGAACTCACAGCAGCCATGCAGGGCAACATTGGGTACGAATCTGAGTTTGGCAGTGGCGCCAGGTTTTATGTTCGTCTGCCCATAGCAAAATAATAACCAAACCTAAGTACAGCTAGCAGAAACTAAAAATCCCAGTGGCATTTTCATGCCGCTGGGATTTTTTATTCATCAAAACTTATTTTGTCGTTGCTGCCTTTGCCAGAGTGTTGAGCACATTGGCTATTTTGTTTAACACCGCATCACAGCCTTTAATATCATGGCGTTGTTTAAGGTACTGTGGATTGTTAAACGACAACCATACCTTGTTGTTCGCATCTTCTGTAATTAATACTTTTTGCGGTAAATCAATGGCGACCTGCTGATTACACTGCATCAATTGAGTACCAATTTTAGGATTACCAAAAATAATCACCTCGGTTGCGGGCAAGCTTAGCTCAACAGCTTCGGCATTTTTTTGATGATCAATCCGTGCAAAAACCGTAAAGCCCTTATCTTTAATAATTGACTCAAAACGGTCAGCAGTGGCTTTGGGTGAATACTGGCTTTGCAAAGTCACAAGACTGTCGACCATTAACGTAGGCGACGAGTCATTTACTGTGGCTGCAGAAAGCTCAGATGTTGAAGCAAATGCTGTTGACGCAAGTGACGTTGAACACAGCAACATAAAGGCTAGCGGGACAGGGTTAATCATACAATGCTCCATTTGTGATGAGTATTACAACATAAAGCCAATAGCCATATAAACACAAGTATAAATGCTGGTGGCTCTCACTCATCAAACAGCATCAAACTCATTGAACGCTTAATGGCCAAACTGCATTTATTTGCATACATATACGATTCAATGCATAACAGTTAAAAAATTACCGAGGGTAATACTTTTATTTTTGCATGAACACGAATAAATATGTTGGTGGTCAGCGTTGGTTTTACGCCGTTTATCTATAACACCCATCCGCATTTAACATTTTGCTACGTTCAAAAGCGCTAAAGCTGTAAACTAGCTAGCCAGTTAAAAGAGTGTCAGTTCCGTTTGTTGATCAGAGGTATTGTTTGGCGTCACATCATTCGTTATTAAATCACCAACGTTACTTTGAGCGCATAGGCCCAGATTATCGTAATGGCAGCTCGATGAGCTTTTTAGACATTAAAGACACTTTTGGTTTACGTCACATTCGTGTCGGTAAATGGGTTAATCGTGAAGAGTCTGCACTGGCCGCCAATCTGATTTTTGATTCAATGGCCGACCTTGCCAATATTTTACGTGTGCCACCCGAATTAATTGGCCTGCGAGGGAGCCTACGGTTTGCCTTTGGCTCAGGCGGGCAAAAAGGTGTACAGGCCCATTACTCACCAGCATATAAAGAATTAGCTCTGGCAAAAAATGCCGGAGCAGGGGCATTAGCCCACGAGTTTTGGCACGCCTTTGATCATTACATTGCCGATAAAATGTTTATCGACGACAGCCTATTAAGCCCCGACGGTTACATGAGCACAGCAAACCGCTTTGCCTGCGCCACAGACCACTGGCTCGCCGATAAAACCTTAGTTGATCATCCGTTAAATCAGCAATTATCTAAGTTATTTGAAGTCACCTTTTTAAGCGCCAACGGCCAAGAACCTCACGATTATGTTCGCCGCTCAATCGCGTTAGACAAACTGCAAAACAGCCAATACTTTGCTAAACCCACTGAAATGATGGCCCGGGCTTTTGAAGCCAGTATCGAAATGTATTCAGAAACCCACGCCGACATCGCCAACCCGTATTTGGTCAACAGCACCATCAACTCACCACTGAGCAAACACGGTGCCTACCCAGACGCCAAACACGGCGCCGAAATCTATCAAGCATTAATGGCCTATTTTGAACCACTGGGAATAGCATTTGATAAGCAGACGAATGGTTAAGCGAAAGGCGCTAAGTAACAAGAAATAACTAACAAGAAAAAGCGGGCAATTAATCACAAGATTAAGCGACATTATTTATCACTGGTTAGCTGACTTTGTTATTCAACAAAATCAGCAGCATCTAAGACTTGCTTTAAACGTGCAAACGTAACCATGCTTTCATTGGCAATCATGGGGTTATAGTCAAGGTTATGTGCGTTGAGTTGATATTCACCATTTGGCAATTTGCTCACTTTTCGCAGTAAGTATTGGTTGTCTCCTGCGTCATCCTGTATCTCAATAGCCATGATTTTACCGGTAATCGAACCTGCATTCGTTGGAGTCACTCGCTCAAGTAATAATAAATCACCATCGAGAATGGGGTTCTTGCCGCCATTCATCGAGTTACCGCTGGCTGGGGCGATAAAGTGAATGGCTGGATCGTGCCTATTAAAACTCGAATTTAACTTGAGGGTTTCGCTACTTTCATCAGTACCCGTTTTAAAATGACCACAAGCAATTTTTAAGTCAGGGTAAAAATGCATTAACGTGTGTTGCGGTTGCTCAATAGGTAATTGGTGTACTGTTGCTGGTGCTGCTTGCACTTTCGTTTTTGACGGTTGGCGTTGGCTATAACGAGCTAATAATAACTCTGTTAACTCTCGCATTGCCCTAGATAAAGTCTCAATATCTGTGCCAGCAATATCTATATTTGCGTGAAGACAATCAGCTTCAACTTTAAACCATGATTGGCTATCAGACTGATCTTGTTTGCTTAAAAATGTAATTGGATTGTCTAGCCAGTACTTTCGCCATTTGGGTGATTGAGCGTCTACATCCTGCAAACTTGCTTTTACATCTTGCGTCCATAATTTGGGGTAACGTTTAAAAACTTGCCAACTCTTGATACAAAGTGCGTCGATACTCGGTGGTGTGCGTAAACCGTTTAGCTCAATAAACGCCTCGAGTAATATTGCTTTGAAACATTTACTCATTGAGGTTTTTTCAACACCGCGACTTAACAATGTTAAATAAGGTGTGAGTGTTTTCAATTGGCTATCTTGTGGCTCTTGGCTGATAGCCAGCTCAAACCAACTACCAAATTGCTTGGTCATTTTATTCCAAGCGTAGCCGCTATGATAAAACTCTGTAGCGGTAGGGCGATGGCCTAACTCGTCTTTGAGTAATTGATATTGTTGATCCGCTTTGGTGTAATCCAGTTTTAATTGCTGCCAAAAATTGATTAATTCAGGGTCAATATTAATTAAACACTGGTGGTTTAATTTGGGATTGTTTAAACGTGTAATCGCCTGCTTATGATCAGAGGCTTGCAATAATGCCATTGGACGATTCAAAAAGCTGATGTGATTTCCAATAAAGTCGATAACCGAAACAAACTTTTTATTGGTTTCAGGCGAGATACGCAAACCTCGACCTAATTGCTGTAAAAATAAGATTTTTGATTCAGTAGGGCGCAAGATCAAAATGGTATCAATTGAAGGTAAGTCGGTACCTTCATTAAATAAATCTACTGAAAAAATCACCTCAATTTTGCCTGACTCTAACAAGTTCAAGGCTTCTGCGCGTCTCACGTCTGAGCCACTGTGTACCGAAACCGCGTTAATGCCTCGGTGTGAAAACCAGTTGGCCATATAATCTGCATGCGCTTTTGACACACAAAACGCTAAAGTGCGTTGTTGTTTGTGTGTTTGCCAATGGTCAAAAACATGCTTGGCACGTTTTTCGGTGGCAAATTGGTTTTCGAGAGCTTTCGGATCAAACTTGCCGTTTCGCCAAGGTAAGTCTTGATAATTAACCGTGTCATCATTAATCCCTTGATATTGAAATGGCACCAAGATACCAAGCTCAATACCATCAATAATGTTCTTTTCGTAAACTAAATTGTTATCACACAGGGAAAGAATATCCGCCTGATCTGTTCGCTCTGGTGTGGCTGTTAAGCCCAATAAAAATTGCGGGGTAAAGTGGTTTAATAATGATTGGTAACTGCTGGCACCGGCATGATGAAATTCATCGACAATGACATAATCAAAATGATTTGGGTTCACCTGATTGAGGTGTGTTTGTTGACCTAATGTTTGAATCGATGCAAACACAATATCGGCATCAACAACTTTGGTTTTGGCATTAAAATGGCCGCTGATAAGTTTAGGCAGCAATGTCTTAAACGTGCGCTCTGCCTGCAGTAATATTTCTTCTCGGTGTGCAACAAAGAGCACTTTACGGGCGTTAAATTGCTGTACATCGAATGCGGCTAGCCATGTTTTCCCCATCCCAGTGGCTAATACTACTAAGCCTTTTGATTGCAATGCTAAGCGTGTGTTTGCAAGGGCTGATAAAGCTTCTTGCTGCGCAAAATTGGGTGCGGGTTCTTCTGGTTCAACTTCATTGACAATTGCAAGCGGCGGCTTAACCACTTTGCGTTTTTCGGCATAACGATTGATAAAATCATCTGTGAGATGCATCGATTGCTGATGGTTAAAAATCTGCAAAAATTGCTGACGAATATAGTTAAATTCGCTGGGGTCTTGATTTTCAATTAAGTCATGACGCAAACACCATTCGAACGCATGGGTAAACGCGGCTTTACTGATGTTGTTTGAGCCCACATACGCACAACCGGTATCATTTTGATCGCTGTGTTGTTGAACAAAAATGTAGGTTTTCATGTGAAAGCTTTGGCCGCTTTTACAGGTGAATATTTTAGTTTTAGCGCCGCGAGATTGTAAAATCATCAGGTGGCGTAATGCCACGGGATCGGTAATACAAAGGTAGTCAGAGGTGACGATATCAATACTGGCTTGGCGCTCTAAGGCATCTGATAACGCATCAAAGATTAAATCCAGCCCAGAACGTTGAATAAAAGAAACCGAGATTTCAATATTGCTTGCTCGGTTTATCGCTTGCAATAACTTAGGTAAAAACGGGTCATCCAAACCACCGCTAGTTAATACAGGTCCTTCTGCTAACTTCATGACGTTTCTCTACTTTGAGGTCTTAATAAGAATGGCATTTAGCCACTTTTCGTTTTCTCGTCCTGGGCGTACATCTGTAGTCACCCAGGTATGTTTGCACGTTAAACCTGAGCCTTGTACCCATTGCCCAAGCAAAGACTCATCGGCATCAGCAAAAAAACGGCCATTATGAGTTCGCTCTTGTACGCCATATTTGAAAGAGCAATAAAATACGCCATTGGTTACCAGTGTGCTGGCTAAAGTCGCAAACGTGTTGGGTAGGGCATTTGCTTCAACATGAAGTAAAGACGCGCAAGCCCAAATACCGTCAAATTGATGGGAGAGGTCAATATCATCAAAGCTGCATACTGCTACCGTTTGGCCTATGTATGCTGAGGCAGCTTTAGCTAATTCTGCACTTGCATCAATCGACATGACTCGGTAACCCATATCAATAAAGGCTTTGCTGTCTCGTCCAGAACCACAACCCGCATCTAAAACACGAGCATTAACGGGCAATTGACTGACAAACGTTTGATAAAGTTCACTGACATCGGCATTAACAGTTGAGTCAAAAAAGGCTTGGGAATGTTGATTGTAAAACTCGATGGTAGACATAACTCATCCTATATTTATTCTGATGTGAGTTTATCGATAAATTATAGCTGTCTCAAGTATTTAGTTTGTATTCAAACTAGGGAAGAATCCAACCAAAATCAATAATCAACCTGTTCAATCACACTGATTGCGGTTAGCCCTCGGCCTTTTTTTGATGGCACTCGGTGGCCGGTGTCTGGGTTGGTTTTCATGGTTTGTAAAAACTGGTTTTGTTGTGGCCCAAAGCTGATGTGCAGTGGTCTGTGTTTGCCGTAGTAATAGAGGCGATCGAAACTGAGGTTTTGGCAAATCCACAGGGCGACCTGTTGCATGTCGACTGTTGTATTGTTAGGTGTACCATCGAGTTTATTGAGTACGGTAAAGTCGCATGCGGCGCCTAGGCGTGAGCAAATGATGGCTTGCTTGATATTGAGTTCGTGGGCGCAATGTTGGTCGAGCTTTGGGGCGATGTGCGGGTTAGGATTTTTAGCGATTAACCGTGCAAGCTCGGGTGAGCAAAATCCGTAGGTTAAGTTAATTGGCCCAAATTGGTCGACGATAGGGTCGAGTATTCTTGTCGCCAATGCACTGAGTGCGCGCCAGGTTTCAGGTTGTTTAGGTAAGTTTTCAATTTGATGCAATTGTGCCGTATTGCCGCAGTTTATCAGGTCTGCATAAGTAAAGTGGCGGCTGGCTTTGCCATTGATATTGTAGGTAAACAATCAAAGTCCGATATCAGTATTCTGGTTTGCTGTAACCATACCGTGTATTGATTATGCTGACTAGATCGTTTTGTTTATTGATGTTATTTGAATCTTGAAATTCTCCCGACTGTGAATATTACGTCACAGTCGGGAGGCTTTACGGGTTGATTAATGGGTCGGTTTAGGCTTGACCATTTTTAAAATTATCACTAAAAACAGTGGTGCAAAATACACGACTAACAGTGTTGCGCCTGTCATACCGCCTAGTACTGAGGTACCAATCGCGTTACGGGCATTAGCGCCTGCGCCGCTGCTCAATACCAGTGGTAATACACCCAGACCAAAGGCGAGTGAGGTCATGATGATTGGGCGTAAACGCATTTCACAGGCTTGAATGGTGGCGTCTATCATGTCGGCACCTTTGTCGTAGAGCTCTTTGGCGAACTCGACAATTAAGATGGCGTTTTTAGCGGTTAAGCCAATGGTTGTTAGCACGCCCACTTGAAAATACACGTCGTTTTCAAGGCCGCGTAGCATGATGGCCGCGAGTGCGCCGAGTACGCCCAAAGGCACGACTAAAATAATCGCAATGGGAATGCTCCAGCTTTCATATAATGCCGCTAAACAAATGAATACCATAAGTACTGAGATAGCATAGAGTATCGGTGCCTGGTTTCCGGCTTCTAACTCTTGGTATGACATACCTGACCAACTGACTTGCACATCAGTTGATAGCTCAGCTGCGATGGCATTTACTTCATCCATTGCATCACCTGTACTGTAGCCTGGTGCTGCTTCACCTAAAATTTCAAAGGCTGAGTTACCATTAAAACGTGTCAGCTGTGGTGAACCTGTGCCCCAATGTGATGAGGTAAATGCTGACAGCGGTACCATTTCATCTTGATTGTTACGAATAAGCCAATGATTGAGATCTTCTGGCGTCATGCGGTATTGAGCTTCAGCTTGAATGTAAACTTTTTTAGAGCGTCCACGGTCAATAAAGTCATTAACGTAAGATGAACCCCAAGCAATCGACAATGAGTTGTTAATGTCGTCGATATCGAGGCCAAAGACTTTGGCTTTTTCATAATCAATATCTAAATAAAACTGGGCATTGTCTTCTAGACCGTTAGGTCTGGAATTTTGCAATATTGGGCTTTGGGCCATTTTCGCTAACAGTTGATTACGCACTTCGATAAGTTTGTCGTGGCCAATTGCGCCAACATCTTCAAGGTAAAAATCAAATCCTGATGATTGGCCTAGCTCTCTAATTGCAGGACTACTAAATGCAAACACTGAGGCTTTTTTATAACTTGAAAAATACCCCATAGCGCGTTGAATAATCGCGTTGACGTTGGTCTCGTCTGTGGTTCGCTCTGACCAGTCTTTTAAGCCAATAAAGCCCATACCCGCATTTTGGCCTTTGCCAGAAAAGTTAAAGCCTGACACGGTAAATACAGTATTGATAACCTCTGGCTCATTTTGTTGCAGGTATTCTTTGATGTCGTTCATGACCTCGGCAGTTTGATTGATTGTTGAGCCTGTTGGTAATTGCACCATCATATAAAATTCGCCCTGATCTTCATCAGGTAAAAACGAGCTGGGTAGGGTGTTATACATATACGCGGTGCCAGCTAACAATAAACCGTAGATTAAGGTAAAGCGTAATGGCCGCAGCAGCACACGTTTGATTGAACCTTTGTAACCACTAGACAGGCGATCGAACAAGCGATTAAAGCCATTGAAGAAACCATTAGTGGGTTTTTCTTTCGGTTTTAATAAGGTTGCACACAACACCGGGGTCAGAATTAACGCAACCAGTACCGACAATACCATTGCAGATACTATGGTTAACGAGAACTGTTTGTAGATAGCACCGGTAGAACCCGACATAAAGGCCATTGGAATAAATACCACAGCAAGTACCATGGTAATGCCCACTAATGCGCCGGTGATTTGCTTCATCGACTTTTTAGTGGCTTCTAATGCCGAGAGTTTTTCTTCGTGCATGATGCGTTCAACGTTTTCTACTACCACAATGGCATCGTCGACCAATAGGCCGATGGCCAGCACCATGCCAAACATGGTTAAGGTATTAATAGAAAACCCTAATATCGACATAATGGCAAACGTACCCAGTAACACCACAGGAACAGCAATGGTTGGGATTAATGTTGCTCTGAAGTTTTGTAAAAACAACAGCATCACAAAAAACACGAGTACGATGGCTTCAAATAAAGTTTTAATCACTTCAGTAATCGATAAACGAATAAATTTATTGCTATCAGTGGCTTTGGCCATGGCTAAACCCTGAGGAAAGCCTTTTGATAATTGCGCTAATTTGGCATCTACCGCTTCTTGGGTGTCTAACGAATTGGCACCTGATGCCAGCGTGATAGCGATACCCGATGAGCCATAACCGTTAAATACAGGGATAACGCTTGAGTCTTCGCTGGCAAGTTCTACCCTGGCAACATCACTAAGACGAACTTTTGAGCCATCTTCATCCACTTTAATTAAAATGTTTTTAAATTCATCAACAGTAGTTAATAAGCTTTGTGCTGTGATAGTCGCATTAATTAATTGGCTATCGGTGGCTGGCACGCCGCCGAGTTGGCCAACGGTAACTTGACTGTTTTGCACCGATACAGCATCTGAAATATCAACCGGGGTTAAGTTGTAACTGTTGAGTTTAGCGGGGTCTAACCAGATACGCATGGCGTAGGATGGACCAAAAATGGTCACGCTGCCGACACCATTAACGCGGCTGATAATGTCTTTAATACTTGAGTTAGCGTAATCCTGGATGTCGCCAGTACTCATGGTGCCATCGGGTGAGTACAGGTTGGTGACAGACATAAATCCAGAGGTACTTTTTTTAACGGTTGTACCCTGGTTTTGCACCGCGGTAGGTAAACGGCTACTGGCTTGTTGCAGGCTGTTTTGCACCTGTACCTGGGCAATATCAGGGTCAGTATCAGCACTAAAGGTTAATGTAATAGAAGCACTGCCAGATGAGCTACTGGTTGATGACATATAAAGCAGGTTATCTAAACCTGTCATGCTTTGCTCAATCACCTGGGTGACACTGTCTTCAATGGTTTTTGCTGATGCGCCTGGGTAAGAGGCACTGATGGTAACGGCTGGCGGCGCAATAGTAGGGTACTGCGCGACAGGTAGACTCATTATCGACGCTATACCCGCAAGCATTATGACGAGGGTGATAGCCCATGCAAAAATAGGACGATTTAAAAAGAAACTAGACATGGCTTAATCCTGCGAGTTTGAATGTGCATCGGCGGTGGCAGTTTGGTCTGATTGTTCAGTTTGGCTATCGACGACCACAATTTGGTTGTTTTGCAGTTTATTCAGATTATTAACCACCACATTATCACCCACATTAAGGCCTGTTTTGACCACCCAGCCATTACCGACTTCATTACCAAGTTCGACTGCTCTTTTGGTGATTTTGTTGTCTTTATCGACCACAAATACCGATGGTGCGCCCGCTTGGCTTCTTACTACAACGGACTGAGGCACAACCAGATAATTGCGCTGCTCTGGCATTGAAATATTGGCGCGTACGTACATGCCAGCGAGAAGACTATTATCAGGATTAGGAATAATAGCGCGTAATGTCACGCTGCCCGTTGAGTTATCGGCGCGGGTATCAGCAAATTCAAGTTTGCCAGTATGCTGGTAAAGTGTGCCGTCTTCTAAGGTAATCGTGACTGGGATAGTAGGGCGTGTACCACGCACATTCATAAATTCCTGTCTTAATTTGTATAACGACACAGAAGATTGTTGCATGTCGACGTACACATTATTGGTTTGAATAATGGTGGTTAAATAATCTGATTGGCCAGAGGTGAGCAATGAACCTTCTGATACCTGTGAAAACCCGGCGTAGCCAGAAATAGGCGCTCTGATTTGCGTATAAGATAACTCAATGTTGGCATAGTCTAACTCGGCTTGACGAATCGCCACTTCAGCTTTTGCTTGTAAGTAGCTTGATTCGGCATCGTCAAGTAGCTCCTGGCTTGTGAGGCTTTTCTTCATTAGTGCCTGGTAACGTATATAGGCTTTTTGAGTGCTTTGTTCGCTGGCAAGGGCTTTTTTTAACTCAGCTTGCGCACTATTTACCGTTGACTGATAGGTTGTTGGGTCGATTTGAAATAACACGTCGCCTGCGGTGACATAACTGCCTTCTTTGTACAGTCTGCTTTGTACTATGCCGGTGATTTGCGGTCTGACTTCTGCTTCATTAAATGCAGTTATCCGCCCCGGTAGCTCGGTGTTTAAACGTAAACTGTTATACGACAGTGTCATTGTATCTACGTGTATGTCTTGTACAGGGCGAGTGTCAGATTGAGTTTGATCTGAGCAGGCTGAGATTGCGAAAGTGACAAGGAATAATAAAGGTAATTTACCGAGAGTGAGCTTAAGCATAGTGGCACCATGAGTTATATCGTTTATATAAGGATAACATGTTGCTGGTTAAGTCGGGGTTAATGCTTTGGAGAAAATAAAAAAAGTCTTCATTACGAAGACCTTTTTAGTGGTGCATTTATAAAGCCCTTATCGAGCGATGCAATATGACTATTTTGCTAGCTTAACAAAGTAGTCGAAGATTTCTGGTACGTTGCCGTTACCTAAACCAGCATCAAATGCGGCTTGTAAGTTAGCAGATGAACCTTCGGCAATCTTAGATTGAGTGCCTAAGTCTTCTACCATTTTTAAGAAGTAGCCTAAATCTTTATTGGCGTTAGCAATAGAGAAGCCTAAGTCGCTTACACCATCAACGGCGTAGTTTTTACAAAACTTCATAAACGGTGAGTTAGATGGACCTGCTGACATGATGTCGAACAGTTGCGCGCGGTCAACACCGGCAAGCTCTGCGACAGCAAAGGCTTGTGACATAGCACACACTGTAGTCATGCCCATAAAGTTATTGATTAACTTAGTGGTGTGGCCAGCGCCTAATGCACCTAGGTGAAATACGTTTTCGCCTTGTTCATCAAGCACAGGTTTTACCTTGTTAAAGGTATCGATGTCGCCAGCGGCCATGATGTTTAATAAACCGTCTTTAGCGTGAGCTGGAGTTCGGCCGAGTGGGGCGTCGATCATGCCTGCGCCTTTAGCCGCTAAGTCAGCACCGATTTTACGGGTTGATGATGGAATTGAAGTACCAAAATCAACAAGCACTGCGCCTTCTTTAATGCCCGCTAGAATGCCGTCGTCGCCATATACAATTTTTTCAACTACTGCAGAGGTGGTAAGACATAACATAACAATGTCACTTGCTTCGGCAAGTTCTTTGGCTGAAGCAACCGTGTTTGCGCCACGAGCGACACAGGTTGCTACTGCGTCTTTGTTAAGGTCCATGACATTAAGTTGATAACCTCTTTTTTGTAAGTTCTCAACCATGTTGCCGCCCATAAGGCCAAGGCCGATAAATCCGATGACTGGCTTTGTCATTTGTAACTCCTACATATATTGGTTTTGCTTAACTGTGTGTTGTAAATTGCTGTGCCTTTAAGAGGCGTGCTATGCGCGTGTGTTGACATAGGGCGCAGGTATCGCAATTTGTTATTTTGAATTTTTTGAACCCGTATAATGGCAGGATTATCGACCTGCTTACCAAGCTGTCTTACAAAATGGTAATAGACCTTGCGTTGGTTGTCAAACAATTACTGCGGGTTGGACTGACAAACTTAATAGTGCAGTATATTTGTTTGTTTTACATACTTATTACTGAAATATTATGGGTATGGCAACAAGGTTAAGGCGTTATCATTTATGGGTTTTAAAACTCATTAACGTTCAATTATTGGGTTAATTCTTGGTGTATTGTCTGTTTATTTTCAGCTTAAAGTGTATTAACAAGAGTACGGCGTAATAACACCAAAGGGCTTAATCAAAAGAGCCTATCAACTTGATAGGCTCTTTATGTCGTTGGCTATTAGAACTTAGCTCGAACGCCTAGTGTGTAACGTTGGTCAGCTTCGCTGTAAGCCCATACTGAACCAAGCTCTGTGGTGTATTCAATTGGCTCACCTGTTAGGTTTACTGCGTTGGCAACAACGGTAAAGTGCTCGTTGATGTCATAGCTAACAGAGAAGTCGAACTGGCCACGTGCTTCACGGTAACTATTACCTACAGTTGGGTCGTAGTTATCAGCTGTTGGGTCATTTTGGTTAAATACGTTGTAACCTAATGCACCTACAGTTTGTACACGCTTAGTGCTTTGGTCATCTAAGTAACGGTCACGCCAGTTGTATGCAAGACGTAGCTGTAAATCTTCGCCTTCCCAGTAAATCTGCGTGTTTGCTGTATGCTTTGAAATATTCAGCAATTCGTTGCCGTCTGGTTGCTCACTGTCTGCAAACGTATAGTTAGCATTAACACCTAACCCTGACCAGATACCTGGTAAGAAATCAAGCTGTTGCTGGTAACCTAGCTCTAAACCACGTACTTCACCGCTACCGCCGTTAACGTCAGTTTCAATGACAATACCTGTGCGGCCTGCTGCTTTTTCTGCATCAACATAGGCTAAGCCCTGGTCTTGAGTTGCATTGATGATGTCGCCTTGGCTTTCGCCTGCGGTGTTAAGCAAACAGATGTTGTTCCACTGTGTGGTGTTTTGGCCAGAGATAGTGCTTGAGTCGGCTAAACAGCTACTGTCTGTTTGAGTGAACGATTTAACATCTTTGTAGAATAGTGCTGCAGATAAGATACCGCCGTCACCAAAGTAGTGTTCTACTGATAAGTCATATTGCGTTACGCGGTAAGGATCTAATTGGTAAGAACCTTGAGTACCGGTGACTAACGAGTTATCGATAGACAATGCAGGGCTTAATTCACCAAAGTCAGCACGGCGCATTACTTTTGCCGCCGCAAAGCGTATTAAGGTTTCTTGTGACAAGCTATAGGTCACGTTTAAGCTTGGTAAAAAGTCTGAATAATCATTTTTACCGGTATCAAGTACTTTGTTTCCGTTGGCATCCACTGAATCTACAATGCTTGATTCAAGTTCAGTTTGAATATAACGACCACCCACAACCGCTGAGATGTCTTCAAAGTCTAAATGGAATTGTGCGTAGATTGCGCTGGTTTTCTCATTAATCGTTTTATAAGCACCTGTGTCTTCGACCATGTTGTCGGCTAATGAGCCGTCCATCGCGTAAGAGGTACCTGCTAACATTTGTTGAACTAATGCATAAGTTGCTTCAGCATCTTGTAGTTGTTCAGCATCGTAAACATTGTAGGTCAGTAAGTCGTTTTGACCGGCAATGCCTGTTTGGTCAAAAGAGTTGTCCATGTTAATGGTTTTAAAGCTGTCAGCGATAATGGCGTTATCAATCCAAGTAGGGCTGTATAAACCGTCTTCGTTGGTGGCTCTTTTATAAGCATCTTTTAAAGTGTTACCGTTTGGCTTAAGGTCAAAGCGGTTTGCAGTGTAGTCTCGGTCGGTAAAGCGAACACCTGCTTTAAATGCTGTGACAAAATCAACACCAATATCATTCACTTTAAGGTCAAAACGTAACGCTTGTTCTTCGTTGTCTGTGTCTAGCGTTTTGTGGTAAAACTCACGGAAAACCAGGTTGTCTGGATTGGTTAGCATGCCAGTGTCAGCAAATACATATGATGGAATACCATCTCCACTGGTTGAGCTACCTGTACTGGTGTGAGTGACTAAGTCTAACGTTGGTTCAGTACGCTCAATAGGACGTAGGTTAAATTCTGAAGCTGTTTGGCGCTCTTCTGATTTTGAAATTGAATATTCACCAGAGACTTCAAAGTTGTCGTTAATAACCCATTCTGCACCAATCGCATGAGAGGTTGATTCACTGGTGGTGAAGTCACTCCAAGTTTTAGGAATGGTTAACACGCCGGTTAAATCATAGTTATGCAGCTGACCATTACTGTCGTAATAAGAGTCGCTACGTGGCGATACTGAACCACCAACGTCAAGAATAGAGTAGGCTGCTTGGCCACCGTCTAATTCAGTTGCGTTCATATCAAGATAAACGTTCAGATCTTCGCTGGCCGGTGCCCATTGTAATGAAATACCGTAAGCAGTACGTTCACGCTCTTCGGTTTTTTGTTCAACAGTGCTTTCTGTACGGCGTAAGTATTTACCGTTAGGGCCGCCAGATACATCGACTGTGCCGTCACCATCAATATCAATGTCGTCTTCTAAAGTGACTTTGTTAAAGAATTCGTCACGACGTAGTTCGCGATCTTGGTATGACAAGTTAACCGATGCACCAAAGGTACCATTGTCGCCTAAGTCCCAGTTATCACCCATTGCTGCAGTGAAGTTAGGCGCAACGTTTTCTGTTTTGTCGGCATATTCGCCATCAAGCGTGATGGCAATAAGCGGTTCTGAAAGTTCAAGTGGACGTACAGTTTGCATATTAACTGTACCGCCAAGTGCACCTTCGATCATTTCTGGTGTAGGTGACTTAATGACTTCAACTGTTTTTAAGAAGCTTGAAGGGAAGTCATCGAGGCTAATACCGCCACGACCAGGGCCAGCAGTTGAGCGGCCATTAAGTAATATTAAGTTTTCAGACACACCACGAATGGTCACCGACTCACCGACACCAAAGTCAGATTCGATTGACACACCGGTAATACGTTGAAGTGCTTCTGCAATATTGTTATCTGGTAATTTACCAATATCTTCTGCAACGATAGCATCAACAATACGGGCATCAGTACGTTTTAGTAAGTTGGCTGCTTTTAAGCTACCGAAGATACCACGTACCGCAATAACTTCGATTTCGCTTGTATCTACTTCTTCTACTGTTTGTTCTTCATCTGCAGCAAATGCGCCAGGCATTGTTAACACTGCCGTTAACGTTGCACCAAAAATGGTAATGTTGGTCGCTTTAAATTTAGAGTTACTAAACAATGCACTTATTTTATTAAGCTTCATAATTCCCCCCAAAGAATTTGGATTTGGTATGACAATCCGGTCTACCAATTGTTGTTGTTTTAGTCAACAGCAACATTTATATAACACGATGTTGGTGAATGCAATCTATATTACCAAATTATTAACATTGTCATACCAAGGTCTATGTTGTGGTCATTTGTGTAATGATGCGCTACCACAGGGCTTAGCGGGGATGTTTAACCCTAAATAGGTAGCTATTTATCGGTAATCAAAAAACACAATCCCAGATTACATTAACGAATCACCAACATTTGTTATTTTTAAAGTGATTGGCCTGGTAAAGGGTTTGGTTAACCGTGTTTGAATTATTGGTATTACCTTTAGTGGTTTTCACTGTCACAAAGCATTTGCGGTGCGCAATAAACACTGTGTAATTTGACCGTTGTTTTAATTACAGTGACTCAAGGTGGGTTGATAACATTTAAGGGGCGCTAAATGTGTATGATTTGCAGGCTATTTAAATGATGTACATGCACTTTTATTTACGTAGAATATTTTGGGGGCTATTGAAATGGAGCCAAGCTCGAGCAGGTGTTGTGGTAACACACAGTCTATTTTGTGGTAATAGGGTCGCAGCAAGTGTGATAACAACTATGACAGCGAGAGTGAAGGGTTATTGGCTGTGACCAAATATGTAGTCTTGTTTTGTTTCTAGCCATAATGGATATTGCGCCATGACCTTAGTGAACATTTTGCTTTGTAAGTAGTGGTTAAGCCATTGGCGCAACTTTGGGTAGGGCGCTTGCAGATACCATTGACGTTCAACTCGAGCAAACTGACGGATAAACGGCATTAAGGCTAAATCGACCAAGCTAGGGTTGTTTGACATTAAATAGTGATGTTGAGTTAATCGTCGCTCGAGATCGCCAAGGTATTGCTCACAGGCTTGTCGGTGTTGAGTGAGGCTTGGCTCATGGTAACGCTTGGCACAGCGGTATTGCTCAAGCAGCCCTTTAAACTCAGTGTCAAATTGAGTAATGATCGCGAGCATTTGCGGCAGTACACTAGCTGATTGGCTGTGCAGATAATCATTAGGATCGGTTTGCGAAAAAGCCCACTGCATAATTGCGAGACTTTCGTCAATAACATGGTCATGGCTTGAAGCAGCATTGGCCTTGATCACTAATACCGGTACGGTGGCTTTAGGCGATACGGTCAGTAATTCTGCAGGTTTGTTGCTTAATACTAGGTCACGTATATGCACTTGTTGACCCGATGCGTAAATTGCCAACCTTGCCCGCATTGCGTAAGGGCAGTTTCGTAATGAGTAGAGCACAGGTAATGTCATCTGAAGTGTTCTCTTATTGTTGGCATTCACTTTTCAATCGGCATACGAATATTGAGTTTATTGGATCTAGCTAAAGCAAATCCTATACCCAATCAACTTGAAGATACGTGTTTCAGAGCTTCACCGTGTTTTCAATACTAGGCGCGTTAATGCAGTAATGTAGGCACCTTATAAATTAACGCAACAACGTAGTGGGAACACGGTGAAACTCCCAATGGGCAAGTTTTACACGCGTTTATGCTGTGTTATTGATTTTGGAAAGGGAGCAACCATTACCCGCAATCAATGCCTTGCCTAAACACGTGTAAACTCTTGCTGAAATCGAGTATCTTCAGGTTGTTTGGGTATATAAGCACCTTTTGTCATCCACATCACTACATAAATACTACACCAATACTTGACGAGTGTTGGCTATGTAATGATGGATTTGCTGTTCTGTTTTAGTGTTGATCATTTTGTCTGGCGCACGATCTTCAGGGCATGGCATACGAGGTGTGGTGCCAAACAGTCGGCAAATAAGTGGCCGCTGTTCATAGACTTCGCAACCATTTGGGCCTAAATGAACACAATTCCATTCAGCTAATGCCGCGTCATGTTCTGCGTCGGTTTTAACCGGTAGCCTGGCCATTTCAGCAGATGAGGTGGTGACAGGCCCGCAGCAATCATGGCAACCGGGTTTGCATTCAAAAGAGGGAATACGCTCTCGGAGTAGATCGACTATTTCGGTGTCATTATTCATATCGTTACTTCTATTGTATTAACTATAACGTTTTACACTTTACGCTGTGATGTTAAGTGATTGATTATAATTAAATATCACATTAACTAAAGCGTATCACTGTTCCCATTGACTCAGCACATTCTTGTTATCGTTACGACTGTGTCAATGGGGCAGCTAAAAGCGGTTGGCTTTATAACCCTTGTTGGTATTGCGCATTGGTCGACACGGTAACCAATTGGTTCAGTTGAACTTTGGCTTCGTTTACGCCTTTTAGCACGTTTTCAAAGTGGTTAACCAATTGCACTTTGTCAATTTCAGCTTTTGAGCCCGAACCAATATTGGTTAAGTCGATAAAGAACTCGTCAAATAAGTGTGATAAGTCTTCAACGGCTTCGATATTTAAAAACTGCTCATGGTTATAAATGCTCGGGTAGCCACCTTTTTGTTTGTCGACTGCAAACGAGATCCCTTTGACGTTGGTAATGGTGGTGGCTTTTTCGCATTTAAGCATGCAACCATCTTCAATACTGGGTTTATTACAACCCACCGTTTGTTGGAAAAAGCATTGGCGGCTGGTCATCATCAAAATGGGATGATAAATGCTGTATAGCAGTTTAAAGTTTTTTGGTCTGCTGATGTTTCTAATTTGATTACGATTAATCTCGTTAGAAATAAACGCACCTGCGCAATTTAACTGCTCTTGCAGTGTCATTAACGCGTATGAGTTGGTGGTATTTAAAAATGGACCTGCTATCCAGTCTATGCCCATTTCATAGGCTTTAAATGCGACACCGGTATTATTACTGACAATACGTGCAGGTTTTACCGCTTCTAGCAGCCGTACTGCTTCTATATAGTCTTTACCAATCAATACCGCAGGAAACCACGGGATTAACCTTGGGTTACGTAAAAATATGTCGATGTATTTGTTGTCATTTTTCTTAAAGCTTTCTGGCAGCTTAAAGTAAATGTCGGCATCGGTAACATCGCATAAGTTAACGTCTTTCTCATCGCTTATTAGCAATGATAACGTTGGTGTTTCGGTCACTTTTGGGTGCTTAACTAACTTAGGTAATGTCACTGCGCCAATGTATTCCCGCTGTGTAAGTTGCAGTAATAATTGGTTTTTAAGTTGGGTGAGTTGGCTAAACGGCAGGGTTAACTCGGTATCTAGGTTATCGAAATTAAACGGCTGTAACTGATAACCCGTACTTTTTAAACTCTTAAAGCGTTTTTCAATTGCTGCCTCATCAATAAATGACTCTGTCGCTTGTGTGAGCGTTGAGTTTGATTCAATGACAAAATGTTGCTCTGGCGTGGTGACCGTGATTGACAATGTTTGGCCCGCTTTACCCGCAAATGTCAGGGTTAAAGACGGTTTTGCGATGCTTAAATGATTAATTTTTTCAGCGACTAATTCAACGATGGCATCTTTAGCGGTTGATAATGTGTCTTGTGCTTCTTGGATTTGCACTACAGAAATGGCATTGCTGGCGTCGTTAGCATGTTTAAAGCTGTTATCGCGCGGATTGTCGATAAACATGTCTTTGGTGAGATTACCTTTTAAAAATGAGTTGGTAAAATCACGGTTAAACACTTTATATAGGTTTGAGTCGTCAGCCAATAGCTTGCCAGTGTCGACAAACTGATCAATTTGCTTGCGCCAAGTGTCTACCACTGTGTGGACGTATTGCGCGCCTTTAATGCGGCCTTCAATTTTTAACGAATCAACCCCAGCATCGACTAATTCGGGTAAATCAAAATAGGCTGAATTGTCTTTTAAATTTAGCGGAAACTTATTTCCTGCAGCGGTGATTTCATATTCATCACGACACGCCTGGCTACAGCGCCCGCGGTTACCTGAGTTACCAACACTTACTGAGCTTGAATAACACTGACCAGAGAAAGCAATACACAAGGCGCCGTGCACAAACACTTCTGTTAATACATCGTGATCGTGTGCCAGGCTCGTTAAGCTTTTAATTTCGCCTAGGTTTAACTCGCGCGATAAGTTCACTCGTGTTGCGCCAATTTTGGCCAAGAAACCAATTTGGCCTTCATTGTGAGTGGTTAGCTGAGTAGAGGCATGAATGGCTAACGATGGGAAATGCTTGCTGACCAGATTAAACAGCCCTAAATCTTGTACTATGATGCCGTCGATGCCGGTATTAACCAGTTGATTAAGCAACTTAACTAACGTGGGCACTTCGTTTTCCAGAATGACAATATTCATGGTTAAGAAGACTTCACATTGGTATTGATGGGCTAGGGCAATCACACCAATTAAGTCATCGAACGACAGGTTAGCCGCTCGGTTACGGGCGTTGAAGGTATCTAGGCCGCAATATACCGCGTTGGCGCCGGCTATGATTGCTGCTTTGATTGCATCGACGTCTCCACCGGGTGCCAGTAATTCGATTTTTCTCTTCATGATAGGTTCGCTACTTTTAGTTAATTATTGTTTTACATTGTTATTTGGCGAGTTAGACACTTAATTACGAGTTAGATACTTAATTGCGTGTTCAAGCTTGTCCATTAGCATGTTCGATTGTAACAGTCATAGCGCCATAGCACAGCGCCTAAAATGGACTGTTATTTAAATAGTTTGATAAACACAAAACACCACAAATATAAAATGCTTTAAATATAAAATGCTTTAAATAGAAAAGGCCTCCGTTTATGTTGTGTCACCACATAAACGGAAGCCTTTTTAGGTATGCGAGTGAGTGTTATCACTTGCACACTTAATCACTACATTTTAGCTGCCGATTCAGCCTGGCTTGCAAGATATTCATCATAAGTACCCTGGAAGTTAATCAACTTTTTGTCTTTTAAATCAATGATGCGATTTGCAAGTGATGATACAAACTCGCGGTCATGACTAACAAAAATCAAAGTGCCTTCAAATAATTTCAAGGCTTGATTTAATGCTTCAATCGCTTCCATATCCATGTGGTTTGTGGGTTCGTCCATGACTAACACGTTAATGTCCATCATCATTAACTTACCGAATAACAAGCGGTTTTTCTCACCACCTGAACAGTTACGCACTTTTTTGTTGGCGTCATCTTCGGTAAATAATAAGCGGCCTAGCATGCCACGGACCATTAAGTCGTTATGTTTTGGTGTGCGCCACAACGACATCCAATCAAATAATGTCATGTCATTGTCGAAGTCGGCGCTGCTGTCTTGCGGGCAATAACCAATGGCGGCGTTTTCAGACCATTTAATACGGCCGTGATTATGTTGAAGTTCGTTTACTAAACAACGTAATAGGGTGGTTTTACCCACGCCGTTTTCACCGATAATCGCCAGTTTTGATCCTGCCTCTAGGATGAGGTCACCGTGTTCAAATAATACTTCATCAAAACCATGGCCTAACTCTTCAAGCACGAGCGCCTGGCGGTGTAATTTTTTAGATTCGGTAAAGCGAATTGATGGAGTAATACGGCTAGATGATTTAACGTCATCAAGCTTGATTTTATCCATTTTTTTAGCACGAGAACTGGCTTGTTTGGCTTTAGATGCGTTAGCACCAAAACGGTTAACGAAGTCTTGTAGTTCGTCAATTTCAGCACTCTTTTTAGCGTTACCTGCTAATAACTGCTCACGAATAAGGCTTGATTGTTCGAGGAAGTATTCGTAGTTACCTGGGTAAATACGTAATTCGCCGTAGTCGATGTCGGCCATATGAGTACACACAGAATTCAAGAAGTGTCTGTCGTGCGAAATGATAATCATGGTGCACTTACGCTTGTTTAGCTCTTCTGCTAACCAACTAATGGTATGAATGTCCAAGTTGTTGGTGGGTTCGTCTAGTAACAAGATATCTGGGTTAGCAAACAATGCTTGTGCTAATAACACACGCAATTTCCAACCGGGGGCCACTTGTTGCATTAAGCCAAAGTGAAATGATTCTTCAATACCCGCTTCAAGTAAGATTTCACCTGCACGGCTTTCTGCTGTGTAGCCATCCATTTCAGCAAATTCGCTTTCAAGATCGCCCACACGCATGCCGTCTTCATCGGTCATTTCTGCTTTAGCATAAATGAAATCACGCTCTTGTTTGACTTTCCATAATGCAACGTCACCCATGATCACAGCATCAACCACGCTGTATTTTTCAAAGGCGAACTGGTCTTGGCTTAATGTACCGACTTTTAAACCTGGCGTGATGGATACGTTGCCAGAGGTTGGGGCTAACTCGCCACTGAGAATTTTCATGAATGTGGATTTACCACAACCATTTGCGCCAATTAAGCCGTAACGATTGCCATGGCCAAATTGCGCCGAAATGTTTTCAAACAACGGCTCAGGGCCAAACTGCATAGTAATATTAGCGGTAGAAATCAAAACAAGTTTCCATAGAGTGGTACAGCATCGTTATCGACAAACAGTAGTGTTGTGAAAATAAGACTGATAGGGCTTAAGACATAAGGTCGCGGATTATACAGGGAAGTGCTCGATTGTCGATTTATTATCTATGTTACTTAGGTTTTTGGAGATGAACCAACAACCACATCATGTGTGGCTGTTGGTTAAGGATGAATTAGCTAAAAATGCGTTTTACTTTGCAAAATATAAACCCATTGCAATAACAGTAGCGATAAAGCCTGCCAATGTTGTCACTAACGCCATGAATCCACCTTTGTTATTGTCAGTTTATGAATAAATTATTGCTAAGCATTTACAAGCTTTACACTCGTGATAACCCTGTGGATTTCACAAACAGAGTCGACCTAAAACGAAACAGCTGTTTGTTTGAATTAATAAAAAACAATTATTTTTGAGAATTGACTCACAATAATGACTCAAACAAGTGTGGTAGAGATTTATTTTCAAGTTAACCAACTGATTTACGTTTATAATCTATATATATTACTGCTTACTAATTTTTGCTTTGTAATTGAGTTTTTATTTGGATAATAAGCGTCGTCAAAAGTGAGTCTTTGTTTACTTGATCCTTTTTATTTTTACTTTTTGTATGGTCAACTTTTTACAGTTTTAGATTCAATGGAGTACGGCTAACTATGGTTTTGAGAGTCAAAACTTATGCATTTACATGGTTTGTCTTTGGGATGTTGGTGCTGTTGTTGCCGCAACCTTTGATAGCAGAAAATCGCGACGAAAACACTCATGCTCTTTCAGTGTTAACTGCACAAGAGCAACAATGGTTGTCTCAACATCCGGTGGTTAAAATTGGGGTCGACGGTTATTTCCCGCCTTATAGTTATTTTAATGAAGACGGTCAACTTGTTGGCCTAGCGATTGATATATTATCTTTGATTAGTGATAAAACAGGCATTGAGTTTGTCATTAATGACGAGCATAAATGGCCAGATATTGTGAATAATCTACAGCAAAATAAAATTGATGCCATATTAACTATGGTCAAAAGCCCTGAGCGTGAAAAACAGTATTTATTTACCACGCCAATTATTTATAAATCTCTGGTAATTATCACTCAAAAGCACAATCAGACTATTACAGACCGAGAAGATATTGCCAATAAGAGTGTGGCAATGGTAAGAGGTTATCAATATGCCAACAGTTTGAGTGAAGAGTTTCCGAGTATTGCGCCTGTTTATGTTGATACTATGCGAGAAACCTTTGAAATAGTGGCCGCAGGCCAGGCTGATGCCACCATTGGTTTTTTAGCCGCAGCCAATTACTTTCAATTAAAATATGCCTATAACGACTTAAAAATCGCTGCATTTTATGAAAAACATAACGCCAATGAAGCCATTGCGGTAAGTCAAAGTGCGCCTATGCTGGCGAGTATTCTTCAAAAAGGAATTGATTCACTCACGCCTCAACAAAAGAAAGACCTGAATGAAGCATGGGGCGCCAATATCAAAATCCCAAAGGATTATACAGAGCTAATTGAGTTTGCTTTACTTTCTGGTTTGCTGATTTTGCTTTTAAGTATTTGGGGAATACAGTCTAAACGTCATAACCGTGATTTGGTTAAAGCGAATCAAAATGCTGAAACAGCAAATTTAGCCCTAAATGATCTTAAAGATAATTTGCAGCAATTAGTTGCTGAACGTACTCAACAGCTGACACAAAGTGAAAACCGTTACCGAGGGTTGGTTGAGTCACTCGAAGATGAATACATTTTTTATCAACACGATACTCTAGGTTTTGTGAGTTATGTTAGTCCATCGATAACCCATATTTTGGGGCATCCTGTTTCTGGTAAGGGTGGATTTTATCATCAATATTTAACTGACAGTCCAAAAAACAAAGTCGTTGCTCATTATGTTGAGCGTATTTTACAAGGTGAAAACTTAGCACCGTTTGAAATTGAGTTAGACGACACCAAAGGGAATGTTCATACCTTTGAAGTGCTTGAGCGCCCTATGTATGGGGACAATGGCGAATGTATTGGTTGTGAAGGGATTGCGCATGATGTGACGGCGCGAAAACAACAGCAAGATAAGCTGTTTTATTTATCACACTATGATGATTTGACCGGTTTAGTAAACCGCTATTATTTTAAAAAGTTACTCGACGATGACATTGATAACTGTAAAAAGATGGGCCAACCGCTGGCATTATTATTTTTAGATTTGACCCGCTTTAAAGTGATTAATGACAATTTTGGTCATACTGCAGGCGATTACATATTAAATCAGGCAGCCTCCCGAATTGAACAGCACTTAAAAGGTCACTTTGTAGTGTCGCGTTTTGCGGGTGATAAGTTCTGTATTTCGTTGCCAAATAAGCTGGCGGCAGAAGCAAACTTAATGGCTATTGAGTTAATTGAAGCATTTCAGCCACATTTTGAGTTCCTTGAACAAACCATCATTATTGGCTGCCGTGTAGGGATAAGTTTGTTCCCACAAGATGGTCTTAATGCTGAAACGTTGATTAGTCACGCTGATTCCGCTTTATATGAGGCTAAAAAGAATCCCGCTTGTGTGGCTTTTTGTAATAAAGAAATGGCGTCATACAACAAAAAACGTCATGTTATCGAACAAAATTTAAGTAAAGCATTGTTTGTGAATGACAATTCATTGCCACCTCAACTCTTTATTGTGTATCAGCCTTTAATGAGCCTGCCCGAATGTCAATTAGCAGGCTTTGAAGCGCTGGTGCGTTGGGAACATCCTGAATTAGGCGTGATTTCACCCGGTGAATTTATTCCTATTGCAGAAGACACTGGGTTGATATTTACATTAAGCCATTGGGTTGTTAATAGCGTTTGTGAGCAGTTAGTTGAATGGCATCAGCAAGGGTTTGATTTTAAACGGGTGTCGGTGAATATATCGGCACTTGAATTAATGAACATTAAATTTGCCGAAGAGTTACTCAGTATGGTTGTTCAATCTGGTGCTCAACCGAGCTGGTTTAAGTTAGAAATCACCGAGACTGCTTTGATGGCGATTCCTGAGCAAGCCATCGAAATTTTACAAAAGTTAACCAGGGCTGATTTTGAAGTTGCCATTGATGATTTTGGGACAGGGTATTCTTCACTCACGTACCTTAAGTCATTACCTGCTAGCACATTAAAAATTGATCAATCTTTTATTCGTAATCTGATTGAATCCAGTGAAGACCAGGCCGTAATCAAAGCGGTGATCAGTATGGCGCACTCTTTGGGCAAACAAGTCACTGCCGAAGGGGTTGAGCAACAAGAGCAGCTTGACTACCTGATAGCTCATGGTTGTGATGTCGCCCAGGGGTATTACTTCTCGCGCCCAATTAGTGTCCAAGAAGTGAACCGGTTATATTTTGAGGTATAAGTTTAGTGATACTGAATTGAGTGAGTTCATATACGATAAATATTTGATGATGATTTGATTAATTAGCGGCGCAGTATGCTTTATTGCTATTATAGCGGTATGTGCCACGTTGGCAGCAAAGACAACATCGGAAATACCCATGGTAGAAGAGCAACAAAACAATCCATTACATGGACTTAAGCTTGAAACGTTAATCACAGAGCTGGTTGAATGTTATGATTGGAAAATTTTATACGCCGCATTGAAACTCGAATGCTTTAACCTCAATCCATCGATTGAAGGTTGCCTTAAGTTTTTGAAAAAGACTGAATGGGCCCGTGAGAAAGTTGAAAATTTTTATTTATACCGTTATAAACGCATGCCCAAAGCGGTAGGCGATCAATTTGAGCTTAAGCCACGTGAGCGTGGTTTTGCAGCTGGCATAGTACCGCGTAAGCCAATGGAATTAACCTTTGAATCTATTGCGAGAATGCATGCACAAGCGGCAGAAAACTTTGAAGCAAACCGTAATGCTAGAGGCCCAAAAAGTTCATCTAAAGCCCATGGTAGCCGTAACAGTAGCGGTTATGAAAAGCGTGTAACATCAGGTAAATCTTCTAACAAAGCCCCATCAGCCGACCCAAGTAACCCTTGGGGTAAATAAGCGTTTAGATATTAGAAAGCCCTGAATGTTCAGGGCTTTTTTTGTAATACAAGATAGCACTACTGTTATATTATGCTTAATTAGCCAGTGTTAGATCTGACTCTGCTGCGGCCAACATCGCAAACTCTTCATCGGCATTTTTGGCAACCAGTCGTTTTGAACTATAGCCAAAGTAATAAGCCGCACCAATCACAAACAAGCCCATAGTGAACAAGAATGCTCGCGGATCAAATGCATAAACGCCGGTCAGTGCAATTAATGACAACAGCAAGGCAATACCAGAGGTGAATACGCCGCCAGGTGTTTTATAAGGGCGAGCCAACTCAGGCTGTTTAATGCGAAGTAAAATATGACTTAAAGCCATTAATGCATAAGACACGGTTGCGCCAACAACGGCCATCGCTAACATTAAATCTCCTTCACCGCTGAGTGATGCAACAAAGCCAAATATTGCAGGAACAATTAACGCACGAGCAGGGACTTTACGCGAGGTGGTAATCGATAGCGCGCGAGGTAAATAACCTGCACGTGATAACGCAAACACTAGGCGGCTATAGCCATAAATAATCGAGAAAAATGAAGCTACTAAGCCTGCTAAACCTAAAATGTTGACTATGGTGGCTAAGCTTTCATTGCCAGTCACTTTTAAGGCATCAACTAAAGGTACAGCACTTGCGCCCATTGCTGCAGCACCGCCTACGCCGGGTACTAATACCACAACCATCAAAGCGGTAAATAATAAGAATATCATTGCACCAATAATGCCTTTAGGCACATCTTTGGCAGGGTTTTTAGCTTCTTCTGCAGCTAATGGCACACCTTCAACTGCCAAAAATAACCACATGGCAAAGGGTAGTGCTGCCCACACACCATACCAGCCTAATGGTAGAAACTCACTGGCACCCGCTGCATCGGTAACGGCAACATCGTATAAGTTACTGGCATCAAAGTTAGCCACGAGTACCACCGCCGTGGCAATAATGGCCAGTACCGCTAAACCGCTGATCACCATCATCACTTTTAGCGCCTCGCCAACACCGGCTAAGTGGATGCCAACAAACACTAAATAAAATACAGCGTAAACCCAGGGACCATTAAATCCAAGCAGTTCTTGTACTGCGGAGCCAATAAAAATCACAATGGCGGCAGGCGCTAGGGCGTATTCAATTAATACTGCTAAGCCCGTCAAATAGCCACCAGCAGGTCCCATTGCTTGACGTGCAAAACTGTATCCGCCGCCAGCAGCGGGGATTGCCGCTGACATTTCTGCTAATGACAGCACAAGGGTTAAATACATCACAGCCATTAAGATGGCGGCAATGGCAAAGCCACCCCAACCAGCTTCGGCTATACCAAAATTCCAACCTGCGAAATCGCCTGAAATGACATACGACACGCCTAAGCCTGCAAGTAAAATCCAGCCTGCTGTGCCGCCCTTTAATTGCCGTTTGGCAAGGTATTCTTGGTTATCTGACATGATCTTTCTCCCGGTGTATTATTATTCTGCGATTAAAAAGTGAGTTGTTTGCTGTTGATTTTCGATCACATCGTCTTGAGTGCGATCTTTAAGGTTGACTCCTGTAAGTTGGCGTTTTCTGGCTTCAGTGATTAAGTATTCAGCCCGTTTGGCAGCCTCATTAAAACTGAGGCCAGCCGGACGAATGTTAGAAATACAATTACGACAAGCGTCCGTTAAGCCGGTTTTAGGTGACCAAGTCATATATAAGCCGAGGCTATCTGGCGAACTTAATCCGGGGCGCTCGCCAATAAGCACTATGACTATCTGGGCGTTAAAGATTTCGCCAATATCGTCACCAATTGCCACACGCCCTTGTTCAACAACTGTAATAGGGGCGAGGGTAAGTGGTTTTTGTTGTTGGTTGAGCCGAGTTAACAATGCATGAATAAACGGTTTTGCATGACTTTGAACGGCTAAAGACGATAAGCCATCTACGACGACAATGGCCAAATCAAATTGTGGCGTTGCAGCTTGGCCCTGATTGAGGTGTTTTACTAATGAGAGACGACTCGCATCAGCCAGTTTTCGGCCCAAATCTGGGCGTTGTAAATAGGTCACCCGATCATGTGCCTGACTGGCGACAACCAATGCCGGTGTAGCATTTACTAGTAACGGGATCGCATTAAGCTGCTGAGCTAAGGCTTTAATATCTAATGGTAAATTAACGGCATCACGCGCTTCGGCGTGCGACAATTGAAACGCCAGCAATTCTGATGTTGGCAAACTGATACCTGCACGACCAAGCCCAATTCGTGCATCGGTAAATTGGCGTAAATCACGCCATGGATTATTAATCACTGCCCCGTTTGGAAACTGGTCTGGGTTTATGGGGGTTTTGAGCGTTTGAGGTGATGAAGGTGGCTTCATTAGCAACCTCCTTTTAACGCACGTAATGGTTCGGCAAACGCGCTGGGTAAAGCGCTTGATAAAATGGTGTTTGACGTATCTTGCATGATGTTCATGCGTGTTAACCATTGCTCAAACTCAGGCGATGGGCGTGAGCCTAATACGCGGCGCACATAGAGCGCATCGTGAAAAGAGGTGGTTTGATAATTAAGCATAATGTCGTCTGAGCCCGGAATACCCATCACAAACGAACACCCTGCGACGCCGAGTAACGTGAGCAGGTTATCCATGTCATTTTGGTCTGCTTCAGCGTGGTTGGTGTAGCACACATCGCAACCCATAGGCACTCCAAGCAATTTACCGCAAAAGTGATCTTCTAATCCTGCGCGGGTGATTTCTTTACCGTCGAACAGGTATTCTGGGCCGATAAATCCCACCACGGTATTCACTAACAATGGATTAAACTTACGTGCAACAGCGTAAGCTCGCGCTTCACAGGTTTGTTGATCTAACCCATGGTGAGCATTGGCTGACAATGAACTGCCTTGGCCGGTTTCAAAATACATGACGTTTTGGCCAACAGAACCACGATTAAGGCTCAGTGCAGCTTGTTGAGCTTCGGCTAAGGTATTTAAATTAAAACCAAAACTGCTATTGGTTGCTTCTGTACCGCCGATGGATTGAAACACTAAATCAACCGGTGCGCCGGCTTCAATACATTCAATGGTGTTGGTGACATGAGTGAGAACACAGCTTTGAGTCGGAATTTGATATTTTTGGATAACATCGTCCATTAATGTCATTAATTTAATCGCTTGCGCTACGTTATCGGTAGCCGGATTAATACCGATAACGGCATCGCCATTGCCATAGAGCAAACCGTCTAACATAGAGGCTGCAATACCGTTTACATCATCCGTAGGGTGATTAGGTTGTAAGCGGGTAGAGAGGTGACCCGGTAAGCCGATAGTATTTCGAAATGCTGTTGTTACATGACACTTTTTCGCTACCAATATCAAATCTTGATTGCGCATGATCTTGCTCACAGCAGCTGCCATCTCAGGGGTAATGCCCATTTTTACCGTGGCCAGAACCTCTGGTGTCGCATAATCACTTAATAACCAATTACGAAAATCGCCAACGGTTAGGTGGCTAATATGACTAAAAGCCTTACTGTCATGATCATCGAGGATCAATCGGGTAACTTCATCTTGTTCGTAAGGAATTAACGCTTCATTCAAAAAGGTTTTTAAGGGTAAATCTGCCAAGGTCATTTGGGCTACTGCTCGCTCTTTAGCTGAGTGTGCAATCACGCCCGCTAAACGATCGCCAGAGCGCTGCGGCGTGGCTTTCGCCATAAGTTCTGCCAAGCTGGCAAATTGATAAGTTTGGCTACCTAATGTGTAGCGATAAGCGTGACCCATTCTTAACCTCAATGCTTTATGTTTTGGTATAGCTTTTGCTCGGATGATGATTAAGCCAATTACTTTGATGTTTTAGTGCAGCTTAAAGCGTACCAACTGACTATCAAATTTTGGCAAACGTTGATTTGATGTTTATTTTCAATTAGATACTGTTAGGTTTTTGTCAAATATTGTTAAATGGTAACCATAAGGTGTGAGTTGAGGAGGTTCTAATGCAGCGCGACACCGAGCATGACGCACCACAAAAGTGCATAGTGCAAACGACTGACGTTGATGAGCAGGCTCATAATTTAACGTCGTGGCAGCAAATTTATGATCAAACCAGTAATGGTCAGTTTTATGGTTGTATAGAAGGGATTGATTATCCAGACTCACATTTATTTAAAGAATTTACTCAGCGAGCGCTCAGACAGCAGTGCAATATTGCACCAGAGTCGATATGGCTTGGTATTCCTGCATTATCTACAGACAGTAAAATAAACGGCTTACAAGTCGAGTCACATCAATTTATGTGCCGTGGTAGTGATTGTGATTTTGAATTAATGACCCCAGAAGAATTTACGATTTATGGTGTCGTGATTAACCGTGACATGCTTTTTTCGATGGCAGAAATCCAAGGCGTTAAACTCAAACACAGTATGACGCAAGATAATGCACGACAAGTGGTAACTACAGCGGTGTTGAATCAAGCAAGATTAACGATTGAACAGCTTATTAGTCACAATGGGTTAGGCCTTTGCACTCAAATACAACAAGATATTCTCAACACGCTGGTATTAACATTATTAGTTGATAACCAGGCTAATCAACATATTGCGCCAAGTTATCATCATAGGTTAGCCGTTGTTGAAAAAGTAAAAGACTACATTCATCAACATCCACATCAGGCGATAACCATCACCCAGTTGTGTGAGCATACTCATGTGAGCCGGCGCACTTTACAATACAGTTTCGAGTCAATTTTAGGCATCAATCCATTGCGCTTTTTACGCTTAACCCGACTCAATAACGTCAGGCGAGAGCTTAAAAAACCACAGCAAGATACACCCATCGCAGTGATTGCTGCTAATTGGGGATTTTGGCACCCAGGACAGTTCACTAAAGACTACACACAACTATTTGCTGAGAATCCATCTCAAACTCGAAATCGTTTTCAGTATTGAACGTAAATTGTCTTATCTTCGTATCACACTTACGCTATTGTTTTATTTTCTATATGCGACTTGCCACAACCAAAGCAGAGGGAACTTATGCAACAAGATAAATGGAACAAAATTCCGCAAGAGGCGTTTGATTGGTATGACTCTTATGCACATGGTGGCATGGATCGACGCACCTTTATGGCTAAACTCGGTTCGTTAGTGGCACTAGGGTATTCAATGAGTGTATTAACCTCAGCTTTATTGCCAAATTATGCCCTGGCTGAACAAGTGTCGTTTAATGATGCTGATATTAAGGCCACGTATGTTGAATTTGATTCGCACTCTGGACATGGTAAAGGCCGAGGTTACCTAGTTGAACCACTCAATAAAGAAGGGCGTTTACCTGTCGTTCTGGTTGTGCATGAAAACCGTGGTTTAAATCCCTATATTGAAGATGTCGCCAGACGATTAGCAAAAGCGGGATTTATCGCATTGGCACCAGATGCGCTATTTCCGTTAGGTGGTTATCCAGGAAACGATGATGATGGTCGGCAAATGCAAAGTACATTGGACAGAAGCAAAATAGAACAAGATTTTGTTGCTGCAGCTGAGTTTTTAAAGGCCAATCCTCGCAGTAATGGCAAATTAGGCGCAGTTGGTTTTTGTTTTGGCGGCTATATCGTTAATTATCTTGCTGCAGCTAAACCAGATTTATTGCAAGCCGGTGTGCCTTTTTATGGCACACCCGCAGCCAAAGCGTTAAGAGCCAATATTAAAGCACCGTTATTAATCCAGTTAGCAGAATTAGATGAACGCGTTAATGCCACCTGGCCTGAATACGAACAAGACTTAGTGGCTTACAACGTACCTTACACCATGTATATGTATGACAAATCAAATCATGGTTTTCATAATGATTCGACAGGGCGCTTTGATGAAGTGAATGCTGATTTGGCATGGGAACGAACATTAGCATTTTTCAATAAGCACCTGAGTTAACTATCATATAGCGGTGAAATTTGGCTTAGGACAGCTATTGTCATTTGTTTATAGCAATAGCTGTTAAAACTAAAAGCGCTTACTCGGTTAATTGAATTAAGTATTCAATTAATCACTACAAGCTTTATGCTTGCTTAGACGTTACCGCATTAGACGCGGCAATAATCATCTTATTCCTCAGCCATTTGTTGGCGGGTTCCTTATCCACATTCACATGCCAATATAAATGCACGCCAATATCAGGTAATTCTACGGGTAAAGGGTGCATAACAATATCGAGCATTTCACTGTACATCTCAGCCGCAGTTTTGGGTAAGGTTAATAGCATGTCGTTGCTTAAAATCACTTTACACGCAGACAAGGCTTGTTGACAACGCAGCGAAATCTTCCGGTGATATCCCATTCTCGACAATTCAAAATCTTCTAATCCTGGTCCTGTCGAACGAGATGATACCAACACATGATCAAGTTTAAGGTAGGTGTCTAAATCGAGCGTTGTGGTGAGTGCTGGGTGGTCTTTTCGGCCAACCACCATCAATTGATCACTTTGTAATTGAGTGTGACGAATATTATTGCTCACGGGGATCAATGCATCGATGGCTAAATCGATATCACCGCTGGCCAATTTGTTTTCTAACTCACTACGGTTAACACGCTTATTACTGTTTAAGTGAATGGCAGGAGACTCTATAGAAAGGCTTTCTTGTAAAATAGGTAAATAATAAGGTTCTAACGAGCCGTGTAAAGACAATGAAAAACTTTTGCGAGAGGTCAGTGGTTCAAATTGTCTTGATTGTACTAGGCATACCTGCAACTGATGTAACGCTTCGCGCACATCATCAATCACGTTCTTTGCCACGGGAGTGGGGCGCATTTCGTTACCTTGTCTGATAAACAATGGATCATCAAAATGATTACGTAATTTCCCCAATGAGTGACTCACCGCGGGTTGCGACAAATTTAATACCGATGCGGCTTTAGTAATATTGCCTTCGCAATATATGGCATCAAAAACCACAAACAAATTCAAATCAATTTTCATGCTCACTCCGTTGAATTAACGAAAGATTAATCCACTTATCACTACAGCATGTTATCTCGTCAATAAACAACATGATATGCACAGCCTACTATTTAAATCACAAATAGTAGGGTATTAGAACTATTCATTTGTTCAATTTAGAGCTTGAGATTAGCATAGTCAAGTAGATTCGCTTCAACTCATTTTGGTTATCCATAGCGCATTAATTAAGTTAGAGACTCACAATGGCAAAGATATATTTGATCCGACATGGACAAGCTTCATTTGGCAGTAGTGATTACGACCAACTGTCTGATAAAGGGAGTCAGCAAGCCTCAATACTTGGCCAATATTGGCGTTCACGCCCTTTGCCAAGTAAGTATTATTGCGGCGATTTATTACGCCATGGCCAAACTTTGTCACATTTTGCTAAAGGGTTACAAACTGACGCTACACCCATGGTGATCCATTCTGGTTTTAATGAATTTAATCATGTTGATATATTGCAAAAGTTTAATGGTGAATGGCACCATTTTTCTGAAAAAACCGAGCAGCTTCAGCAATATGAACATCCCAACAAAGTCCTACATAAAGAATTTTATCAAGCATTAAATCGTTGGATGAGTGGTAAACATGATTTGGAATACAAAGAAAGCTGGCCACAGTTTAAAAGCCGCTGCATCCGCGCATTGCAAGATATTATCGAACAAGAGTTAGCTTCTCGGCGAGCATTAAACAGTAATAAGCCAGATGTTAAAGGCAATGCAAAGCAAGCCAAAGACATTTTAGTGTTTACCTCTGGCGGCACTATTTCAGCCATCTTGCAGCACATGCTGCAGCTAAACGACAAACAAACACTGGCCATTAATCAGCAAACTAGAAACACAAGTGTGACAAAGATATTGTTTTCGGAAAAAATGTTAAGCGTTGATTATTTTAATAATTACAGCCATTTAGAGCAAGCTGGCGAAGAATGGATAACCTTTAGATAAGGGTACACAGATAAGTTATTACACCATCTGCGGTTGTACTCATGATAACTACAACAAGGACATAAAATGAATACTGGTAATTTATTTGATTTAACAGGGAAAGTGGCGTTAGTCACAGGTGCTAGCCGAGGTATTGGTGAAAGTGTCGCAAAAGTCTTGGCTCAATATGGCGCTCATGTCATTGTATCTAGCCGAAAAATAGAAGCTTGCCAAGCGGTTGTCGACCAAATTGTTGCCGATGGAGGCAGTGCCCAGGCGATAGCTTGTCATATTGGTGAGTTAGCGCAGATTGACTCAATTTTTGCCGCCATTACAGAGCAACATGGCAAGTTAGATATTCTGGTTAATAATGCGGCGGCAAATCCTTACTTTGGCCACATTATCGATACTGACCTAACTGCATTTCAAAAAACAGTGGATGTAAACATCCGCGGTTACTTCTTTATGTCTACCAACGGTGCAAAATTAATGAAAGCCAGTGGCGGCGGTTCAATCATTAATGTTGCCTCTGTTAATGGTGTTATCCCGGGTGATTATCAAGGCATTTATTCTGTCACTAAAGCTGCCGTTATTTCAATGACGCAAGCTTTTGCCAAAGAATGTGCTCAATTCAATATTCGTGTTAATGCCTTACTTCCTGGCGGTACCGACACCAAATTTGCATCAGCATTAGTGGATAACCCAACCATATTAAAACAAATGATGTATCACGTGCCGATGAAGCGCGTCGCACAACCTGACGAAATGGCCGGTACTGTGCTGTACCTTGCCTCAAACGCATCAAGTTACACCACAGGTACTGCCATCAATGTCGATGGTGGTTATTTGATTGGTTAACGATTTAAAACAAACAACAAAAACAAAAAGCAAATAACACCCATAGGAATTAATGATGACTAGCACTCAAAACACCAGCATCAACAAGCTATTTGAATCGTTTTCAAATAAATCGTTATCGCTTAAAAACAAAACGGTCATGGCGCCGATGACCCGCGCCTTTTCGCCAAACTATATCCCTAACGATGAGGTTGCCGCATATTACCGCCGCCGTGCAGAAGGGGATGTGGGCTTAATTATTACCGAAGGCACCTTTATTGGACATAAAGCGGCCAACGGTTACGAAAACGTACCGGCCATTTTTGGTGAGCAAGCCTTAGCTGGTTGGAAACACGTGGTTGATGAAGTACACGCAGCCGGCGGTAAAATTGCCCCACAGCTGTGGCATGTTGGCGCGGTAAGAAAACCCGGTGTCGGCCCAGACAAAGAAATGCCTGCCTACAGCCCATCAGGCTTATATAAACCAGGCGCACCAAATGGTGTTGCCATGTCACAAGCTGACATTGATGAAGTAGTTGCTTCATTTGCTCAAGCTGCACTCGATGCAAAAAACATTGGTTTTGATGCCATTGAAGTGCATGGCGCCCATGGTTACTTAGTTGATCAGTTCTTTTGGGAAGGCACTAATCAACGCGATGATCAATATGGTGGTTCGCTAGAAAACCGCGCCCGCTTTGGCGTTGAAATTGTCAAAGCCATCCGCGCAGCTGTGGGAGAAGATTTTACCATTATCTTCCGTTTTTCTCAGTGGAAACAACAAGATTACAAGGCGAAACTGTGTCAAACCCCTGAAGAGTTAGCCATCTTCTTAGGCTTACTTAGTGATGCAGGCGTGGATATTTTCCATGCGAGTACTCGTCGCTTCTGGATCCCTGAATTTGAAGGTTCTGATCTAAATCTGGCCGGTTGGACTAAAAAGCTGACTAACAAGCCTGTGATCACTGTCGGTAATGTCGGCCTGGATAACGACTTTATAGGTGAAGGTAATGCTGATTTATCAGGGACTTCTAACCCAACCGGTATAGATGAATTATTGGTACGTTTAAACAATGACGAGTTTGATTTGGTCGGTATTGGCCGCGCGTTATTAGTTGATCCGCAATGGGTGAATAAAATTAAAACCAATGCCATAGATGAGATTAAGCCGTTTAACAAAAAATCATTAATGTCGCTTAGTTAGGCATTTTACAGCTATCCATTAGCGCCACTTATTACGCACTAAGATTCAGTAAAAGGACACCATATGAATTTTGAATACAGCGAAAAAGTTCAAGGGTTAATTAACCAGGTCAACGAGTTTATGGATTTGCATGTTTATCCGGTCGAGGATGAAATGCATCAACAAGTGGCCCTTGACCCATGGTCAACACCTCCGTTAATGGAAGAGCTTAAGGCTAAAGCAAAAGCACAAGGCTTATGGAATCTCTTTCTGCCTGTTGCTTATGGCAAGTACAGTGGCGGGTTAACCAATTTAGAATATGCGCCATTAGCTGAAATTATGGGCAAAGTGATGTGGGCTCCCGAGGTGTTTAACTGCGCCGCCCCCGACACTGGCAACATGGAAGTGTTAGCTAAATACGGTAATGAGGCGCAGAAAAAACAATGGTTAGAGCCACTGCTTGAGGGCAAAATCCGTTCAGCATTCGCCATGACCGAACCCGAAGTGGCCTCAAGTGATGCAACCAACATTGAGTTGAGCATTGTTCGTGATGGTGACGAATATGTCATTAATGGCCGCAAGTTTTACATCAGCGGAGCGTGCCGTAAACAGTGTGAAATCATGATTGTGATGGGCAAAACCGATCCAGACAATACCAATCGTTATATTCAACAATCTCAAGTGCTTGTGCCAATGAATACCCCTGGGGTCAAGATGGTCAGGCCGATGCAAGTCTTTGGCTATGATGACTCACCAGAAGGCCACGCAGAAGTGACCTTTACCAACGTCCGTGTGCCGGTTGAAAACATCATCGTAGGTGAAGGCAAAGGTTTTGAAATCGCGCAAGGTCGCTTAGGCCCTGGACGAATTCATCACTGTATGCGCTCAGTCGGTATTGCCCAGCGTGCATTAGATTTAATGTGCAAGCGCGTCAGTGAGCGAATTGTATTTGGTCAGCCGATGATTAAGCAGCAATCGGTACGTGAAGACATTGCTAAATCTGCCTGTCAGATTGAGCAAGCCCGTTTAATGACCTTAAAAGCGGCGCAAAAGATGGACACCGATGGCAACAAAGCCGCGAAAGATTTAATTGCCATGATTAAAATTGTGGCGCCCAGTATGTCACTTGATGTGATTGACCGTGCCATTCAATGCCATGGTGCTGTCGGCGTTAGCCAGGATACTTTCTTGGCACATGCTTGGGCAGGTCAGCGTACGCTTAGATTAGCCGATGGCCCAGATCAGGTTCACATGATGCAGCTTGGCCGTGATTTAGTGAAAAAGGTAACGCAATAACATTGCAGGCAGGTCAACAAACGCTGGGGCGAGTTGGCCTGCCATTATCATTTTATTACTGTCATCAATCTAACAATAAGAGTATTGCGAATTGCCACATACATTTCCTATCGATAATGATCAGCTTAGTGCTTATTTACAGCAACACGTTGAGGGTTTTCAAGGGCCAATAACACTTGAGAAATTCTCGGGTGGTCAATCAAACCCCACATACAAACTTACCGCTAAGTCGGGTGTCTATGTACTGCGTCGCCAGCCGCCTGGGAAGTTATTAAAATCTGCTCACGCCGTTGATCGCGAATACCGGGTACTTAATGCGCTGAAACACACTGATGTTCCTGTCGTTGAGGTGTCTCACTTATGTGAAGACACCACTGTTATCGGTTCAATGTTCTATTTGATGGAATATTGCGATGGACAAGTGTATTGGAGCGCATCTCTAGCAGATGTTGACACTAATGAGCACCGCGGCGCCATGTACGATGAAATGAATAGCACCCTTGCTGCATTACACAGTGTTGATGTTAATGCTGTTGGCTTAAGCGATTATGGCAAAGCGGGTAACTATTTTGAGCGTCAATTGGGCCGTTGGACCTCGCAATATCGTCTAACAGAATTACATACTATCCCCGCTATGGATGTGTTAATCCAGTGGCTTGAGGACAACTTGCCAGCAGATGACGGCCGTGTGTGTTTGGTTCACGGGGATTTTCGTTTAGACAACATGATGTTTGCTAAAGACAGTCCAGAGATCATTGCCGTTCTTGATTGGGAACTTTCAACGTTAGGGCATCCTTTTGCTGATTTAGCCTATCAATGTATGCAACTGCGTATGCCAGCAGGCATGGGGACCATTGATGGTTTAAAAGATGTTGATAGAGCCAGTTTGGGTATACCAAGTGAAGCAGACTATGTTGCCCAATATTGTCAGCGCATGGGGATCGAAAAAATTGATAACTGGGCGTTTTACTTAGCCTTTAGCTTTTTCCGTTTAGGGGCGATAGCTCAAGGTGTGGCAAAGCGCGCCAGTGAAGGTAATGCCTCAAATGAAAACGCCAATAAAGTCGGCTCGTTTGTGGCCCCTTTAGCGCAAATGGCATTACAAGTCATCAATACAGCTGAATAATCATAAAAACAACAAGACCATCAATTACAGGAGTTACTCGCATGGATCCATTATTAGATTTTACAGGCAAGGTTGCCGTTATCACTGGTGCAGCTCAAGGCTTTGGTAAGTTGCTGTCACAAGAACTGGCTAAGCGTGGCGCAAAGTTAGTCATAAGCGACATCAATGAAGCTGGTGTGCATAAAGTCGCAGATGACATTGCCTCAACGGGTGCTGAAGTGGTCGCAATGAAATGCGATGTATCAAAAGATGAGTCTTGTAAAGCCATGGTCGATACCGCGCTTGAGTATTTTGGCCGAGTCGATATTGGGGTTAACAATGCCGGTATTGCCCATGAATTTATGCCACTGCACATGATTGATGAATCAATTTTAGACAGCCAATTTGCGATTAACGTTAAAGGTGTTCAGTTTGGTATGCGCCATCAAATTGCGCAAATGCTTAAGCAAGGTGAGGGTGCAATCCTCAACGTAAGCTCAATGGCAGGTTTAGGCGGGGCAGCCAGAGGCAGCGCCTATTCAATGGCTAAACATGCGGTGATTGGCTTAACCAAAACCGGCGCGGTTGAATATGGTCGAGATAATATTCGTATTAACGCAATTTGCCCTTTCTTTACCCTGACTCCAATGGTCACCAATTTTGCCGATGAAGAAAAGCAGAAGAAAATGGCTCGCGGTACCCCAATGAGCCGTTTAGGTGAGCCTAAAGAAATCGTCGCAGTCATGCTTATGATGCTATCGCCTGGCAATACCTATATGACCGGACAATGTATTGCAGTAGATGGTGGTGTATCTGCGTTTTAAGCCGCAGATAGTTATCCCTGTATTCACACCTTGTAGCCAAATAAGAAGAGAATATTATGCCTGCAACATTAATGAATGAACGCGACCTTGAGTTTTTGCTGTACGAGCTATTTGACAGCGAAGGCTTAATTACGCGAGAGCGTTATCAAGACCATGACCGTCAAACGTTTAATGAAGTCATCAACACAGCAAAAACCATTGCTGAAAAACATTTTTTACCCATAAGGCAAAAACTCGATACCGAACAGCCGACCTTTGATGGCACAAAAGTTCATATTGTGCCGGAGCTCAAAACCGCCATTGCAGCGGTAATTGAGTCTGGTATTGGTTCGGCCACCGCTGATTACGATTTAGGTGGAATGCAAGTGCCTCCTATTATAGCCAGTGCAGCAGGGGCGTTTTTAAGTGTCGCAGGCGGTGTAGGGATGGGTTACAACATGCTCACCACCGCCAATGCCAACTTGTTGCAAGCCCACGGCAGCGATGAGCTTATCGATACCTGGGTAAAACCGATGCGCGAAGGTCGCTTTATGGGCACTATGGCCATGACAGAGCCGGGCAGTGGCTCTGGTTTGGGCGACTTAATCACCAAGGCGGTAAAGGCTGATGATGGCACTTATCGCATTAGTGGTAATAAAATCTATATATCGGGCGGTGACCACGACTTAAGTGAAAACATTGTGCATTTAGTGTTAGCGCGTATTCAAGGTGCACCTAAAGGGGTGAAAGGGATTTCGTTGTTTGTGGTACCCAAGTTTTTACTCAATGACGACGGCTCTATCGGCGCCGATAACGAAGTTGCCTTAGCGGGTTTATTTCATAAAATGGGTGGCCGCGCGCAAACCTCTACAGCACTGAGTTTTGGTGAAAAAAATGGTTCAGTAGGTTATCTCGTCGGTGAAGAAAACTGTGGCCTTAAGTATATGTTCCACATGATGAACGAAGCGCGCATTATGGTGGGAACTGGTGCAGCGGTGATTGCGGTTGCAGGTTATCAATATTCGGTTGATTACGCTAAAAATCGTCCTCAAGGTCGGTTGCCCTCGTGTAAAGACCCACTGTCGCCCATGGTTAATATTATTGAGCATGCTGACGTAAAGCGTATGCTACTGGCTCAAAAAGCCTATGCAGAAGGCGCAATGGCATTAGTGTTATACGGCACTCAGTTAAGTGATGACGAGCATACCGCCGATACTGAAGAGCAGCGCCAACATGCACATACGTTATTAGACTTTTTAACCCCAATCATTAAAACCTGGCCGTCAGAATACGGCCCTAAAGCCAATTCTTTAGCGATTCAAGTGATGGGCGGCCATGGCTATATTAACGAGCATCCGGTGGAGATGTTTTATCGTGATAACCGTTTAAACCCGATTCATGAAGGGACAACCGGGATCCAATCATTAGATTTACTGACTCGCAAAGTGCCGATGAACAAAATGCAGGGGTATAAAGCGACATTACATGAAATCGTTAAAACCCTTGATGACGCTAAGAAGTACAGCAGTTTACAGCCAATGACGGAACAACTTAGTGACGCTCTGGCGACACTATCTACCACTACTGAGGCTGTATTAACGGCAATGGCGACTAAGAATATTGACCTCGCCTTATCTAACTCAGTGAAGTACCTTGAGCTCTTTGGTCATGTCATTATTGCCTGGTTATGGTTAAAGCAAAGTATTGTGGCCACTAAAGCTTTAGCAGAGAAACCACATCAGGCCGACGTGCATTTTTATCAGGGTAAATTACAAGCTGCGCAGTATTTCTATCGCTTTGAATTACCAGAAATCAATGTGTGGTCGCAGTTGTTAACACAAACAGACAGCACCAGCTATGATATGCAGCCAGAGTGGTTTTAAAGATGTAATGTCTTGAAACTGTTAAGGTTAAAGTCATTTCTGATTAGGATTAATTCCAGCCATATAACCAGCATTACCCCTTTATTGGGTAATGCTTTTTTGTTTTTAAGTGTTTAATAAATTAGTCTTAACTATTCGTATTGATAATATCTAAGTATCAAAACTATTCATTTGTTTAATTCGTTTGCCCCAATTAGCATGAGATATCGCTTAAATTTCATTCATGGAGCGTACTGCTACAGTACATAGGGGAACGGAAATGCCGACAGTCATTAATCGCAATGAAATTACACAGTATATTGGCCATCAAGCCGCGCCAACGAGTTGGCACCAAATCAAGCAACAGCAGATTAACCAATTTGCTGATTGCACTTTAGATCATCAATTTATTCACGTCGATGAAGAAAAGGCCAAAGCGACACCCTTTGGCTCAACGATCGCGCACGGTTTTTTATCGTTATCCATGCTGTCGCATTTTGCAGAAGAATTTAGCGTCATTATTGACGGCTTTTACATGGGATTAAATGCCGGATTCGATAAAGTGCGATTTTTGCAACCCGTAACAGTTAACAGCCAAATTAGAGCGCACGCTAAAATCTTGTCGATTGAAGAAAAAAAGCCTGGGCAATTTCGTTTATCAACTGAAGTCACCATTGAGATTGAAGGTTGCGATACTCCGGCATTAGTCGCCGAGTGGATTTCAGTGCAAATGGTGAAGTAATCAAACATCGAGTCAGTTAGACACGAAATGAAATATAACAATAAAAATTATTCAGCATTTTAAGGGGACCAAGATGACTATCAGTTTTGCAGGACAAGTGGCTATCGTCACAGGCGCGGGTAACGGATTAGGGCGCTCACATGCATTAGCCTTGGCTAAACGTGGTGCTAAAGTGGTGGTGAATGACCTAGGCGGCGCACGTGATGGCAGTGGCGCTTCATCTGCAGCCTCACAAGAAGTGGTTGAGTTGATTGAAGCCATGGGCGGCGAAGCTATAAGTCATGGTGCAAATGTGGCTAATTTTGAAGAAGTACAAGACATGGTGCAACAGGCCATGGATAAGTGGGGCCGCGTTGATATTTTAATTAATAACGCCGGTATTTTGCGTGATAAATCGTTTTCGAAAATGACCTTAGATGACTTTAAGTTAGTGATGGACGTCCATGTTATGGGCTCGGTTAACTGCACTAAAGCGGTGTGGGAAATCATGAAGCAACAAAACTATGGTCGAATTGTCATGACAACCTCATCAAGCGGCATGTATGGTAATTTTGGTCAGGCTAATTATGGTGCGGCAAAAATGGCCCTGATTGGTTTAATGAATACCTTAGTGCTTGAGGGCGCTAAAAATAATATTCACATTAATGCATTAGCACCTACTGCGGGCACCCGCATGACAGAAGATTTAATGCCCGAAGAAATCGTTAAAGCCTTTGCGCCAGAAGCTGTGACTGCGGGTATGTTGACCTTGTGTGATGAAGCTGCACCTAACCGATTTATTTTATGTGCTGGCGCGGGCGGTTATTCAAGTGCCGGTATTTTTGAAACCGACGGCTGCTTTATTCCGACGGCTAAACAAAGCCCAGAAGCCGTGCGAGACAATTGGGACCAATTAACCGCACAAGACAATCAAAAAGCATTGGTGTCAGGCGCGCAACAAGGTGAAAAATTTATCATGAAAGCCATGGCATTCATGAAAGCGCAACAGCAATAATAAATTGATTAGATTATTCCGAGATCACTGGGGTGATGTCGGTTGAGTGGTGTCATTGGATTGCAACAGCACCACTCACAATGTGCATTAAATAAGATGCACTCTATATATAAAAGGAATTTGTCATGAGAGAAGCCGTCATTGTATCAGCCGCCCGCACGCCTATTGGCAAAGCCTACCGTGGTGCATTTAATGATTTATCCGCACCAACGTTATCAGCCGTTGCTGTTAATGCCGCGGTAACGCGCGCGGGAATTGACCCAAATGAAATTGACGATTGTATTTTTGGTGCCGCATTAACCCAGGGTAACCAGGGAATGAACTTTGGTCGTCAGGTTGCTATGGCAGCCAAGTTACCTGTATCTGTGCCAGGTATGACGGTTGATCGCCAATGTTCATCAGGGCTGATGTCGATTGCCCTTGCCGCAAACCACATTGTGGTTGACGGTGCCAGTGTTGTTGTCGCTGGCGGGTGTGACTCAATCAGTTTGGTGCAAAACGATAAAATGAATATGCATCGCGCGGTTGACCCTAGCGTAAAAGCTTATCGTCCAGCCATTTATATGCCCATGCTTGATACCGCTGAAATAGTCGCTAATCGTTATGATATTTCACGCGAGCGTCAAGATGCTTATGCACTCACGTCACAACAGCGCACCGCTGCAGCTCAAGAGGCGGGTAAATTTGATGATGAAATTGTACCGGTAAGCTGCACTAAGTTAGTGATGGACAAAAACACCGGCGATATTTCAAAAGAGCCTGTGACCCTGACAAAAGATGAAGGTAATCGTCCATCAACCAATATTGAAGGTTTAGCTGGCTTAAAAGCGGTAAAAGATAATGGCTCAATTACCGGCGGTAATGCATCACAACTTTCTGATGGCGCCGCCGCAGTTGTGGTGATGGAACGTGAACTTGCCGAGCAGCGCGGCCTTAAACCATTAGGTGTATATCGCGGAATGGTGGTTGCAGGATGCGAACCTGACGAAATGGGCATTGGACCTATTTATGCCATTCCCAAACTACTCGAGCGTAATGGCTTAACCATGGACGACATTGGTTTATGGGAAATCAATGAAGCCTTTGCTGTGCAAGTCATTTACTGTGCCGATAAGCTAGGCATTCCTGCTGACAAATTAAATGTTAATGGCGGCGCAATCTCAATTGGTCACCCATACGGCATGAGTGGCACACGCATGGTGATGCACGCGTTAATAGAAGGAAAACGTCGCGGGGTAAAATACGTGGTGATTAGTATGTGTATTGGTGGCGGTCAAGGCGCAGCGGGTTTATTTGAAGTGTTGTAAGCGTTTAGTTGCTTGTTGGAAGGTCATCAAATACCCAAACAACCTGAAGATGCTCGATTTCAGCAAGAATTTACACGCGTTTAGGCAAGGCATTGATTGCGGGTAATGGTCGTTCCCTTTCCAAAATCAATAACGCAGCATAAACACGTGTAAAAC
>NZ_BMQV01000033.1 GCF_014648295.1 Shewanella saliphila
TCGTGCATGAGTATATCGCCAAGTGCCTGCAAGGCTTGGCAGAGACCTCATCCGAGGTTGAGTCATTATTGCCGTGGAATATCAAGCAAAGATAAATTGCTAGGTGCCGTTCGCTAGACGTTTACGTTTATTTACGGCACTTTGATGACGTTCGGTTTGTGTGGTGTGTAAATACTGCGACGTGGTATCGATACTTTCATGGCCTGCATCAGCCTGGACATGTGATAACGGCCGGCGGTTAATGTTGATGTCGTGCGTTATCCCTGTGTGACGAATGTTATGCGCACTGAGTTGTTTCATTAAATGACTGTCATGCTCAAACCCATCTTTTGCCGCATTGTCTGCTGCAAGATTAATTAACTTGTCGATTTCATCACGTATTTGCCTTATGCCGAGATTGGCGTTAATGACTCCGGATTCTCGGCCGTGTGCTGCAGCCTTATGACGAACAAATATTGGCTGTTGATCGTTGATGCCTGGTAAATCACTTAACCCTAGGTATCGACGATATTCACTTAAGCTAGTCAATAACACTTTGGATATGGCGATATTGCGGGCTTTGCCACTTTTAGAATATGGCACATGAAAATACCACACTCTGGAATGCGGATCTTGCCGAAACTGACTCATCATGGGTGCATAACCTGCACGCGCGCTGATTTCAGATATGCGTAAATAGCAGCTATATAATAGTGTAATTAAAAATAAACTATGCTGATGTTGTTCTGGTTGTGTTTGCGCTAATTGCTTTACGGTGCTGACAACATAAGACCATTGTAATTCTGTAAATGCGTGGTGATTGCTGTCTTCGTTTAGGGTGAATTTCCGCTTAATGGCAAATCTACTGTGCTTTAACCAAAGCTGTGCCGGGTTACGCTCTGTGTATTCTTCGCTAATTAAGTAACCGTAAAATGACGATAATATCGCTATTTTGGTTTTAAGTGCGTTATCACTTAATTGATATGGCAGGCATTTACCGAGTTGCTTTTTACCGATAAACGGCCGCCATTGTGGGTTTGGCTGACGTTCACCACTGGCTTTGTCGAGTTTAAATTGCGCGACATTAAAATAGCCAATTAAATGATTTGGTGGTGATTGGCAGTAATCGATGTATTTAGCAATGTCTTTGCGTGTGACGGCAATTGGCGATAATGCCACAACGTCAAAACACCAATGTAGAAATGTGGTGAGCTCGCTTCGGTATGCTTTGTAGTTGTTTTCAGATTGTTTTTGCTCAAATAACCAGTCGGCACAGTGCTCTATAATAAGGCCTGCGTCTGTCACTTTACTGATAGATATGCGCGTTATGTATTGATTTACAGTGGGATTACCTTGCAATACATATTCTGCAGCGTCAAAAAGTGGTAATACTGGAGGCAATGGCTCTGTTGTCATAGCGAATACTTTAAAGTTTAGGTTATTGTTTTAATGACTATTATAGCGTTTTATGACTGGTGCCGATAACGTTATTTATCGGCACCAATTGATTAGAAATTTATGACTCGACATAATTTAATATCGAAATTGGTTTGCTGGTTGAGTGTTGTCGGTTTTTGTCTGCGTTACACGGATGTTGGCACTGAGTATTTTGACAATCCACACGATGTTGGCAACTCCATAGACATAATTGCCACAAGGTTTGTTTGCTGTCTCTGTCTAAACACTGTAAATCTGCTGCACACAAGTGACCTGCTTTTATCAATTGAGCCACTTTAGCCGTATCGATTGTGACATTGACTCTAGACATATCGCCTTCTCATTCAAATGTATCTTATATATCACTATACATTGTTGAGAATGATTATCAATTAGATTTTGGTGCTGTGTTTATTTTTGTGAACTAAACAACTCACCTTCTAGAGCGTTGCTTGGTATTGATATTGTGGACTATTGACATAACACAATGCTAAAAATGATACCGTTACCCTAACTCTCTAAAAACAAAATCAACTTGTTTGAACCATAAAGAGTGAAATAAGCACAGTAATTTAATCTTGATATGACAAACACTATTCGTTACCTTTTGCCCAGTAGTCGCTATGTCTGTTGTGCCCTACTCTTTATCGTAAAAGAGAAACGACTTTCTCACCTTTTTAGTGTTGTGGATTATCCGCTAAAAAATCATACATTAATGTGCGCTGCTGCCCCTGGTAATCAAAAGTGACAAATACCCGCCATACCATGTAATCACTACTGCACGAGCCAAATATGAGTGTGCCGTGTGCTTGATTGTTTTCTATAGCAGATAATGTCACAGGTATTACTCCCATAAACATATCGCGCCCTTCTACTCTTACTGAAATATTAGTGATCGCTTGACTAAATTTGAGCGTAAGATTAAGTGGTTTTTCACTTGGTGTGTGCACAGGATCGAGCATTAAACCTACGTTTAAATCAGCAACTTTTTTATAACATTCACCCACAGAAAATTGGCAGAGTGTGGTGTCGATTGCAAATGAAGAATTTTCGATATTTTTTTTATTATCACATGCCATTAAAAACATTAAGAAAAATACTACTGAAACCATTTTGATTATTTTAGGCACTGCTATTAACCTTTTGTGAAATATTGAACGTTTTAACTGGGATATATTGATCTAAATCAAATTTGAGTCATGTTGTTAAGTATCTTTTTTGACTCAGCTCAAGTATCATTACATCGCCTCGTGATAGAGACAACAAAAACGAGGTAACACCTTGACAAACTGTTGTAAAAATAACCTTCTTGGTTTGTTTTGTAACCATTTGTCAACTTAACTGGTAAAGCTCGCTTTACTAAATATTAAAAGTAAAAGTAATAAGCCGTGGAAGCATTATGATGAACCATTCCCAGTCTACAGGCGCTGATTACAACTACACTATTGTCCGCCAATTCGCACTCACCACAGTTTTGTGGGGAATCGTTGGTATGGCAGTGGGTGTATTGATTGCGGCTCAGTTAATCTGGCCACAACTGAACTTTGAAACACCTTGGTTAACGTTTAGTCGTTTACGACCTTTACATACCAATGCGGTGATTTTCGCGTTCGGAACATCAGCCCTTTTCGCTACATCCTACTATGTTGTGCAACGTACTTGTCAAATCCGTCTATTTGCGCCTAAATTAGCCGCATTTACGTTTTGGGGTTGGCAGGCAGTTATTATTGCAGCTGCAATCACTTTACCAATGGGATACACCCAAGGTAAAGAGTATGCAGAATTAGAATGGCCAATTGATATCGCAATTACGATAATTTGGGTCAGCTATGCAATCGTTTTCTTTGGCACAATCGCTAAACGAACTACTTCCCATATTTATGTGGCTAACTGGTTCTTTGGTGCCTTTATCATCACTGTTGCAGTATTGCACATTGTGAACTCAATGGCAGTACCTGTAAGTCTGTTTAAGTCTTACTCGCTGTACTCAGGTGCGGTCGATGCAATGGTTCAGTGGTGGTACGGACATAATGCTGTAGGCTTCTTACTTACTGCTGGTTTCTTGGGGATGATGTATTACTTCGTGCCTAAGCAAGCTGGACGTCCTGTTTATTCTTATCGTTTATCGATTGTTCACTTTTGGGCATTGATTGCGTTATACATTTGGGCCGGTCCTCACCACTTACATTACACTGCCCTACCTGACTGGACTCAGTCTTTAGGCATGGTGATGTCATTAATCTTATTCGCGCCATCTTGGGGCGGTATGATTAACGGTATTATGACGCTATCTGGTGCTTGGCATAAGCTACGTACAGACCCAGTGTTACGTTTCTTAGTTGTTTCATTGTCTTTCTATGGTATGTCTACCTTCGAAGGCCCAATGATGGCAATCAAAACGGTAAATGCGTTATCTCATTACACTGACTGGACCGTTGGTCACGTTCATTCTGGCGCGCTAGGCTGGGTTGCAATGGTATCAATTGGTTCGCTATATCACCTAGTGCCAGTGTTATTTGGCCATGGTCGTATGTATAGCACCTCGCTAGTGAATGTCCACTTCTGGTTGGCCACTATCGGTACCGTTTTATACATCGTAAGTATGTGGATTTCTGGTGTTATGCAAGGTCTTATGTGGCGTGCAGTAAACTCTGACGGTACGTTAACGTACAGCTTTGTTGAGAGTTTAGAAGCATCTTACCCATTCTACTTTGTACGCTTTCTTGGTGGTTGTTTCTTCTTAACCGGTATGTTGATTATGGCTTATAACGTGTTACGCACTGTTAAAGCGCCTAAAGAATCATTACCAGCGTTAGCAGAAGCTTAAGGAGCAGATTCGATGAAATTTAATCATGAATTAATTGAAAAGAATGTGGGTCTGCTTGCTATTTTCACTGTGATTGCCATTAGTTTTGGTGGTTTGGTGCAAATTACGCCGCTGATTTTCCAAAAGGATACCACTCAAGCCGTTGAAGGGTTAATCCCTTACACTGCTCTGCAGATTGAAGGTCGTGATATCTATGTGCGTGAAGGTTGTTATAACTGTCACAGCCAGATGATCCGTCCATTACGTGCAGAAACTGAACGTTATGGTCACTACTCTGTTGCGGGTGAATCTGTTTGGGACCACCCTTTCCAATGGGGTTCTAAGCGTACAGGGCCAGATCTTGCACGTGTAGGTGGTCGTTACAGTGATAAATGGCATGAAGTGCATTTAATCAACCCTCGCGATGTGGTACCACAATCAAACATGCCTGCTTTCCCTTGGTTAGCTGAAAACACGCTAGACGGCGAATTGACCGGTGACAAGATGTCTATCCTGCGTAATCTGCACAAAGGCGGTTACAAAGGTGGCGATCTTTACACTGACGAAGAAATTGCTGGCGCTCAAAAAGCGGTTGAAGGCAAAACTGAATTACAAGCACTAATCGCGTATTTGCAATCTTTGGGTCACGCACTCAAGTAGGAGGCAATAATGGATTACGGTACTTTTCAAGGCATTTTAACCATTATTGTAATGGTGACATTTGTCGGTATTTTTTACTGGGCATACAGTAAGCACAGCAAGTCAAAATTTGACGAAGCCGCTAACTTAGTATTTTCAGATGATGAACTGGCAAAAATGTCTAAAGACTCAGGAGAGCAGAAGTAATGATTATGAGTAACTTCTGGAGCATTTGGATTTCTGTACTGACTATTGTGGTCATTGTTGGTTGTTTTATCCTTCTTAAACTGGTGAATAAAAACTACACCGGTGTTGAAGAAGGTAAATCAATGGGCCACGAGTTTGATGGAATTGAAGAACTAAACAACCCACTGCCAAAGTGGTGGGCTTATATGTTCTACCTTACTATCGTGTTCGGTGTGATCTATTTAGCTCTATACCCAGGCCTAGGTAATTACAAAGGTTTGTTTGGTTGGACAAGTTCTAATCAAAGTATTGGTACTGAACAAGGTCTTAAAGCTGATTCAGCGGCAGCACTAGAAGCTGCTAAAGCTGAAAATCGTCTGTCACAATATGACCGTGAAGTCGCGCAAGCTGACGAAAAATATGGTCCTATTTTCGCGGCATACCTAGCTACCCCTTTAGAAGAGTTAGTTAAAGACGAAGAAGCATTGAAAGTGGGCGGTCGTTTGTTTTTACAAAATTGCGCTCAATGTCATGGTTCTGATGCTCGTGGCTCAAAAGGTTTCCCTAACCTAACAGATGGCGATTGGTTATACGGTGGCGATTTAGCCACGATTAAAACCACGCTTATGAACGGTCGTAACGGTATGATGCCGCCTAAAGGTGGTTTACCTATCGAAGACAGCGAGATTGAAGGTCTAGCTGAATACGTCGTTAAACTGTCTGGTCGTGAGCACGACGAAGCCTTAGCTGCACAAGGTCAAGGTTCATTTATGAAAGGTTGTTTTGCATGTCATGGTATGGATGCAAAAGGTAACAAGTTCATGGGTGCCCCTAACCTAACAGATAATGTGTGGTTATATGGCGGAAGCCGTGGCGTGATTTCTGAATCGATTGTTAATGGCCGCGCAGGTGTAATGCCAGCTTGGAAAGACATTCTCGGTGAAGAGAAAGTGCATGTGATTGCAGCTTATGTTTATAGCTTATCAAACAAATAGTTAACAATACTCATAATAAGGCCTCGATTTAATCGAGGCCTTTTTTTTAAGTGATTATTAAGCCGTTACGCGTTAAAATAGCTCGGTTAATTTTATTGGTTTTTAGGAAGTATTATGTCGAAGCAACTCCCTTGGTATAAACAGTTTTGGCCTTGGTTTTTAATCGTTTTACCAATGTGTGCAGTGATAGCCAGTTTGACCACATTAAAAATCGCGTTAGATAACTCTGACTCATTAGTGGCAGATGAATATTATAAAGAAGGCAAAGGCATCAATATGGACCTGCGTAAAATTAAATACGCACAACAAATTGGCATGAAATTCTTAATCAAAGTGAATGATGAATCGCTATTGATCACCCAACAAGGTGGCCCAGAATATCGTGCAGCATTAAACGTAAAGTTTTATCACCCTACTATTGAAGAAAAAGATTTCAATGTACAAGCCACTGCAGATGCCAATTATATTTATCGCATCCCGTTAACAGAGGCAATTAGTGGCCCTTGGGAAGTACGTATTGAAGGCTTTGATGGCAAATGGCGTATTCAACAACGTATCGACATTAAAGATGACGTTGAATATTGGCTGAATTAATTCATGATACTCTGTTTTCATTGTAATGAACCCGTTACCACCGGAACGCAATTCACTACAATCATCAATGGGCAGGCACAACCTATGTGTTGCCCAGGTTGCCAGGCCGTTTCGCAAGCGATTATGGATGCGGGCTTAAGTAGCTATTATCAATTTCGCAGTGAGCCCGGTAATCGCCAAACCGCATTAGTCCCAGAGCAATTAACGCAATACAGTGCGTACGATTTGCCTGAAGTTCAACAAGACTTTGTTCATAAACAAGGTGATATTGATTCAACCTCATTATCTATTGACGGTATAACCTGTGCTGCTTGTGCTTGGTTAATTGAGCACAAACTAAAACCCGTTGCCGGTGTCAATAATGTTCAAGTGAATTCCACCACTCAACGCGCTTTAGTTAGTTGGGATAATAAAACCATTCATTTAAGTGAGATTTTGCAGCTTATTAGCCAAATTGGCTATCAAGCGGCACCTTATCAAGTTGATGAACAAGAAAAACAATCTAAAGCTGACAGCCGTAAGTTTTTACTGCGTTTAGGTTTAGCTGGCTTTGCAACCATGCAAGTAATGATGTTTGCCCTTGCCTTATACACTGGCTACTTTACTGATTTAGAAGTCGAATTTAGGGATTATTTCCGCTGGGTGAGTTTAATTTTTGCCGCCCCTGTGGTGCTGTATTCTGCACAACCCTTTTATTTTAGTGCTCTGCGCAGTTTACTCAGCGGTAGGCTCAATATGGACGTGTCTGTGTCTGTTGCTATTGGCGGTGCCTTTATTGCCAGTTGTATTGCCACGGTACAAGGTAATGGCGAAGTGTATTTTGAATCGGTTTCAATGTTTACTTTTTTCTTATTGCTTGGACGCTACTTTGAGCAAACTGCACGCCAAAAAGCCTCTGTTAGCTCGAGTAATTTACATAAACTGATACCGCTGACAGCCCATTTAATCGACAACGGACAAACGACTGAAATTGCAGCTAAACAACTTCGTGTTGGCGATGTGATTTTAGTTAAACCCGGTGAGGTTATTGCTGCAGATGCCGTTGTTGTGTCTGGTCAATCGAGTGCCAATGAAGCCATGCTCACTGGTGAGCAAATGCCCATTACCAAACAGCTTAATGACCCTGTTTATGCGGGCACCATTAACGTTGAGCAGCCATTACAAGTTAAAGTCACGGCATTAGGCCAAGATCAGCTTGTTGCCGAAATCATCCGTTTACAAGAATTGGCGTCAAACAATAAACCTGCTATTGCACTGGTTGCCGACAGACTGGCAAGATATTTTACCGCAACGATTTTATCGATAGCATTAGTGACTTATATTGTTTGGCATTTTATTTCTCCAGAAGATGCATTTTGGGTTACCTTATCGGTTTTAGTGGCGACCTGCCCTTGTGCACTCGCATTAGCCACACCGACAGCCGTTACCTGTGCGACGGCTATTTTTACTAAATTAGGTATCATTACCCGTAAAGCAGGTGTGTTTGAAAAACTCACACAAATTAACCATGTGGTGTTTGATAAAACTGGCACATTAACGTGCGGGCAATTGTCGATTGGTGACATTGTGCTCGCAAAGGGTTATCAATCTGAATACATTCTCGCGCTCGCTGCTGCTGTAGAGCAAGGCTCGTTACATCCTATCGCTCAAGCATTTAAACCTTACTTTAATAACCAATATACCGTGACCGAAATGGAGCATCATGTTGGCTTAGGCATTGCAGCTACCGTTGATAATCAACTTGTCAGGATCGGTAAGCATGAATTTGTATTACCTCAGGCTTCGTTATCTGATCACAATGTGCAACATTCTCAGCTTATTTACATGTCGATAGATAATCAGTTGGTTGCAACCATTGAAATGCTCGACCAATTACGCATAGACTGTAAACACACGGTCGACAAATTAACTCAAGCTAAAATTGGATTAAGTATTGCCAGTGGTGACAACTCCGGCCATGTTGAGTATTTGGCTAAAACGCTTGGAATTACTGACGTACACTCTGGATTGTCGCCTCAAGGTAAACTGTCGCTGGTTAACCAGTTACAACAAACTAAACAAGTGGCAATGTTTGGCGATGGTATTAATGATGCGCCCGTTTTAGCGGGTGCCGATTTGTCTGTTGCGATGGGCAGTGGCAGTGCGATTGCTAAAAATAATGCTGATCTCATATTGCTTGGTGACCACTTGTCACGCTTTAACGATGCGATTAATGTAGCTAAACAAGCACAGCGTATTATTCACCAAAATTTATTATGGGCGTTTGCCTATAACGTGATTATTTTACCGTTAGCAGTAACGGGACATGTTGCCCCTTACCTTGCCGCTATTGGTATGTCTGTTAGCTCGCTTATTGTCGTGAGTAACAGTTTGAGGCTACTTAGGATAAAGCTATGAGTATCATCTATGTATTAATCCCTATTGCAATGTTGTTTGTGCTCATTGCTGTTGCGATCTTTTTTTGGGCGGTTAAGTCTGAACAGTTTGACGATTTAGACCGTCAAAGTGTGTCAATTCTATTCGATGATGAGCAAATAAAACCATCTAATAATACAGATGAAAAACCAACGAAAACAGAGTAAACATTATGATTGAATATAATGTCGGTGGGGCTTTTTTGGTTGGGCTCATGGGCGCTGCTCATTGCTTTGGGATGTGCGGCGGCCTGATTGGTGCTTTTTCAGCAAATATCCCTAATCGTGGTACAAATCAATTAGCCAACCAATTAACATTTTTACTCAGCTACAACCTGGGCCGAATTACAAGTTATACCCTTGCCGGTGCGTTTGTGGGTGCGAGTGCCTCTGCGCTAGGTCAATTATTTGATGCAGATACCTATTTATTAGTATTGCGTATTTTTGCTGGCATTATGATGATATGTACTGGTTTGTACATCGCGCAAATTTGGTCAGGTATTGTCCATATTGAAAAATTCGGCAAAATTTTGTGGCGCTATTTGCAGCCTTTAACGCGTAAAGTGTTACCCATTAAACATCCTCGGCAGGCTTTACTGGCAGGAATGGTATGGGGTTGGTTGCCTTGTGGCCTAGTATATAGCACCTTAACATGGTCTGTTGCGTCTGGCAGTGCACTCCAAGGCGGCCTGATTATGTTTGCCTTTGGCCTTGGCACATTGCCTGCTTTACTTGCTGCTGGCGTAGCGGCTAAAACACTGGCTAATTGGGTACAAAAAAAGGCGGTTAGACTATTGAGTGGTTTACTATTAGTGCTCTTTGGTTTACAAACACTTTATATTGCTTTTAGTCAGCTAAACTAGTTAGTAATAGCAATTTGGTTTACTATGTTAATGTTTACATCAACTGAGATTGGGTATGACTTCAGATCTAAATAAAGCTCGTCGACCATCAACCAGCGGTTGTGCAATTCATTGTCACGATTGCAGTATGGAATCATTGTGTATTCCATTTACGTTGAATAATGATGAGCTTGATAAACTAGATAATATTATTGAGCGTAAAAAGCCCATTCAAAAAGGTGATCTCATTTTTAAATCAGGTGATAGTTTAAAGTCACTGTACGCCATCCGTTCAGGCACCATTAAAAGCTATACCATTACAGAACAAGGTGACGAACAAATTACAGGTTTTCATCTTGCGGGTGATGTTATCGGGTTTGATGGCATACATGCTCAATTGCATCAAAGTTTTGCTCAAGCACTCGAAACCTCAATGGTGTGTGAAATTCCATTTGATACTCTCGATATCCTCGCCGGTACCATGCCTAAATTACGTCAACAAATTATGCGCTTAATGAGCAGTGAAATCATGAGCGATCAAGAGATGATCCTGTTGCTTTCGAAAAAGAACGCTGAAGAACGTCTTGCAGCATTTATCAGTAATCTTGCTAAACGATTTGGCAGCCGAGGCTTTTCAAACAAGGAATTTAGATTAACCATGACGCGCGGCGACATCGGTAACTATCTTGGTCTTACTGTCGAAACAATTAGCCGTTTGCTTGGCCGTTTTCAAAAAGCTGGCTTAATTGAAGTGAATGGCAAATACATCAGTATTGTCGATAATGACGCACTAGCTCAATTAGCCGGCAGTTCACGTATCGCAACTTAAAGTTAATTTGTATGATCTACCTCATGGTTTATTTATTAGTAAACGGTAATACTATATTTAGTTAAAATAAAATAAATTCAACAGCTTTGGAGGTTATATGAAGGATTATAAAAAGATTTTGGTGGTGATAAATCCAACGACTGATCATCAACCTGCATTAGCACGTGCAGTCGAACTTGCCTCAAAGAGTAATGCTGAAATCACCGCATTTTTATCTATTTTCGACTTCTCTTATGAAATGACCTCCATTCTGTCTAGCCAAGAACGCGAAGCAATGCGCCAAGGGGTCATTGACCAACGTATTGCTTGGTTAGAGAGTGCCATTAGTGGGTTTAACAGTAAAAACCTCACAATAAACACCGAAGTGGTATGGCATAACCGTCCATTTGAAAGTGTGATAAATTTTGCGATTAATGGCGATTTTGATTTAATCGTTAAAAGTACCCATCAACATGACAAACTGAAAGCTGTGATATTCACGCCCACTGATTGGCATTTAATGCGTAAATCACCGGTACCAGTATTGATGGTTAAAGAACATGATTGGCCAGTTGCGGGTAAAATTGTCTGTGCCGTAAATGTGGTTAGTGAAGATGATGATCATCAAACATTAAATGGCAAAATCATTTCCCAAGCCCTCAATTTAGCTAAAAAGTTCTCTGCGAGTGTTCATCTCGTTAATGGTTATCCTGGTACCCCTGTTAATTTAGCAATCGAACTGCCTGACTTTGATGCCAACATCTATAACAATACCGTGAGAATGCAGCATGAGCAACGCGTGCAGTATCTCGCTCAGGCATATAATATTCCGCTTGAAAATTGCCATGTAGAAGAAGGTTTACCTGAAGATGTTATTCCAGAGTTAGCCAGTAAATTGGATGCCGAATTAGTAGTACTTGGCACTGTCGGTCGTACTGGATTTTCGGCAGCATTAATAGGCAATACAGCTGAACATGTTATCGATAGTATTAATTGTGACTTATTAGCGATTAAACCTGACGGATATAAATCACCTTTAGAAGAATAGTCGACATAGAGTAAGGTAAACCCTTTACCCTGCCCTCGATTACTGGAATAATACGCGCCCTGAAACACTTGGTTACTGGGCGCATTTTTATGTCTGACGTTGAAGTCGAAACACTCGCTAAAAAAAATATTACTCGCATGAATAAACTGCAAAAACGTCTAAGACGTGAAGTCGGTTCTGCGATTGCTGATTACAACATGATTGAAGATGGCGATCGTGTTATGTGTTGTTTGTCTGGCGGTAAAGACAGTTACACTATGCTAGATATTTTAATGAACCTTCAACAACGTGCTCCAATTAAATTTGAAATTGTTGCCGTAAATCTAGACCAAAAACAACCAGGCTTTCCTGAAGATATTTTACCTGCTTATTTAGATAAGTTAGGTGTGGCGTATCATATCCTCGAAAAAGACACTTATTCAATCGTTAAAGAAAAAATTCCAGAAGGTAAAACGACGTGTTCATTATGTTCAAGATTACGTCGCGGTACTTTATATGGTTTTGCACAGCACATTGGTGCAACTAAAATTGCTTTAGGCCATCATCGCGATGACATTATAGAGACAATGTTTTTAAACATGTTTTATGGTGGCAAACTCAAAGCGATGCCACCTAAATTGTTGTCTGATGATGGTGCCAATATGGTTATCCGTCCATTAGCGTATTGCCGTGAAAAAGACATTGAAGCGTATTCAGATCTTAAAGAGTTCCCGATTATTCCGTGTAACTTGTGTGGTTCACAAGAAAACCTTAAGCGTGGCGAGATTAAAAATATGCTTAAGCTTTGGGACAAACAAGCACCTGGGCGTTTAGAAACTATTTTTACAGCGATGCAAAATACCGCGCCTTCTCAGGGTGTTGACCGTGAGCAGTTTGATTTTATCTCACTCATGCGAAACCCTGATGCTGATAATAAAGGCGATGTGGCAGATGCAGATTTACCTGCTTTTGATTTTGTTGATATCAATAATAACGGTCATATCAATTTAGATGTCAGTAACCGTATCGATGTTGTGGCAACATTTAAGCCATAAGCAAAGCACTAAATAAAAATGGCGTTGCAATTACAACGCCATTTTTTTATTCACAAGAGCTTAGTTAAACGTTAATGATTTAATACCAATGGGCTAACGACACTGGGTTTAGTGCTAAAATCTAGCCGCGTTAATCGGTTAATCTGTTCAAGATCGAGAGTCAATTTTTTAGCAATTTTTTGCTCTTTACCATCAATTGTCACGCTCACATTTGAGTCGGAAAAATCGAAACTGATACCATCAATGGGTTTTCTAAAATACTTCATCGGAAAACCTTGTAAACCATCTAACAAACGATTCATGTCTGTATTAAGGGCTAATAATTGTGACTGAGTATAGTGTTGCTGTGTTTCACGAGCACGTACCTGCATCGCTATCGCACATTGGCTTGCATCACCCGCAACTTCAATATTAACCAAACCGCGATCAGACTTTAACTGCGCATCAAACGGGATAAACAGTCGTTGCTGCTTTGTATAAGTGAGAGGATATGTCGCATTTTCTGTGGTGATACTGCCAGACTTTATGGTGCAGTCTGAAGTAATAGGTACACTAAAGGCAAGCTCAACAAGTTGGTAATTTTGTTTATTCACTTGCTTTAAACGGTCATAAAAGCCTACGTATTCTAAAGAAACGGTTTCTGCAATACTGTTACTAGTGATTAAAAGGGATGAAAGAAAAATGAATCCGTTAATGAGCGGACGACTACGCATTGGCTTTAGTTCCTGTTAGGTATGGTTTGTTATGTTTTAGCATTTCAAGAAGTTCATCGATGTACTCGTGTTTACGTTCTGAATAATTAACCAAACCGAAGACAAGTTTTTCTGCGGTCGGTTTAATTTTTTGTTCCCTTAAATCAGATCTAATGGAGCGAAAAAGACGGTATGCTGAATGGGTGTTTAAATTGATCATATAGGCAATAATCGAATCTTTTGGTGAGTCGAATACCGCGACCTCATGGGTTTTACCTTGATCACGTGATGTTGGCACTAAGCCACAACCTTCAGTAAAGCACCATTGTCCAAAAAAATTAAATCCTTCTGTAGCGAAGCGTGAACTGCCCCAACCGCTTTCATTGGCCGCTTGTACAAGCACCATATTTACCGGAATAATATCAATCCGTTTGAGTAAAGGATTTAATGTACTACTGGTAAATGATTTCACATCATATTGGTATTTATCAACAATAGACTGTAAACGTTGCTCATCTGCTGAGCTTAACCCAATACCATTATCAATCTGTTCAATTATCGCTAAAACAAATTGACGTTCATGTATGATGATTTGATTTTGCGCTTCAATGGCTGGCCGCAAATATTTGAAGAAGGTGACTTTTTTAGTCGGTATGTCATTTATATTGGCAAACTCGGGCATTTCCCCTAAGTCAATATTGTGCAGATGACCAAGTAGCGTTCTTTCAGGGCTTTGCGCAGTTTGTGGAATAATAAACAGCCTGATTGCCAATAATGCAAAGACAGCTAATCCTAACGCAAATGTGATTTGACCAATATTGCCTATCTTCAAATTGACCTGCCTGTGAGATAAATTATTAAAATACTAAGGTAATTATAACCATAAATAACTGATGATGCAGTAAAGCCACAGGATTATGAATTACAAAAATTTATAGCCGATCATGATAACCCTAGGATCACGAAACCATAAAATTAATTACACTTTGATGACATGAAACAGGTAAAATCGAACGATGTAAAAGAGTCATATTTGGTTATCGATATGTCATCTTCCATTCAACAGCTCAAGGATTTAGAGAAAACCTATGTTGAATCAAAAATTAACGTCTTTTAATCATGTGGTAGCCATTGGTGGCGGGCATGGTTTAGGCACAATATTAGCTTCTTTGTCTTCGTTGGGTCCACGATTAACAGGTATTGTTGCGACAACTGATAATGGTGGGTCTACCGGAAGGCTTCGACAAGATCAGCAAACCATTGCTTGGGGAGATTTACGTAATTGTTTATCTCATCTTGCGCATAGACCCTCATTAGGTAGCATGTTGTTTGATCATCGCTTTACTGGCAACAATGAACTATCAGGGCATAACTTAGGTAATGTGGTGTTACATGCTCTTGATCAATTGTGTGTTCGCCCGCTTGAAGCGATTAATTTAATCCGTGGTTTGTTAAAAATTGAAACTTCAATCATTCCAATGTCAGAAGCTTCAACGCACTTAGTGGCACTGAGCCATTGTGGTAATAAAGTGTTTGGAGAGTTAAATGTTGATGGCATGAAAGAAGCCCCCATTGCATTAACACTTGAGCCTGAAGTTCAAGCAACATCAGAAGCCTGCGCAGCCATTGAACAAGCGCAATTAATCATTCTTGGTCCCGGCAGTTTTTTAACCAGTATAATGCCACCATTGTTATTACCTGAAATAGCCAACAGTATTCGCAAAGCAAATGCACACGTGGTATTAATTGATAATTTAACTGCAGAGTACTCGCCTGCCAGTACGTTTAGTATTGAAGATAAAATTGTTTGGTTTAACCAGGTTATTGGTAAAAATGTTATTGCGGATGTGATTCAACATGGCACTACACCTCAACTCGCCAGCCATTACAGCCATGAGGTAAGATTTAATCAATTCCCATTAATGAGTGATCATCATCCGGGGCTTCACGACAAACAAGCCTTAGCGGATGCGATTGAAGAAGTTTGTCACTTCAGATTAGCGCAATTACATTTACTAAGGTGCAGTTAATCATGCAGTCTGTGGTATGAGTGTATTTTGCAAAGCGAGTGATAACGATTAGATGTAATAATAAAGGCTGCAGTAGCAGCCTTTATTATGTTGAGCTTGGAGCAAATCAAAGATTCACTATTACAGTACTTGTGCGATTGCCTTACACACCGCTGGCATATTGTTTTTGGTTAAGCCTGCAACGCTAATACGGCCAGAGCCAACAATGTAAATTGCAAATTCATCTTTTAAACGTGCAACTTGCTGTTTATTCAACCCTGAAAAACTAAACATACCGTTTTGACGTGAGATAAAACTAAAGTCTTGCTCAACACCTTCGGCTTTTAAACTGTCGACAAACAATGTGCGCATTTCTGCGATACGTTGACGCATTTCAGTTAACTCAGCTTCCCATTCTTGTCGTAATGCATCATCAGACAAAATAGTGCTGACAATTAATCCACCATGTGCTGGAGGATTAGAGTAATTTGCACGGATATTCTTTTTAATTTGGCTAAAGCTATTCGTGGCTGTTTGCTCATCTTCAGTAACCACAGTCACTGCGCCAATACGTTCATTGTATAAGCCAAAGTTTTTAGAAAAAGAGTTGGCAATAAGTAATTCCGGTACGACAGCTGCGACAGCGCGTAAACCTTGGGCATCTTCATCAATACCTGCACCAAAACCTTGATAAGCAAAATCAAATAACGGTAATAACTCTTTAGCTAAACATACTTGAGCCACTTGTTGCCATTGAGCTAAAGATAAATCGATACCGGTTGGGTTATGACAACACCCATGCAGAAGCACTACATCACCGGCTTGAGCTTGCTCAAGATCCGCTAGCATGGCTTCAAAATCCATATCATGAGTTTCAGCTTTATAGTAACGATACTGTTTAACCGTTAAACCGGCTGTTTCAAAAATATTATTATGGTTAGCCCAGGTAGGATTACTGACCCAAATAGTTGTCGATTTAGTGTTACGCACTAAAAATTCAGAGGCTACGCGTAATGCACCTGTTCCGCCTGGCGCTTGTGCTGTTGCGGCACGTTTATCGGTAATGATGGTACTGTCTTCACCAAACAATAAACCTTGAACAACCTGGTTATATGCTTGAACACCTTCAATACCTAGGTAGTTCTTAGTCTTTTCTGTCTCCAATAAAATAGCTTCCGCTTTTTTAACTGATGACAACACAGGAGTTTGTCCTGCTTCATCTTTGTAAATACCTACGCCTAAATTGACTTTATGAGCACGAGTATCGGCTTTGAACGCATCGGTTAAGCCTAAAATGGGGTCTGCTGGAGCAAGAGTGACTTGAGAAAAGATCATTACAACTATCCTAAGTAAGGTGATGAGACGAATTTTGCTTAGTTATACCACTCTATGGGCAAGCTGAGTAGTGAGTTTTTTGATTGTTGAGACAAAATCACGTAATTGCTATAAATATTAGCAATATTGACGCAACTTTGGCTGTTTGAGCATTAATAGGTGGTTTATACAAAAAGCAGATATAAAAAAAGGAACCATAAGGTTCCTTTTTCCAAAGCGTTTCACTAATTACTTAGTTAATGCTTCTTTTGCTTTTTCAACTAAAGTTGCAAATACAACTTTGTCGAATACAGCGATGTCAGCCAAAATCTTACGATCGATTTCGATAGACGCCTTTTTCAGACCGTTGATGAAACGGCTGTAAGACAGACCATTTTGACGTGAAGCCGCATTAATACGTGCAATCCATAATTGACGGAATTGACGTTTTTTCTGACGACGGTCACGGTAAGCATATTGACCAGCTTTAGTTACTGCTTGAACAGCAACACGGTAAGTACGGCTACGAGCGCCATAATAACCTTTAGCTAGTTTAAGTACTTTCTTGTGACGAGCACGAGCGGTTACACCACGCTTAACTCTAGGCATTGTTTATCTCTCCTTTAATTAAGCGTATGGTAGTTGACGTGCAATTGCTGGCACATCAGACTTAGCAACTAAACATTTAGCACGTAAGTGACGCTTACGCTTAGTGCTCTTCTTGGTCAAAATGTGACGTAAGTGTGCTTGCTTGCGCTTGAAACCATTAGCGGTTTTCTTAAAACGCTTCGCTACACCCTTGTCTGTTTTCATTTTAGGCATTTCTAAAACTCCGCATTGGGACGTTAATAAACGTAAGGCGAGCAAAAGCCTCAAGAGACTTTTGCTACTTTTAGGTTGCCCTACTATTTCTTTTTAGGTGCTAGCACCATAATTGCTTGACGACCTTCCATTTTCGGGAAAGATTCGACAACCGCATACTCTTCCAAATCAGCCTTAATACGGTTCAAAAGATCCATACCTAGGTTTTGGTGTGCCATTTCGCGACCACGGAAACGCAGCGTAATCTTCGCTTTGTCCCCATCTTCTAGAAAACGAATCAGGTTGCGTAGTTTTACCTGATAGTCGTTTTCATCAGTGCCTGGACGGAATTTTATTTCCTTAACCTGGACCTGTTTCTGCTTCTTCTTTTGTTCCTTTTGAGCCTTAGCTTTATCAAAAAGGAACTTACCGTAGTCCATTATGCGACAGACCGGAGGCTCAGCATTAGGGCTAATCTCTACGAGATCAACACCTGCTTCATCTGCAATACTCTGAGCTTCTTTAATGCTAACGATACCAATTGCTTCACCTTCCAAATCCGATAAACGGACTTCAGGAACACCAGTGATTTCTTCATTGATTCTATTAGGGGCTGGCTGTCGCCCTGCTGTTCTTTTGATCTTTATGACCTATTCCTCCAACAATTTGAGACTACGGAGCGAAATTTGTTGACGTATCATAGAGGCGAAATCTTCTAATTTTAACTTGCCTAAATCGACACCATCACGTGTACGCACCGCGACTTCCTTATTTTCCATTTCTTGATCACCAACGACCAACAAATAAGGCACACGTCTTAGTGTGTGTTCGCGTATTTTAAAGCCTATTTTCTCATTCCTCAAGTCAAAAGATGCTCGAATACCCTGATCTTTGAAGAATTTTACAATATCTTCCACATAATCAGCTTGTTTGTCGGTAATATTCATCACAACGACCTGCATTGGAGCAAGCCATGTTGGGAATTTACCTGCGTATTCTTCTATCAAAATGCCTAAGAAGCGCTCTAATGAGCCTAAAATAGCACGATGGATCATTACTGGCGTCTGGCGACTGTTGTCTTCAGCGACATAAGTAGCACCTAAACGCGAAGGTAATGCGTAATCGAGCTGTACTGTACCACATTGCCATGCACGATCTAAACAGTCGTGTAAGGTAAATTCGATTTTGGGGCCATAAAACGCGCCTTCGCCTGGTAATATTTCAAATTCAATATTATTTGCGGCTAAAGCTTGCTTAAGTGCTTCTTCTGCACGGTCCCACATATCGTCATCACCAATACGCTTTTCTGGGCGCGTTGATAATTTAACGACAATGTTTTCAAAACCAAATGTGGCGTAAGTGTCATATACCATTTGGATACATGCGCTCACTTCTTGTTGTACTTGTTCGTCGGTACAAAATACGTGAGCGTCATCTTGAGTAAAACCACGCACGCGCATTAAACCGTGCAATGAGCCCGATGGTTCATTACGGTGACAACAACCAAACTCTGCCATACGTAGTGGCAAATCACGGTAAGACTTTAACCCTTGGTTAAAGATCTGTACGTGGCCTGGACAGTTCATTGGTTTAATAGCATATTCGCGGCTTTCACTGCTGGTCGTGAACATCGCATCTGCATATTTGTCCCAGTGGCCAGAACGTTCCCATAAAGAACGATCCATCATTAATGGGCCTTTCACTTCTTGATAAGTGTATTGACCTAGCTTTTGACGGATAAATTTTTCTAGCTCTAGGAATAAGCTCCAACCATCGTTATGCCAAAACACCATACCAGGTGCTTCTTCTTGCATATGATATAAATCTAGCTGCTTACCAATTTTACGATGGTCACGCTTGGCGGCTTCTTCTAAACGCACTAAGTGAGTTTTAAGTGCCTTTTTGTCTGCCCATGCTGTTCCGTATATACGTTGCAACATCTTGTTGTCTGAATTACCACGCCAGTAAGCCCCGGCTACACTCATTAATTTGAAGTGTTGGCAAAAACGCATGTTAGGTACATGCGGGCCACGACACATATCGATATATTCTTCGTGATGATATAGTGCTGGAGTCGCATCTTGACTGATGTTCTCATCCAAAATGGCAATCTTATATTCTTCACCGCGCTCACTGAATGCATCACGCGCTTGTTGCCAAGATACGACTTTTTTTACCACGTCATAATTGGTTTTAGCTAACTGTTGCATACGCTTTTCAAGCGCATCAATATCTTCTTGAGTTAACTTGTGCTCTAAATCGATGTCGTAATAAAAACCGTTGTCGATAACAGGGCCAATAGCCATTTTTGTTTCTGGCCACATTTGTTTGATCGCGTGACCTAATAAATGCGCACAAGAATGGCGAAGGATTTCAACACCCTCGTCGTCTTTAGCCGTAATGATAGCTAACTCTGAATCTGCAGTGATTAAGTCTGTTGCATCTTTAAGCTCACCGTTTACACGGCCAGCGATACAAGCCTTGGCTAAACCAGGGCCAATGTCTAATGCAACATCAAGGGTTGATACAGGGTTGGCAAACTCGCGTTTGCTGCCATCAGGCAGTGTAATAATAGGCATGAAATGTCCTTGTCCAGTGGTGACCCACACGTAGGGCCACATGGTAATAAAGTATGTTCAGTTGAACGAATGACACGTTAATGAAATCAAGACAGTACAGGAGTCTTAGTTACCCAGAAACGTAGACAGTTATTCTATGTGATAAGCACTTTGTGGCGCAACCATACAAAGGTCAATTTGGAATATATTTATAACAAATCGAAAAAATGAAAAATATTTGTGAATAACGTTAAAAAATTAACAATAAAAAACTCAAATATTTACAGATAATTAGACAGAAGAAAATCTATAACTCATCAAAAAAATGACAGTTGATGAATTTTGAGTTAAATAAAATCAGCAGTAAAAAACATAATATTTAGAAGCTTACAGTATAATTCTTCTATATAAGTAAATTTAGAACAAAAATATTCACCGTAAAGCAAATCAACCTTATGGCTGATCCACATTAAAATATTCTCACTATACTGTGTTTATCAATACCTCTGTGGGAGAGAGTTACATGAGATTATTATCACGCACAATTAGTTGCCCGCACTGTGGGCACAACCAACATGTCACTTTAGATGCCAGCGCGGGTGATCAAGAATATTATGATGACTGCAGAATTTGTTGTAATCCTATTCATATCCGCATGCATTTAGATGATAATCGGCGGATGATTGAATTGCATGTTGACTCTGATGATGAGCAAATCTATTAGCTTACAAACATAAGCCGTAATGCCAACCAATGTTGTAAGCTAATAAAAATGGTTTAGCGTCAGTTATTGAGTAATTGCTTTTTAGCGAGTACGCGCTCTACCGTGTCAACGATAACTTGCGTTTGACTGTCAATTTCAATATTGAATTTGTCACCGGCTTTATAGTGACCTAAATTGGTTAGTTTTAGTGTTTCAGGAATTAAATGCAGTATAAAGCCATCTTCACTTATCTTACCTACCGTTAAGCTACAGCCGTTTATACCGACAAAGCCTTTATAAAAGATATAATTCATCCAATGCGGGTCGACCTGTAGCTCAATATTATAATGTTCAGCAGTATTACTGACTGCTTTTACTGTCGCTTGAGTATGGACATGCCCCGATATAATATGACCACCAATTTCAGTACCATACGTTAATGAACGTTCAATGTTTACCGCATCACCCACACTAAGTTGACCCAGATTTGTTAACGCTAATGTTTCTTCCATTACATCAAAGAAAACCTTATCATTTACCACCTTTGTTACGGTCAGGCAGACGCCATTATTAGCAACACTTGCTCCCGTCACTAACCCTTGGGTCAATTCTGGTGTCATTTCGACTTCAAATGTTTTCAGACCCGCTTGCTTGTGAATAGAAACCACTTGGCAAGTGGCTTGTACGATACCAGTAAACATATTTTCTCGTTCCGTTATAGGCTTTTTAATGAATAATACAGGTTTTCAAGTTAAGCGCTTAATCAATTTGGCGCTTCCGGTACTTATTGCACAAGTAACCCAAACCATGATGGGATTTATTGATACCGTTATGGCGGGTCGTGTTAGTGCAGTTGATATGGCCGCAGTGGCTGTGGGTACCAGCTTATGGTTACCTGCCATTTTATTTGTTCAAGGGTTGTTAATGTCTTTCACGCCAGTGTTTTCACAACATCATGGTGCAAATAATCAACAAGTCATCCCATCACTTATATTTCAAGCCGGTTATATTGCCATAATTGGTGCTATTGGGGTGATGATCTTTCTCGCATCCTCTACTTATTTACTCGATTTGATGCATTTAGAACCGCAATTACAAGCATTAACCGTAGGTTATATCGATGCAATATTGTGGGGCGCCCCCGCCTTTGTGCTCTATCAAGTACTGCGAGGCTGCAGTGAAGGTATTTCTTACACTATGCCAACCATGGTGATTGGTTTTGTTGGCTTGGCGGTAAATATTCCAGCTAACTATGTGTTTATATATGGTGGCTTTGGGATACCCGCGATGGGCGGAGCCGGATGTGGCGTAGCAACAGCGATTGTTTTTTGGGCCATGTTAGTTGCCATGATTGTTTATATGTTAGTTGATAAGACATTTAAAGAACTTAAGCCATTTCATCAGTTTTACCGTCCACATTTAGCCAGTATGTGGTCAATGATCAAACTGGGTATGCCAATCGCCATGGCTTTGTTTTTTGAAGTGAGTCTATTTGCTGTTATTGCACTTTTTCTCGCACCTTTAGGGGCAAATGTTGTTGCTAGCCATCAAATTGCACTTAACTTTTCATCTATTGTATTTATGCTGCCATTATCTATTGGTATAGCGGTTTCAATTCGTATTGGTTACTATCTGGGTCGTAATCAGCCACAAATAGCAGCATTAGTAGCAAGGGTGGGATTAGGGCTATCGCTATTATTGGCGGTTTGTACGGCATTATTAACGGTAACTTTTAGACATGAAATCGCTTTGCTTTATAACGACAACCCTGAAGTCGTTGCCTTAGCGGGCAGCTTAATGATGCTGGCAGCCTTTTACCAAATATCAGATTCAATCCAAGTGGTAGCCGCTGGCGCATTGCGAGGTTATAAAGACACCCGCAGTGCCTTTTACATCACATTATTTTCATATTGGTTTGTAGGAATGTCGACCGGGTATATTTTAGGTTATACCAACATCATTGTGGAGCCGATTGGTGCACATGGATTTTGGATTGGTTTAATCGCAGGGTTAACGGTTGCGGCAATATTGTTTGCTATTCGTTTAAAGTATATTCAAAAGCACGGCGCTAAATTTCAATTAGTGGGTTAAGGTAGCTGTTTTACAAGGTTATTGGCAACGGATTGCCTAAGCTTGAATCAAGTTGCACAGCAAATCACCATTTAGGCAGAAAAATGATTTTTTTGCTTGCAAGCAACCGCCTATCCCACTTACTATAGCGACCGCTTTGAAGCAAAACGTTATTAATGTTTACTTCAAACAAAGCACCCGTAACTCAGCTGGTGAAAAGAAAAGCACTACACTCTTTACAAAAGCGAATGGTAAGTGTCGGTATTCTGTTAAAATAATAGAAGTCCACTGGGGTGTACCACTCTTTCACAGAGTTTAAACAGTGAGATTTTATTAAAAGTAAACAATACACCCGTAGCTCAGCTGCTAAAAAGAGAAGCACTACCTACTCTTTTGAAAGCTGGCGGTAGAGGTCGGTATTCTCTAACAAAGAGAAGTCCACTCAGGTGTACCACTCTTTCACAGAGTTTAAACAGTGAGATTTTACAAAGTAAACAATACACCCGTAGCTCAGCTGGTTAGAGCACTACCTACTCTTTTGAAAGCTGGCGGTAGGGGTCGGTATTCTCTAACAAAGAGAAGTCCACTCAGGTGTACCACTCTTTCACAGAGTTTAAACAGTGAGATTTTATTAAAAGTAAACAATACACCCGTAGCTCAGCTGGTTAGAGCACTACCTTGACATGGTAGGGGTCGGTGGTTCGAGTCCACTCGGGTGTACCACTCTTTTCAAAGAGTCTAAACATTGAAATTCATACAATACACCCGTAGCTCAGCTGGTTAGAGCACTACCTTGACATGGTAGGGGTCGGTGGTTCGAGTCCACTCGGGTGTACCATTTCTTGATTTAATTCTTTGAAAAACATCAAATTATAAATAATACTGAATTTATATTTAGTTGATGTTGTGCCTAAACAAAATAATTCGTGCCTAAACCCCGAAAGTTACAAAAATATTCAAACACCACCTACCACAGCTCACCGCTTAGTGAAGCTTTAATCACGCAATCAAAATTTGTTACTGTGACCTCATAAAAGTGCGTTTTTGCAATTTTGTGCCCATTTCGTGCCAAAAATGTTGGCACAAGTTGGTTTTTGAAACTTTTAAGCTGAACACTACCCTAAAAGGCGCTGAAGTTAATTGTTTGCTGCCAGTAGCCAGCTCTCAACATTTTGCTAACACCACCTATCTCTGAAAGCATTGGTAATTATATTTAACTGAATAAGCCACGTATTTTTTATTAAGATAAGCCTTTCTCAGTCCACGAAAAATAAACTCTTTTGTAAAACAAAGCCAACTAAAGTATTCCGTTAAGCTGGTAGAGCATCAACATTTAGCCGTGAATGGAACCGAATTAGTAATAGGTGAAATCATAGATGTGTATGTGGATAAAAATGCGGTTAAAGCAGATGGTTTTATTGATTTACACGCCATTGATACTGTCGCTATCTCTGGCCTTGATAGTTATCACACAACGACTCAATTAGCGCGCTTACCTTACGCCAAAAAATGACCTTGGCTTTTATAGTCCTAAAAATAAAATATCCCATTCAAATTAAATTTGAATGGGATATTTTTAATTAAGGCCTAACCCTAATTCAGGTTAATTAACCTTTTCCGCTGGCGTAATAAAGCGAGCTTTAACCGCTTCTGCCATTAAGTTTGGTGGAATTAAGCCTTGCTCTAATACAAAGTTATTAAAGGCTAAACGATCAAATTTATCGCCTAGGGCTAACTCAACATCCGCTCTGATCTCAAGTAATCGTGATAATCCATAAAAGTAACTGCCGGCTTGCCCTGGCATGCGCATGGTGTAACGGTCGACTTCTTGCTTAACAGCCGCTTTTGAAAACACCACATCTTCACTCAACAAATGATAAGCCTGCTCTTTGGTGGTTAGCCCAAGGTTTAGCATAGGGTCTAACATTGCACGGGCATTGCGTAATAAACGATGCTGTAAGGCAATCAACTGTCCTTCAATGGGTAAATATGGCAGCATTTCAGCTTCAGCGTAAAGTGCCCACCCCTCAACATTCACACTGTTAAACGCATAATACACGCGGGCTAAAGACACGCCTTGCTCTAACATTACCGCAAATTGTAACTCATGGCCTGGTCGCCCCTCATGAGCACTTAATGTGTAAGCTACAGCATCAAAGTTAAAATCATCATAGGCGGCGTCACCCGTTAATGCAGGATTACCCGTGGTGAGAATAAATTGACCTTGCTCACCCGTATTACCAATAAACGGGGGTGGTTGCATATGCGGTGCTGGGCTGCCAGAGGCCTCAGCTTCTGTCGCTAAGCGCATAATCATATTACGCTTAGGTAAATCGACCACCTGTTGCGCGCTGATAATTGTCTCTAATTTACTGTTAATTTGACGGTAATGATCTTCAATTTTATCATTTGCTAACGAATTCTGTTTGAGTAGTTTGATGACATCGCGGTAATCAGTTGAAGGCATATCAAACTTTTTCGCCACCAAAGGTGCCAAAGCCTGCATATTGGCTTTAGTGATCATATAACTGGCTTTAGCGCGCTCAATCAACAAATTAGGATCAATATCGATTCCGACATTTTTGAGTTTTAACGCATAGATGTCAGCGGGTAAACGATAATCGCTACGGGTGTGCGGAATAACCGTTTTTTGTGCCCATTGACGGAAATCGCTGATTTGTTGGCTTAACAGTGCTAAATCGCCTTCTGCTTTAGAGAGCTTATGCTCGGCAAATAGTTGCTGTAAACCTTCAAGTAATTTATCGGTTCTGCCCAGTGCTTGTTCAACTTCTTCTTTGGTGGGGCCAAGCAATTTGTTATTTGTCAGCGCCGCTTCAAATAGGGTTTGCGCTTGTTTGGTTAATGCAGGTTGACCGGTTTTACCAACATAACAGGCTAAACGAGTTATCGCCGCGTGTTTACGTGTTTCTGGCATTTGACCATCTAATAACGCTGACACGCCTCTAAAGATAATCAAGGGCACATCAACCCAAGGCAGCATGTTTTTGTCGTCTAATGTTGAGGTAGCAATCGTTTGGTCAATATTATCAATAATAATATTCAAATCTTGACGTACAGGCAGTAAAGTTTCGGTTTTTAGTGCAGCGAGCAACGTCTTTTTACTGGCTTTAAGAGTCGTTAAATACTTATCTTGTTGTGCCTGACTAATGTTACTGCACTGTTTATCTGCTTCAACAATGCCTATCGAGCTGGCCATTTCTGGTTGGAACTCGGTGGTGAGTTCGATTTGTTTATTTGTGTACTGATTACTCACATCAACCCAAGAATCGGCAGTAGCCGTCATTGGAAGTAATACAAGCAATGGAATGATTGAACTGAGCACTTTGCCTGACATTGTCCAAGTCCCTTTTTGATAAATAAAGTCTCACTATACCGGAATTACCCAAGAAGTAAGCTCCACGACAAGGTTTACAGGCTAAGATAAGTAACGAATTGGTTACAATTTATGTCTTATGCTCAGGTTTGTATGCGCTTTTTAGGTTGACTGTGTCCGAAATTGATCTTGTTGATGACTACAGACTAAATAAACAGGCCTTATCGTAAAACAAATGCTGATTTGCTCTGTGTTTATCACCTAATTATCACTTAAGCTGTGGTTTAACTTGTTGATTTATTATAGGGTTTAAATAGTTTGCTTACCGATTATATAAATAAAAAGTGTGACCTATGCTATTGTTTTGATATATAAATCACTAATTCAGTAATCATTAAGACTACAATGATTTGAAGTATTGGAAATACTGGTTACATCACTCATAAACCTTAACGGAGACAACATGAAAATAAGTGCTAGAAATCAGCTTAAAGGAACGGTTAAATCTATCGAAACTGGTGCGGTTAATTCTGAGGTGACCATTGAATTATCGGGTGGTGAGCAAATTGCTTCGATTATCACTAACCAAGCTGTAAAATCACTAGATTTGAAAGTAGGCTCAACAACATACGCGATTATTAAAGCGTCAACCGTGATGCTAGCTGTAGATTAATTGTTATGTAGAAACGAGCTGTCCTTTCACGGTTAGCTTACTCAATCATGCAATATATTCTCAATGAGTCCTTTGTCTTGCTAATGTTAAGCAAACAACAGGACTTTTTTATTGCCTTTGGTTCGTCAAACGGCACCAAGCATTACGGCCGATATCATTAAGCTGAATTCATTGCCCTTATTCTAGATATGAATTTTCCAAAATGAAGGCAAAAAAAATCGCAACGCATCACGTTACGATTTTATTGAGGCAATAGCTGTTTGCCATTACCTATGACAACACAGTGTTAATTATCGATTAAAAAACAAAGTCTTCACTGTCTAGCGCCATCATTGAATCAACACCATTAGCAATACACGCCGCATGACCTTTCGCTCTTGGTAACATACGCTGCATATAGAATTGTGCGGTTTTGATTTTAGCTTCATAGAAAGCAGTTTCTGTGGTGCCAGCGGCCAGTTTATCTTGCGCAACTTTAGCCATTTTAGCCCAGAAGAATGCGAGTGTGACGTAACCGGCATACATTAAGTAATCAACCGATGCACCACCAATTTCATCAGGATTCTTCATGGCTTTACCACCAATCAATACAGTAATTTCATGCCATTCTTTTGCGTAAGCCATGATAGGTTTAATAAACTCAGCCATGGCTGGGTTATCCATATTTTGCTGACAAAATACAGTCACATCTTTAGAAAATGGCTTTAATACTTCACCTTGAGTACCAATAATTTTACGGGCTAACAAATCTAATGCCTGAACACCTGTTGTCCCTTCATAGAGACAACTAATTTTAGTGTCGCGCATTAGCTGTTCCATGCCCCACTCTTTAATAAAGCCATGTCCGCCAAATACTTGTACGCCGTGGCTGGTACATTCAAAACCTAGCTCAGATAAAAAGGCTTTAGCAATAGGCGTTAATAAAGCCAGTTTGGTTTCAGCGTCTGCTTTAATAGCCTCATCTTTTTCAGCATGGCCAATATCCACCAATTGCGCTAAATAAGACACTAACGCACGGCCGCCTTCTGCAATAGATTTTTGAGTCAGTAACATTCTACGCACATCAGGGTGAACAATAATCGGATCTGCAGGGCCATTTGGGTTCTTTACGCCGCTAATTGAGCGCATTTGCAAACGGTCTTTAGCGTAGGCCAATGCGCCTTGAAATGAAGCTTCAGCCGCCGCAACACCTTCGCTTGCAACGCCAATACGGGCTGCATTCATAAAGGTAAACATGCATTTTAAGCCGCGGTTAGGTTCGCCAATAAGGTGACCTTTAGCGCCGTCGAAGTTAATCACACACGTCGCGTTACCATTAATCCCCATTTTGTGTTCAATCGAACCACAATTTACACCATTGCGATCTGCTATAGTGCCGTCATCATTAACATTAAATTTAGGCACAATAAATAATGAAATGCCTTTATTGCCTTCAGGAGAGCCTGGAATACGGGCAATAACGATATGAACAATATTATCAGACAAATCATGTTCACCGGCTGAAATAAAGATTTTAGTGCCCGTTAATGAGTAACTGCCATCGTCATTCAGTTCTGCTTTAGTACGCAGCATGCCGAGGTCTGTACCACAATGTGGCTCGGTTAGACACATAGTGCCAGTCCACTTACCTTCAACAAGGTTTGGCATAAATTGTTGTTTTTGTGCATCGGTGCCGTGAGCTTCAATGGTGGCTAAGGCACCATGGCTAAGGCCCGGGTACATGGCAAAACTGTGGTTAGCACTTGAAAACAATTCTGCAATGCTGATATTCAATGAGTGAGGTAGACCCTGGCCACCAAATTCTTCTGACTGAGATAATGTCGGCCAACCACCTTCAACATACTGGTCATAGGCTTGTTTAAATCCATCTGGTGTAGTCACAACGCCGTCATTCCATGTGCATCCTTGTTGATCACCAATTTGATTTAATGGTGCAACCACTTCTTCTGTGAGTTTTGCAGCTTCAACAATAATGGCATCAACCATATCTAGGCTTGCATCGTCATAACCTAAACGTTGGTAATGTTGCTCACAGTTGAGCAATTCTTGCATCACAAATTTCACATCACGAACAGGGGCTTTGTATTCAGGCATTGTTGCTCTCCAGGTATTTATCAGTCCAATTGCATATAAAAAAGTTGACCAAATCTAATCAACTATAAAAGGGTTAACTCTGATGCTAAGTGAACCGCAAGTATTATCCAAATGCATATTAATTATATGTACACATTCGCCATATTTATAGTGTAGCAGTAGCAAGGACTCCAGACACTTAGCTAAATATGTGTTTGTAACACCCCTAAAGCTAATAGCAATGCTTCATTTGAACAAAATTTGAGTAAAAACACTAGTTTACTGACGCGCTATTCTTTAAATGAATAGTTGCATATTAAAATAATTGATTTGTTTAATGTTGCGACTCGTCCTAGCATGAATTTGCGGTTAATTGTTCACTATAAGTGGTAATTTCGTATTTTCAGGAAAAATTTCGTTAAGAAAACCAGTACCTGAAGGTTCCCCCTTGTTGTTATTGAATAAAGCTGTTTTACAAAGATCGATATTTATAAATCACAAACAAGAACGCTTAAGCGTCGTATATATCTTTGGTAATTCAACGTATTAGTTAGCTTGTTTAATAACGATTAGTCTTTATCTGGGGAAATAAATGAATAATAAATCACAGATTTTCAAATACTCTATTCTTTCGCTTGCGGTTTTTGGGGTGCTTAGTTCTTCTGCAATGGCTGCTGAAGAAGAAGTGAAGCAAGAAGAGGATATGGAACGCATTATAGTTACCGCCTCTAAACGTGCAAAAGGATTACAAGAATCTCCTGTTGCCGTGACCGTGGTAAGCAGCAAAGCCATTGAGCAGGCTAAGGTCATGGACATCGATGATCTTCAAACCTTAGTACCTACCTTACGTGTTACCCCACTTCAACGTTCAACCAATACCAATTTTGCCATCCGAGGTTTTGGCAACGGAACAAACAATACCGGGATTGAACCCTCTGTTGGGGTATTTATTGACGGTGTATATCGCTCTCGCGCCGCAGCTCAAATTGGTGATTTACCAAGGCTGCAGCAAATAGAAGTATTAAGTGGGCCACAAAGTACCCTATTTGGTAAAAATGCTTCAGCTGGTGTAATTAGTGTGACAACGCGTGAACCTTCTTATTATGAACACGGGAAAATTGAAGCCGGCATTGGTAATTTTAATCAAAAAGTGATGAAAGGTTATTACACTAATGGCATCAACGATAACTTAGCCTTTAGTGTGTCTGGTGGGTTTAACACTCGTGATGGTTACACAGAGTCGGTATCTGGCTTAGACGATGTTAACGACCGTGATCGCTGGAATGTACGCGGCCAGGCACTTTACGAACCTACAGATGATGTAAAACTGCGCCTTATTGCCGATTACAGTGAAATAGAAGAAGCTTGCTGTACGGTCGAAAACTCGATTAATGGCCCAACTACTGCAGCTGTTCTCGCTTTAGGAGGCATGGATCTGGACGAAACCAGTTCGTTTGCCTATCAATCTACCCTTAACTCTGACCCAATCAACAATGTTAAAGATGGCGGCGTGTCATTTCAGATAGATATTGATTTTGAGGGATATGCATTTACCTCAATTAGTGCGATACGTAATAACGAATCGGACTTTATGAATGATGTTGACTACACCACCTTAGACATTTTGACTGAGGGCGGATATACCGATATTGACACCATGACCCAAGAATTTCGCTTAGCCTCAACAGGCGAACGCACATTTGAATGGATGTTTGGTGCTTATATTTTTCATGAAGAAGTCACCACTGGTGACACCTTGTATTACGGCAATGACATTCGTAATTATTTTGATGTGCTAATGGCTGCTGGTGGCGCACCAGGATTACTCGAAGGTGTTGAGGGTGTATATGGTATTGCCCCAGGTACGTTCTTTTCAAATACTTCATCTGTTAGTTCTGATTTTGAACAAGAAAATGATGCTTACTCATTATTTGCCAGTTTCGATTACCACATTAACGATCAATTTACCGCCATCTTTGGGGTGAGTTATACCAATGACCAAAAAGAGCTTAAGATTTCTCAAAATAATACTGATGTGTTTTCATCGCTAGATCTTGAAAACGAATTGACTCTTTATGGTGTACCGATTGGCAGCATTCCTACATTAGCACCCGCAGTACCGACACTAGAAAGCCTACAGTTTTTACCGCCAATGTTAGGCCTCCCCAACAGTGTTGAAAACAATAAAACAGACGACAGCAAAACCACCTGGTCACTGCGTTTAGCTTACGAAATTAACGATAATATCAACGTGTTTGCTACTGCTGCCACAGGTTTTAAAGCCTCATCTTGGAACTTGTCACGTTACTCAAGCCCATTTGCCACAGATCAAGATGCATTGGCAACTGCTGGCATTGAGCAACCCAATCAGGTGTATGGTGGTCGATACGCCTCACCAGAAGAAGCAATGGTGTATGAAATTGGCATCAAAACTCAATTTGAAAACGGCTCGTTTAACGCCACGATCTTTGACCAAACCATTGAAGGGTTTCAGTCTTCTATCTTTATCGGCACCGGCTATGTGTTAGCCAATGCAGGTAAGCAAAGTACTCAAGGGTTTGAGTTCGATTCAAACTACAACATCACCGACGACTGGTCAGTGACCTTAGCGGGTACCTTCCTTGATCCAGTTTACGACTCATTTGAAGGCGCATCGGGTTTAGATGGCCCTGTTGATCTGTCTGGTGAGCAACCTGCTGGTATACACGAAGTGAGTATTTCTGCAGGTATGGTATACAACTTTGAAGTGTTTAACGGCGCTAATGGTTATGTACGCGCAGACTATTTATATGAAAGCGACGTCAAAGTAGCAGAAAACACACCAGAGTCATTAACGCGTGAAGTGAATACCGTCAACGCCAGTAGTGGCCTGGCGTTTGATAATGGCGTGAGTGTTCAGGTTTGGGTGCGTAACTTAACCAATGATGAGTACCTACTATCGGCTTTCCCACCACCAATTCAGGCAGGTAGCTTTAATGGCTATCCAAACCAACCACGCACCTTTGGAGCAAATATTTCTTACGAGTTTTAATTTAAACTTAGTTTAAAGCATTGTTTTATAATTAGTTTAAAAACATGTTTAACATAAACTCTGCAGTATCAGCAATACCAATGGCTGATGCTGCAGATTTTTAACTTTAACCGTTGTGTAACCCAATAACACTATCAACCGAATGATTAATCACAATAAGAGTTGTCACTATGTCTATTGAATCTATATTAAAAAATCGCTATTCAGTTCGTGCCTTTCAAGATAAGCCCGTCCCAGAAAATATACTTAAACAGATTTTTTCCAGTGCGCAGTTGTCGCCATCAAACTGTAATGTGCAACCCTGGCAATCTTGTGTGGTATCGGGCTCGACTAAAGACAAATTAAAAGCCAAATTTATCGAAACCTTAATGAGTGGTGCCACGCCCAATCCTGATTTTAATTGGTTACCACAATATCAAGGCGTTCATCGTGAGCGTCAGTTCGGTTCCGCGAATGCGCTGTATAGTTCAGTCGGTATCGCGCGTGAAGACAAAAAAGCCCGTCAAATGGCGATGGTGCGTAATTGGCAGTTTTTTGATGCCCCTCATGCGGTATTTTTCACTATGGACAAATACCTAGACATTATGGGTGCGGTCGATTTAGGCATATATGCGCAAACCTTATCGCTAATCATGGCTGACCATGGCGTGTCTAATTGTATGCAAGGTGCATTAGGACAATTTCCTGATCCTGTCCGTGAAGTGCTTCAACTGCCTGATGATCGTGGCATTTTATTTGGGATGTCTTTTGGCTATGCCGATGATGAAGCTGCAGTTAACCGTACCCGTACAGAGCGCGAAACCTTAGACACGGCAGTGGCATTTTTTGACTAACTGACAGCAACTTGAACTGACTTAACGCTAATTGATATTGAATGTTGAGATTACACATGACACTGACGCATAACCATATACTAATCGATGATATCAATATTCATTATGTTGAGTCAGGCCCTAAAGCCGCTCAACAACCACTAGAAACAATCATCTTTTTACATGGATTTCCTGAGTTTTGGGGAACATGGGACAAGCAGCTAGCATTTTTTAGTCAACATTATCGGGTTATCGCACCAGATTTACCAGGATATAACCTCAGTGATAAGCCTAACAATACTGACTTTTACGCCCTGCCTAACCTAATAAGTGTAATGAGCAAATTGATTGCCGCGCTTAGTCCAGAGCGTCCCGTCACGTTAGTGGCACATGACTGGGGTGGCGCCATAGCATGGCCATTAGCGGCGTTTAAACCCCACCTTCTTCAACAATTAGTAATATTGAATGCGGCTCACCCCAGCACTTTTACTCGCGAAATGATCAACAACCCACAGCAACGTAACAAAAGTGCCTATATTCATCAGCTTATAGGCAAAGATTGTGAAAACTTATTAACTCAGGACAATTACCACTACCTCACGAACAACATTTTACAGTGCGATAAAGGCTCATTTTTTACCGATGACGTTATCGCCTCATATCGTCAAGTTTGGCAACAGCCTGGCGCGGTCAATGGCATGCTGCAATACTATCGCGCTATGCCACAACTGGCGGCCAAAGAAACACTGGAGGCACAGGATAATGGTGAGCACCGTACTACTAGCGCTTCTCAGGTAAAGCCTACCAATGAAATCAAAATCCCCAATATCCGAATAAACATACCAACGCTGGTCCTTTGGGGCGAACTAGATTTGGCATTTGTTAATGAAAACCTAGATGGATTAACGGATTACGTACCAGATTGCACCATCAAACGATTTCCAAATACCAGCCACTGGCTCCAACATGAACAGCCTGATGCAGTTAATCTGGCAATCAATGAATTTATAAACTCATCAAAATAATAATCACAAAGGTGCTTTATGAAAACTCTTCAACAAAATCAACATCTAGTCTGTGTTATTCAATGGCTAAACAACAACGTCAATACACCGGCAAACTCGAGTAATTTAGCAACAATTATTAAGCCGTATTGTCCGGTAGCGCAGCAGCGCCTACTGGTTAGATAATCCTACCCAATGAATGATGAATAACGTTTATAAACGGATGTTTCCTAAACGAAGAAAGACTTACTAGAGGTTATTATGGACAATATGGAACTGATAACGTTTGTCAATACGCAAATTATGCCTGTGTGTATTTTTTTGATTATGATGGGAATGGGCTTATCGTTAGTGGTTAATGATTTTAAGCGAGTCGTTAAATACCCAAAAGCGGTTGCCATCGGCTTAACCAACCAATTATTGCTGCTTCCTATCATTGGATTTGCATTAGCCAATATCATGCCGTTAGAACCTGAATACGCCGTAGGGGTGATGTTATTAGTATTATGCCCAGGTGGCACCACATCCAATATGTTTTCGCACCTGGCTAAAGCCGACGTTGCCTTGTCGGTCACCATGACCGCAGTAGCCAGTTTAATTACGGTGTTTACCATACCCGTGGTGCTCAATTATTCATTGATCCACTTTATGGGTGAAGGCAGTGAATTTCAGTTACCGATTATCGCAACCATGATAAGCCTAATGAAACTGACTATTGTGCCTATTGCACTGGGCATGTTGGTAAGACGCTACGCGCCAAAAATCGCACAAAGCACTCAGGTGCATGTGTCACGATTTGGTATTTTATTTCTCACGTTATTGATAATCTTTTTAACGTATATTCAACAAGATATTGTTATACCCGCATTAATTGCTGCAGGGCCAGTGTCGGTCATTCTCAATATCACAACCATGCTATTAGGCTACTACTCAAGTAAATATTTTGGCCTCAACTTTGCTCAACGCACCTCAATAACCATCGAAGTCGGTCTCCAAAACAGTACTTTATCTATGTTTATGGCGTTAACCTTACTCGCCAATTATAAAATGTCGTTCACTCCCGCTATTTACACCCTTACCATGCTATTTACTGCGGGTATTTTAGTCGGTATGTTGAACTCTAAGTACGTAAAAGCGAAGCAGTTAACCCGCTCCGTGGTTGAAAACTAAAAACGATAAACGAACCCATTAGGTGCAATATGCAATTAATCAATGTAACGATAGAAAATAATGTCCATATCATTAGCCTCAATAATGGCAAGGTAAATGCCATATCATCCGAGGTCATTACACAATTAAACCTCGCGCTTGATGATGCGGAGCAGCAAGCTGCTGTGGTAATACTCACTGGTCAGCCCGGCATTTTGTCGGGCGGATACGATTTAAATACCATGAAACAAAGCCCAGAAGCGGCAATGGCGTTGGTCACAGCAGGCTCGAGTTTATCTCGCAGAATGTTGGCTTTCCCTACTCCCATTATTGGCGTGTGCAGCGGTCATGCTATTGCTAAAGGCGCATTTTTATTACTGAGCTGTGATTACCGTATCGGCTGTAGTGGCGCGTTTAAAATTGGCTTAAACGAAGTCGCTATCGGCATGACAATGCACCAGGCAGGCATTGAAATCGCCCGTAACCGTATTCCTATTAATTACCTCTCTCGAGCGGTTATTAATGCTGAACTTTTTAGCCCAGAAGTCGCCGTAAACGCAGGCTTTTTGGATCAGGTTGTGGCGCCAGAACAACTCATGCAAACCGGCCTTGCTGTTGCAAGCCAAATGCAACAACTGAATATGAAAGCCCATCACGGCACAAAATTAAAAGAACGTCAGCACATTTTAACAGCCTTAGATGCTGCAATTGAACATGACGCATTAACAACAAAAATAGTATAAGGATATCACCATGAGTCTGCAGGAAAGCTATAACACTCTCACCGTTGAGATTAACAACAAAGTCGCCCACATTGTGCTTAATCGTCCTGATGAACTGAACTCAATGAATGTCGATTTTTGGCATGAGTTTCCTCAAGTCATTGACACGATAAATAATCAATCAGCTGCACGTGCCATTGTGATTTCATCAACCGGTAAACATTTTTGTGCAGGTATGGATCTCGCGGTATTTAGTGCCAACAATGGCGCAGATAATATTGAGTTGGGCCGTAAGCATGAACAATTACGCCGTTTAGTGCTTAAATTGCAAGACTGCTTCTCGGTATTAGAATCTGTGCGTATGCCCGTGTTAATGGCCATTCAAGGTGGTTGTATTGGCGGCGCGGTAGATATGGTCACCGCCGCCGATTGCCGATACTGCACCATTGATGCCTTTTTCAGTATCGAAGAAACCAAACTCGGCATGACCGCCGATGTCGGGACATTACAACGTTTGCCTAAGCTTATCTCTATCGGTTTAGTCAAAGAGCTTGCCTACACAGGTCGCAGAATGCCTGCAGATGAAGCCAAACAAGCTGGTTTAGTCAATCATGTGTATGACGACCATCAGTCAATGCTTGATGCAGTATTAGGCATGGCGGCAGAAATGGCGGCGCGTTCGCCTTTGGCTGTGGCTGGTTGTAAAGAGATGATCAACTATGCCCGCGACCATAGTGTGGCAGACAGCTTAAATTACATGTCAGTTTGGCAAAGCGGCATGTTCCAACCACAAAACGATATGATGGAAATCTTTACAGCTAAAGCACAAAAGCGCGAGCCACAATTTGCTGAGTTGACTCAAATAGATCCATCAAAAATATTCTAAGCATTATGGATTATTGCACTCTTTGCTACTAACACGCTTTATAGATGATTTAATTTGATAGCAAAAAGTGTTCAACCATTTAGAGACATTATGACTAAACCATTAATTAACCTAGTGCATGCTAATGGCTTTCCCGCGGGAAGCTATAATACCTTTTTAACTCAATTTGAGGGAGACTATCGCACGGTTGCCCACAATCAATTTGGTCACAACGTGATGTATCCCATTCACAGTAACTGGCAACACCTTGTTACTGAGCTAGTTGAATTTATTAAAAAACAACATGAGCCAGTAATTTGTGTTGGTCACTCTTTTGGTGGCGTTCTTTCCTTTATCGCGGCCTGCCAACATCCTGAATTATTCCGGGGGTTAGTGATGTTAGACCCACCCGTGGTCACAGGGGCATTTTCGCATTTGTTAAGCGTTATTAAACGAACGCCCTATATTGATAAATTATCTCCGGCGGGTAAAGCGAAAACACGTCAACATCAATGGCCAGAAAATACCAATTTAGTTGATTATTTTTCACAAAAGACCTTGTTTAAAAATTTCGACCCACGTTGTTTACAAGACTATGTGCATTCAGGCTCGATTGCACGAAATCAACGCCTAGAACTCACCTTCTCCCCAGCCGTTGAAGCCGATATTTTTCGGCATTTACCGACCAACCTGGTCAAATACAAAAACAAACTCACCGTGCCTGCTAAACTAATTTACGGCGAAAACACCAATATCTTTCCGATTAAACATTTTGTGCGTTTCGCCAAACTCAATGATATTGAATTACAGACCTTGCCTAAAGGCGGCCATATGTTCCCATTAGAGCAACCTGAAAACACCGCTGCCATGGTCAAAGAGATTATTAAAGATTGGTAACAAGCGATAGTCAGTGTTGATTAAATAGCAGCAAAAGGAATGAGCAATGATAAAGCCAACGACATTGATAACCGCCCTAACCTGTGGCTTGTGTTTCAGTTTTTCTGTGTCCGCGTTACCGTTAAATAAAATACAACTCCCACAAGGGTTTAGTATTGATATTTACGCTGACAATATCGAAAACGCACGCCAAATGGCGCTGGGCGAGAAAGGCACAGTATTTGTGGGCAGTCGCAAGGCTGGCAATGTTTATGCCCTTATAGACAGCAACCAGGATTTTAAAGCTGATAAGCAAATCGTTATCGCTAAAGATTTGTTTATGCCATCGGGTTTAGCATTTCATAATGGCAGTTTGTATGTGGCTGAAGTCGATAAAATTTGGCGTTACCCTAATATTGAAAACAGCTTACCGGATATTCCAACGCCTGAGTTGGTTTACGATAAGCTGCCCAATAAAGCCCATCATGGTTGGAAATTCATTGCCTTTGGGCCAGATGGACACTTGTATATTCCCGTAGGCGCACCTTGTAATGTGTGTGAAAGTCAGCTGCCTTTCGCATCCATCTTAAAACTCAATATCGACACCAAACAAACTACAATTGTCGCTAAAGGTGTGCGTAATAGTGTGGGGTTTGATTTCCACCCTGTTAGCGGCGACTTATGGTTTACCGACAACGGCCGCGACATGATGGGCGACGATTTACCCGATGATGAACTTAATCATGTCACCCAAACAGGCCAACACTTTGGTTTTCCCTATGTGCACAACACTGTCATTCATGATCCTGATTTTTCCAACACCAAAACCGCCAAACTGAACACACCTCCGGCATTAACCTTAGGCGCTCATGTTGCGGCATTAGGCATGGAGTTTTATCAAGGGACACAATTCCCACCCACATATCACCATTCAATATTCATTGCCCAACACGGCTCGTGGAACCGCACGAACAAAGTCGGTTACCGCATTATGCAAGTGGTCGTTGAAGGAAATAAAGTGATCGACTATCAACCCTTCGCTACCGGCTGGCTTGAAGGCGAGCAAAGCTGGGGCCGCCCAGTGGATGTGATGACTTTAACAGACGGCTCTATTTTAGTATCAGATGACTTTGCCAATGCAGTGTATCGGATTAGTTATATCAAGAAATAAACGTATGTTCTGACTTAACTCTTCAACCATGGCTAGTTTACTAAACCCCTTTCTCGTCGTCCCGGCAGTGCTGTTGAGCCGGGATCCAGGTGTTTGTTGTGCTTTTAGTTTTGGCTAAGATATGCGTGAAAGGCCATGACAAGTTCACGTGTTCTTTTATGTAAAGTATTCAACTGCCACAAGTTCAGAGTTGAATTTGAGCATTTCCAATCATGGCTTCTGACTAATTTGGACAGAAATTAGCTTAAGGGGCAAGTTTTAAACTGTTCTTATAAAATTTTACCCTGACCCACTAAATTAAATTTACACGGCTACCTAGGTGGTAACCGTGTGTGCAACTGTGTAATTCGTTTTTTGTCCACAGTATTCAAAGTTAATTATAGGTTCTTAAATCCACACTCTTTATAACCGCCTGTGCACGCAGACCACTTGTATCTACTTGTAGCATGACATGTGTAAAAACCAGTATTCGTTCTACCTGGGGCGAGCGTAGAATCACTTCCACAACTCCATTTTCCATTTTTCTTTTCTATGCACATTTTCACATAAATCGTTTGCGAGCAACCGTTCTTGACTTTAATTTGCAATGAGTCTGGAGAACCACAACTATTTCCCCAGTTATCGTCAAGTGATACGCAGTGCTGCGCATCTGCGGCGTAAACACTAGCTGATAGCCACAAACTGATAATCGTAATAATTCCAATTAATTTTGCCATACTATTACCTTTTCGCCCAGATAAAGAAATGCTCTAGGTGTTGGACGTATTAAACACCTAACAGCTTGAACGGCTCTCCGATAAAGCCGACCTTTGAGTTATTGATTAACATCACCCTACATTTCCTATATCTCTGAACTAAAGCAATTTAATGATTCTTACACTCAAAATAAAACTTAAATTGCACCTAAAAGTGTCAAGATAAAATGTAAAAATAAACCAAAAAACATTAATATATTAAAATAGCTATATTTTTCTCAACATAGTCTTTTAGATTGATTTTGTTCACATGTTTTTAAGGTTTTTAAAGGCGTCACCCATCACTTTTATACTATTGATGACTCTCAGTTTTCATTTGCTGGGTTAAGTGCTGCGCTTGGCTCTAGCTTAATGTCATGAGCCATGACATCTGTGACAGTAGATTGAGCTGCTGTACTATTTAACTCTGCTGGCGTTTGACGGGATGGGCTTAGCATATACCTTGCAAGCCATGCGGTGAGAGGGATAGTGAGCACAATACCAACGCTACCTGCAAGTGCATGGATTATGGCTAATGCGATCACTGGTGTATTAATAAATTGTGTCAAGGGCATATCTAACCCCCAAACCATCATAATAGTCGTCAGAGAACTACCAGCAAAAGCTAAGATTAATGTATTGGTCATCGTTCCCATAATATCTCTACCAATGTTCATACTGGCACGCATTAACTGGGTTGGGGAAAGTTTAGGGTCTGTAATTCGTAACTCGTTGTAAGCTGACGCGATGGATATAGCAACGTCCATAACCGCACCTAATGCCGAGATCATAATGGCCACAAACATTAACCATCTAACCTGTATTATTTGATTAGAAATATAGATAACGTCCTCACCTTTATCGAGGTAAATACCAGACAGATGAGTAAATTCACCAAAGACTTGGGCCATTATGCCAGGGAACGAAAAGTGCAACGAAAAGTGCCACCCATAATTTGTACAAGTAACCTTGCAACGAAAAGTGCCACCCATAATTTGTACCAACGAAAAGTGCCACCCATAGTGCAACGAAAAGTGCCACCCATAATTTGTGCAACGAAAAGTGCCACCCATAATTTGTACAAGTAACCTAACTCGTTTTCATTGCTTTGGCGATAGTTATGTTTGATGTACTCAACTACTTAATTTCAATCGATATGGCTAAATCATTAGCGTTAAATGAGTAAGTTATCTGTCATCTAAGAAATTCGGTACAGCAGAAAAACTTGATAGCAATCAAGTATAAGAAGAATTGAAATTTGATTGGGGATGATGACTTAAGCACACAGCCAGCGCTGACAATTTGCCGCGCCTTGTCGTCGTTTTCGCTCTAAATGCTCACAATATTCGGTTAAGGCAGGTAGTGCTCCGACAGCACCTTTAAATAATGCACCAAACTCTGTAGTGATTTTAAGCCAATTCTCTGCTGGGATGTTTAATCTATTCAGTATGTCCTGACTGCTTGAGCTAATTGCGCCACGCTTATCTTCTCGAATAATTCGACCGGTATCTTCAACCAGTACAATGTAGTCTTTCACGCTGAACATGAGCCCGTTAGGCATATTAAGTCGTTCATTACCCACAAACGGTAATAGCTCAGCTGGTTGCTCACCTTTCATTGCTGAATTTATACGTCGCTGAATACTGGTGTAATCTGAGGTTTCAGGGGTTGCAGCCATATTGGCTCTGACAGGGTTTAAATCGACATAAGCCATACAGGCGAGTACTGCGGCTTCATCAAGCAGTGCTTGAGATTTAAAGCGACCTTCCCAGAATCGCCCTGTGCACTTATCTTCTTTGTTGGCCATTCTGGCGATGGGCTCACTGAGTGAACGCATAAACCAACTAATATCAATTAAGCGCTTACGGTATTCGGTAATGCATTCATTAACCGTTTGTAGCTCAAATGAGTTAAGGTCTTCTTCTTTTAGGTATTTGTGCGTGAGTAACGTACCTTTAAAACCCTTGTGCCATTGAATGAGCACTTCTTTATCTGACCACTCTTTAACTTTGTCAGCATCGACTTTTAACACCACATGCAAGTGGTTACTCATCACTGTATAGGCACAGATATCAATAGCAAATATGGTCGCCAATTCAATAATACGAGCATCAACCCACTCACGCCGATGCTCAAAGTTCTCACCTGTTGAGTTATCAATTCCACAAAGAAATGCCTTACGTACCACACGAGAACAACAGTGATAGTAAGGTGTATCTTCTAGACTAACGATTGTCTGTCTTGGTCTGGCCATCTTAGATTACCTGTCAGAGTTAAAGGTAACTAAGCCTAGTTGGTTGTACAATATTCATCCACTTAGGCTGGGTGGCCATGTTCTATGTTCTATTTTAGTATCAGATGACTTTGCCAATGCAGTGTATCGGATTAGTTATACCAAGCAGTAACAGCACGTTAAGCCTTAACTCGTAGATGATAGAAAATTACTAACCTCTTTCTCGTCGTCCCGGCAGTGCTGTTGAGCCGGGATCCTGGTGTTTGTTGTGCTTTTAGTTTTGGCTAAGATATGCGTGGCTAAAATATACATGACAGGTCATGACAAGTTTACGTGTTTTTATGCAAAGTCTTCAACGGTATCCGTAAATTTAAGCGTTTATTTGAGGATTTCCAGTTATGGCTTCTGACAAAATTTGCAAAGAAGAGCGTTGGCGGAGGAATGCCATTTTGATGCCTGGAGCATCATTAGCCATTCAGTCGTGTACGTAGCTGCATACAGGGGAGTGAGGCTTTATACCTCCTGCTACCCGATTAGGGCATTATTCCCGTTTCTTACGCGTTGAAAAAAATTAAACCGTGAGATTTTATCGCAGATAATTAACGAATTATGTATTTTCTTAGAGATGGCAATACTCTCTTGATGATTCGAATCGGTAAAATTAGCTTTTGTTTTTTTGCGGGAATACCTTTGCCATTTGTTTTAAAAAACTCTTGATTAAATTGATCTATCCATAGTTTGTTAAGATTTGAGCTTTGTTTTTTTATGGATGGTTCGACTATTACCTTTTTTAGAAGCTCTTCAGGAATAACAGAGTACAAAACTTCGCTTGGATTCGTTATAAAGTCTTCGTAGACTATCTCTATCACGTTTTCATTTAATGACGAAACGAAAACATCAGTAATAATTTCTTGCTGTTTAATCGCCTTAATTTTACTTTTTATCTTGTCGAAAGAGTACACGGGCGTAACATCGGTTTTGAATTTACTACTCCACTTTTCCGTTTGACTAGCAATTTCGTATGATACTGCTTGTGCGATGACATTTCTCCTCCGAATTCTTATAAAGATTTTCTTAGAGCTTGGAAAATACTCTTTAAAATTGTAATAGATAGGTAGGTGGCTTCCATGCAAGTTTATGCCGAGCCATCCACTTTTCAATGTACGAAAACGAATCAATTGATTTATGAACTTCTCCTTATCAAGTAAGTCTTCTTTAAGACATCCCCATCTGTTCGCAAGTATTGGCAAGTATTGATAGGGCTGGAAATACTCATGCGCCAAACAAAAACCAAATTTATAAAGAAGATCACAAATCATGGTGCTTCCTGATCGCGGCGTGCTCAAAAGAAAAAAGATCCCTTTAAGGTTTTGTGGATAGTCCACATCATATTGTTTATCAATAAAATCCGATTCAGGGATCTTCACTATCGCAGTTTCCGTCTGCTTTTTGGTAATTCTAATCTCGTTGTTTTCTGTCATACTATATCCAAAGTGTGCTTTTAATTTAGAGCAGAAGTATTTTCCGTCCGGTTGATTACGTTGTGTACACCCAGCATGGGCATGAACTATTGAGGTGAAAGTTCTCTGTAGAAAGAACACCGTTCAAATAACATACAGTTATTAAACGTTAACTACTAGCGAATGGCAAGGGCTTAATCGGGAGGTTTGGACTGGAGGTAGCCGCTGACCTTCTTATGATAAAGAATGCGAGCTGATGAACAAGAACATCATATTATTTTTTAAGCTTGCCACCCCAATTTATGAAGGTAACCATAACGACTATTACATTTAATCATCTGACCGATAACCTACGTATTTAGTATTACTCAAATCGATAAATTCAATCTAATAGTATAATGATTTAATTTTAGACGAAGGCTGCAGGCGAAAACGCTAAAAGTTGCGTACCTATAGTTGTAAAATTGATATTTAACAAAGTCACAAAAAATTCAATAAGATAGATAAATTAATTTCGTATATTGCTTTCAACAGTCCACATTCAACTCTTAACTTGAGGCCGTTGAAGATTCTTTACAAAAGAATACGTGAGCAGTTGCAATAAGTGCAAAATGACAAAGGAAAATACCTGGCTCCCGGCTCAACAGTATTATCGATAAGACGATTAAATTATCCTGCGTAAGTTGGCAACTTACTACCTTATTTTGCTTCGGGCGAAGCGCCACGACGTTAGTGGCCGCAGGCCATAACCTAAACACATGTTTAAACTCATGTTGGGGCTACAACACCATCCACTATTTGTTCTACCACTAAGCTTGCCCATGCATTGTAAATCGGTGCGCCTGGGTGAAATCCATCACTAGCCATGACCTGGCGCATAAAGTCGAGCATGCTTATCTCGGGTTGTGGGTTGTCTAACGGCAATGTAATCATGGTAAATTGACTCGTTTGATTGCCCTGCTGCTGATTGAGCTTAAGTATTAATTGCTGTAAACGATGGTTAAATTGATTGGCACGTTTGCCTAAACTCCACCGAAGTGGATTGGGCAAAACGGGAAACAGTCCTAAGGGTGGCAATGCTGTCACTAAAATTTGTTTTGGCGTGTAGCGCTCTTTAAGCAATGTAAACAATGCTTGTTGCTGTAAAAGCCACTTCTCACAACTCACCGATGAGGTAATATCGTTGACCCCTAATGAGGTAACGATGACATCATAATGCCCTTGCCCGAGCACGGGATGATCAGTGTCAATTTGTTGTATCGCTTCTAAGGTGGTTGATGTGGTTGCACCTGTTTTAGCAAACAAGGCGTAGTTAACATTTAATGTTGGGCTTAATTGCTCAATAACCTGACCAAGTAACGCCTGGCTTTGATTTGCCACCCCAACACCCGCGGCGGCAGAGTCACCTAAAATCAATAAGCTTAACTGAGGATGTGATCCCGTTTGACCAACACGTTCACCTTCTGGTTCGGCAAGTCTTGGCGTGGTGCGGCGCACTTTGAGTCCTTGTAACACAAGCACTGGGGCCAACATAATCGAAATTCCGTGATACAACATATTGGCTCCTTAAAAGTCATTTCCTGACATTACCTTATGTCACACTTGTCACTTGTCACTTGTCACTTGTCACTTGTCACTTGTCACTTGTCACTTGTCACTTGTCACTTGTCACTTGTCACTTGTCACTTGTCACTCAGGCATTATTGATTATCAGCAATAAATTGCACAACCACTTCGGCTAACACTTCACCTTTATCTTCTTGTAAAAAATGTCCGCCGCTGACTATGGTGGTGTGCTTTTGCCCTTGAGTGCCGGGAATGAGCTTTTGCATCAAGGCGTCGCCGCCTTTGGTAATAGGATCTGAGTCACTAAAGGCGGTTAAAAACGGCTTTTGCCATTGTGATAACACTTTCCAGGCTGCGCGATTTTTATATGCTGCGGGGTCATCTGGGGTGATTGGCACAAGTAAAGGAAACTGACGCGCGCCCTCTTTGTAGCGTTCATCAGGAAATGGCGCATCATACGCGGCAACGATCTCGGGCGTTAAACTTGATACACAAGCACTATTGATTAAGTTACCTGTTGGAAACACCTCTACATCTTGTGAGAACTGGCGCCATTTTAGAAAAGTGTCTCCGGGTTGATGATCGCCTGTGGGCAACATGGTGTTAGCGGCGACAATTCGCTCGAAACGTTCGCTGTGCTCTGCCGCTAATCGTAAACCAATTAATCCGCCCCAATCCTGACACACTAAAGTAATATCACTGAGGTTTAGCTGTAACATCAATGAGGTGATCCAGTCGACATGACGCTGATAAGTGTAATCTGAGCGTTTTGTCGGTTTGTCTGAACGGCCAAAACCAATTAAATCGGGCACGATGACCCGATACCCGGCTTTAACTAAGATAGGGATCATTTTACGGTACAAAAAACTCCATGTTGGCTCGCCATGCAGCAAGAGTATTGGTGCAGCATCTTTGGGGCCCTCGTCAACATAATGCACTCTTAGCTGGCCACCTTCAGCGTCGTCGACCATTAAGTAATTGGCGTTAAAATGATAATCAGGCAAATGGGTAAAACAACTGTCGTCGGTGCGTAAAAAATCCATATGATTGACCTTCCTGTTTAAGTGTTTTTATCAATTATCACTAAGTTGAGCGTAAAGTGATGTTGTCGTATCGTTCGCTGCGTTCAATAGTCGAGCCGTTCGCCAAACTCATTAAGTGAACAACAATCTTTCTTTTAACTGAGATCTTTAATGGCACGGCCTATGCCATCGACAGTTAACGGGTACATTTTGTCGCCAACCAGTTTTTGAATAATCGAAATTGAATGATGCACCTGCCAGTATTGTTCTGGCTGTGGATTCAACCAGGCGACTTTATTAAAATGACCGAGTAGCCGATTCATATAGTCTATGCCGGGTTTTTCATTCCAATGCTCAACACTGCCGCCTTTGGCAATGATTTCGTAGGGTCCCATGGTGGCATCGCCGACAAAAATCACTTTGTAGTCAGATGAGAATGTGCGTAACACTTCATCGAGTTCAATGGTTTTATCAAACCGGCGATTATTGTCTTGCCATACTTTTTCATATAAACAGTTATGAAAATAAAAGAAGCGTAAGTGCTTAAATTCGCTGTGCGCGGCTGAAAATAACTCTTCGCAGGTATGAATGTAATCATCCATGGAGCCGCCGATATCGAAAAACATCAGCACTTTTACCGCGTTATGACGCTCAGGCTCCATGTGCACATCGAGTAAGCCGCCATTTTGGGCGGTTGAGCGGATCGTGGTATTGATATCAAGCTTTTCACTGGCGCCTGTACGGGCAAATTTACGTAACTTTTTAAGGGCTAATTTAATATTACGGGTACCGAGCTCCCGGTCCTGGTCGAAATTTTTAAATTCGCGTTTATCCCACACTTTCACCGCGCTGTTATTGCGGTTTTTATCCTGACCAACTCGTATGCCTTCGGGGTTATAACCATAAGCACCAAAAGGCGATGTGCCGCCAGTACCCACCCATTTATTACCGCCAGCATGACGTTTTTTTTGTTCTTCAAGGCGCTCTTTCAGTGTCTTCATTAGCTCTTCAAGACCGCCAAGCGCCTTGAGTTGGTCTTTTTCTTCTTGGCTTAAGTTTTTTTCAAATTCTTTACGCAGCCAATCCTCTGGTAATAATTTGTCAAAAATATCAATATGTTCAATGCCTTCAAAATACTCTGCAAAGGCGTTGTCGTATTTGTCGTAATAGATTTCATCTTTAACCATGACAATCTTGGCCAGGTTATAAAATTCTTCTACGTCAGCAAATACTACACCTTTTTTAAGCAAGGCGATAAGGTCAAGTAGTTCGCGCAAACTACAAGGTACTTTGTGTTTTTTTAAGGTGAGAAAAAAATCAATAAACACAGCGATGCTACCTGTTTCTGCGGCTCATAAAGGCCAGTTTTTCAATCAATGACACATCTTGTTCGTTCTTTAGTAATGCGCCAAATAACGGAATAATATCAGATTGCTTATCGAGTAATGTCTGCTGCGAAATGTCATCGGAGATCAGTAGTTTTAACCAATCAATGAGCTCAGATGTTGAAGGTTTTTTCTTAATGCCATTAACTTCGCGCAAATCAAAAAACACATCTAAAGCCTGAGTTAACAGGGTTTGCTTTACATCTGGATGATGCACATCGATGATTTTTTCCATTTCCGCTTTGGTTGGGAACTTAATGTAATGGAAAAAACAGCGACGTAAAAACGCATCTGGCAGCTCTTTTTCATTATTAGACGTGATGATAATAATGGGACGCTGTTTTGCTTTGATCACTTGCTGAGTTTCATAAACATAAAACTCCATCTTATCGAGCTCTTGCAGTAAATCGTTAGGGAACTCAATGTCAGCTTTATCAATTTCATCAATTAATAAAATGGGGCGTTGTTCTTCTTCAAACGCCTGCCATAGCTTACCTTTGACGATATAGTTGCCAATATCATGCACTCTAGCATCACCTAATTGACTGTCACGCAGGCGTGATACTGCATCGTACTCATACAAACCTTGTTGGGCTTTGGTGGTCGATTTAATGTGCCATTGATACAGTTTACAATTAAGCGAGCGCGCTAACTCTTCTGCTAACTGTGTTTTACCTGTACCTGGCTCCCCTTTTATCAATAACGGTTTTTCGAGTGCAATGGCTGCATTAACCGCTAATGTGAGATCGTTTGATGCAATGTAGTTTTGGGTACTTTTAAACATGGTTAGCCTTTCTATTTATTCGTTATTTTTGATAATACGTTCAATCATTAAGCAAGCTTAATCGCTACCGGTGTGCCATTGAAAGCCGCGTTTCCTGTCAGCATATCAACTCGTTTAGCATCTGTTAAATCATTAATACTCACACCGGGTTGAGTGGCTGCTATCGACATATTGGTGCCCTGTTGATTATGACCCCAACCTTGCGGCATGGTAACCACACCGGGTTGCACGTCATCGGTAATCACAATGTCTATTTTAATTTCACCAACCGCTGAGCTGACGATTACCTGCTGGCCAGTCTTGGCCCCCAGGGCTTGTGCATCATGTGGGTGTATTTCTAAAGTACACGGATTTTTACCTTTGATTAGCCGCTGTGAATTTTGAGTCCAGGTGTTATGGCTTTTCACTAAACGGCGGCTGATTAAATCAAATGGAAACTGATTATCACGAGCGCTTTGCGTCATGACAGCGTTTAATCTCGGTAAATCATCTTGATAAACAGCAGGAAACAAATCAATTTTGCCATTCGCGGTTTTAATCCGCTCAGACAAACACGGCATAAGCGGACCAATATCAATGCCGTGTGGATTATCAATTAACTTTTGTAAACTCATGCCCTGTTTGCCATATGGCCCTTTTTTAAGTTCCATATCCAATATCATTTCAGGGGTAACCTGCTGCATTGGGTCGTCAGCAGGCACATTGAGCATGCGCGCTGAAATCTCTTTGAGTATTTGCCAATCACTGCGTTGTTCGCTGTGCTTTTCAAATAATGGTGCTGAATATTTAACCGTGTTTCTCACCGAAAATGAGTTGAAGAAAATATCAAAATGTGAATTTTCGACGCCAGTCGTGCCCGGTAATATAATGTCTGCGTATTTGGTGGTTTCGTTGAGGTAAATATCAATCGACACCATGAAATCAAGCTCACTAAATGCAGCCGCAAGTTGGTGACCACTCGGTGCAGATAACACCGGATTACCTGCAACGGTAATTAAGCTTCTAATTTGGCCTTCACCCGGGGTTTGGATTTCTTCCGCTAGCGCTGCGACCGGAAACTCACCATTAAAAAACGGTAATTTGCGCACGCGTGATTGATGTTGACCAAATGAGCTTTTATGACCCGCTTGGTGATTACGCAATAAATCAAATGCTGGTTGAGGAAACATTGCCCCGCCTGCACGGTCAAAGTTACCGGTAATAATATTAAGCACGTTGGTGAGCCATAAACAAATGCCGCCAAACGATTGGGTAGATGCGCCCATGCGGCTGTAACACACCGCAGAGTCTGCTGCGAGCATTTGCGCTGATAAGGTTTCAATCACCTCAGCCTCAATACCTACTAACGGGCTGACCACGTGTGGCGAGAAATCTTTTGCTAAATTTTCGATTTCATCTAACCCATCAACCTTATCGCTTAAATGACGCAAATTGACTTTATTAGCAGCAAACACGCAATGAATGAGTGCCAGCAATAAAAAGGCGTCTTTTTCAGGGCGAATAAACACATGTTGGTCGGCTATTTTTGCGGTGCGGGTTTTGCGTGGGTCAACCGCCACCACTTTGCCACCTCGTTTTTGGATGGCTTTTAAGCGGCCAATCACATTAGGCGCGGTCATCATACTGCCATTAGAGACGACAGGATTCGCGCCAATAATTAACATAAAATCGGTTCGGTCAATATCAGACACCGGGATTAACATGCCTGCACCAAACATAAAATTAGCGGCCACATGGTGTGGTAATTGGTCAGCAGAAGCGGAGCTAAACCGATTAAGGGTGCCAAGTGACTTCATAAACGGTTTTAGAAATAACGCATTGCCTAAACTGTGGGCATTAGGGTTACCTAAATAAACGGCCTGAGCATTATTGCCATGTTGCTGTTGGATAGTTTTAATTTTGTTGACGATTTCGCTAAAGGCATCATCCCAACTGATCGCTTGCCAACCCGTTGCGGTGCGTTTAATTGGGGTTTTTAATCGATCGTTGTCGGTATAAAAGTCTTCTAACGCTAATGCTTTGGGGCAATTGTAACCTTGACTAAATGGGTCAAGTTGATCGCCTTTAATAGAGATAATTTGCTTATCTTGATAGCTAATTTCTAAGCCACACATGGCCTCACAGATATTGCAATTTCGATAATGGGTATTGATTTCGCTCATATTATTTACCTGCTCGGCCAGACATAAAAAAACAGCACAATCTGTAAAATTGTGCTGATGGATTAACGGTTAAATTTTAACGATTAATTTGCCTTTGTTGGCACCGGTAAAAAACAAATTAAGTCCGGTCATAGCTGATTCAAGCCCATCTAACACATGCGCGCGATGTTTAATTTGTCCGTTCATGACATAGGGCGTCAGCTTTTGTAATAACGCCGGTACGTCACCAAAGTGGTCTGGCATAGTAAAGCCCTGAATAGTCAAACGCTTTTTAATCACCTGAATCCAATTTGGGCCTAAATCAGGTACCGCTTTTGGGTAATCGGCAATCATGCCACACACCACAATACGGCCATGGGCATTCATTCTGGCAAACACATGATGCTGAATAGGACCGCCGGTGTTTTCAAAATAAATATCAACACCCTTTGGCGTTAACTCAGCGAGTTTGGCTTCAATATCATCGGTTTTGTAATTAACCGCCCCGTCAAAACCTAACTCATTAACAATCCAATCTGCTTTTTCATCGCTACCGACAACACCTATTACCGTTAAGCCATCGGCTTTGGCCAACTGCCCCACAATTGAGCCCACCGAACCAGCGGCGCCAGACACAACAATGGTTTCACCTTTTTGAGGTTTACCAACATTAAAAAGCCCTTGGGTAGCTGTTAAACCGGGTAACGCAAACACAGATAATATGGCTTCATCGGGTAAAGGCGCGGTCACTTTGTTTAACCCTGGACCATTACTTAAAAAGTATTCTTGCCACCCCATCATGCCCATTACCCGATCACCCACTTTAAAATCTGGGTGCTTGCTTTCAACGACTTCACCAATCCCTGAGCTGCGCATCACCTCGCCTAACTCAACCGGCGGGATATAACTTTCTGTATCAGGGCTCATCCAGCCAAACATGGCTGGGTCTAACGACATATGGCTTTGCTTAACAAGGAATTGTCCATCGGCAACCGTTGGCATTGGCTTTTGCACTACTTCAAATAATTCTGGGCCTACTGGGCCGCCTTGTGGGCGAGCGATAAGGTTAATTGCGGTAAATGTGCTCATGTGTACACTCTCATTTTTAGTTGATTAGGCGCCAATATCAGGCGTTATTTATAGGTTTTTTAGCTCACAAGCTGGCTAATTTTTTTAATGCTATTGATATCTTGGTGACGATAAAAATGTTTAAAATGCAGCGCTAAATTTTCACTTTCAACAAACACTTGTCGCCAATACTTGATTCGTTGCTCGGGTGTTAATTCAATAAAATCTTTGCGGTCGGGAATTTTTTGATAAGGCAATGACGCAACAAACTCGGCAGAGGGACAAAGCAACACCGTTTTATCGTAATGTTGCAACCTCACCTTACGCGACAAATTTTTATCAAACCAACCTGCTTTTAAGGTTGAACTAAAATGAGGATATAAGGTTAAGCCTGCATTTTGAATATCAAAGTCAAAGTGGTAATCAATAATGCCGCCGTCACGGTACATACCCGGTGGGCAATCAGGAATATCTTTAATCCCTTGCATCACCATCGGGATAGACCCCGATGCTAACAAGGCCCGTTTAATATTATTTGAGTTCAAGTTCACCGAAGTTGTCGGTAAGTTATCTGGATCGTTTAACAACAAATCACTTTGATGATGTTGAAAAATAAACCGTTCATACTGACTTTTAAGTAATGGTCTGCTCAACGCATTGTTGATAAAACTCTTAGTTAACCCAACCCCTTGTTTAAGCTTGTTTTCTGAAGCCACCAAGCCATTGCATTTCGCCACAATAAAATGCGCTTTAAATACGGGGTTATTGACGATTTCATCAGCGCCTGTTGCGCCAAATAACACCTCAAGTAATTCAAAAGCCTTGGTGGTGATTTCTAATGGCTGCGGCTTTTTATCATCTGAATACACAGTTTCGCTGTAGTTTTTAGCCAAACGCTGTATTGCTGCAACAGGGTCGTTTTGTGCAAAACATGCAGCACGAAATGCCCCAGCACTTGAGCCGATAAGGTTTAATGGCTGTTGTCTGTCTTTAAAAAATTCGCCAAATAAATATTTATCTAACCCCAACAATGTAAACCATTTAGGGCCGCCACTGGCACCCAAAAAAGAGCTAAATAGCTCTGGTGAAAATCCCCGTTGTTGGATTGTTTTTAAGGCCGTGTTACCGGCATAAATTTCTAACATAAAATAATGATTACTTACTCTTACAGCGACTCAATGGCAAAGTGAATGTGATTAACACTTAGATGACCTATTGCATTGTGATAACTGATGTTGATTTTGGTGTAAAGACACGCTGAGTCGCTATAAAGCTGACTCAGCGCTGTTGATAAGCTATGCCTGACTACGCAAGTCTTTGCGTAATACTTTACCGACATTACTTTTAGGTAATTCATCCATAAATTCAATGATTTTAGGGCGTTTATAATTAGTTAGCATTTCGGCGCAATGATCAAAAATATCTTGCTCAGTCAGATTAGGATCTTTACGCACAATGTAAACTTTAACGCGCTCACCAGTCGCATCGCAAGAAACACCCACAGCAGCAGCCTCGAGCACGCCTTCATGAGATACGATGACTTCTTCAATTTCGTTAGGGAATACGTTAAAACCAGACACAATAATCATGTCTTTTTTACGATCTACAATCCTAAAGAAACCATTTTCATCCATGGTGGCAATATCGCCGGTGGCTAACCAACCGTCTCTTAATACTTCGTCGGTGGCTTTTTGGCGATTGTAATAGCCTTTCATCACCTGTGGACCTTTAACCCACATTTCGCCAGGTTCGCCTAAGGCAACATCTTCGCCATCAGCGCCAACCAAACGAATGTCAGTCGATGATGCAGGTAAGCCAATAGAACCATTATATTTTTCTTGATTATACGGACTCATTGTCACCAATGGTGCACATTCAGTTAAACCGTAACCTTCTAACAATTTAGAGTGAGTTACACGCTCCCAATGTTCAGCGACTGGACGTTGTACCGACATACCGCCACCAAAGCCCATTTTAAGTGCGCTAAAGTCCAATTGATCAAAACCTGGGGTATTAAGTAGGCCGTTAAATAAGGTATTTACCCCTGTGATAACGGTAAATTTATACTTGGCTAACTCTTTAACAAACCCCGGCATATCGCGTGGGTTAGTGATCAGTAGATTTTGGCCGCCAAAAGGTAAAAATGCCAAGCAATTAGAGGTTAATGCGTAGATATGGTAAAGCGGCAGTGCCGTAACCATAAACTCTTTGCCGATTTCGTATACGTTTTTGGTTACTGCATTTGATTGTTCAAGGTTGGCAACCATATTACGGTGCGTCAACATGGCACCTTTTGAAGGACCTGTAGTACCGCCGGTATATTGTAAAAAGGCTAAATCAGCCCCCACTACGTCGACTGGCGTAAACTGACTTTTACTGCCTTTGGCCATTGCGTCATTAAACTTAACTGCGTTGGGTAAATCAAAAGGCGGGACTTGTTTTTTAAGGTGCTTAATGGCGCCGTTAATTAACGCACCTTTAATCATACCCAACCTGTCACCAACACTGGTGGTAATGACATGTTTAACATCTGTTTTATTGATAACAGCCTGCAATACATGGGCAAAGTTTTCTAATATAAGAATGCCCTTTGCACCAGAGTCTTTAAGTTGGTGTTCTAATTCACGCGCGGTGTACAAAGGGTTAACGTTAACAACGGTTAAGCCTGAAATTAATGCGCCAAATAAGGCGATAGGATATTGCAGTACATTTGGGATCATAATGGCAAACTTGTCGCCTTTGACTAAACCTAAATCGTTTTGCAAGTAAGCCGCAAACTCTTTTGCTTGTTGTTCGAGTTGTTGATAAGTAATGCTGACATCCATATTGATAAATGCCGTGTTACTTGCATACTGCTTGGTATATTTCAAAAACAATTCTGCTAACGAGTTGTATTTATCTGGATCGATTTCAAACTCAACCCCAGGCGGATAACTCTTTTCTAGCCAAACTTTTTCCATAATACTGTCCCCTTTATTATGATGCGAAAACTCTCGCCGTTTTTATTATACCCATTCAACTTGAAGATCCGTGTTTCAGAGCTTCACCGTGTTTTCAATACTAGGCGCGTTAATGCGGTAATGTAGGTACCTTATAAATTAGCGCAACAACGTAGTGGGAACACGGTGAAACTCCCAAAGG
>NZ_BMQV01000034.1 GCF_014648295.1 Shewanella saliphila
CTAGCGCGGAACTCATCGTGGAGCGGGTGGTAAAGCACCTAATGAAGACTCCGAATACATTAGCGCAAACCAACCTCGTTATCGAAAATATCATTTGCAATAACGAGGCGGACCATACATTTTTGTTCATCAATTGGGATAAGTTACTTTGCCGGTTTTAAACACGGAACAAGCATGGCTAACCAAATCACCGCATAAATAACAAAACACACCATCATCCATTGTGCCATGCTCACCGACAGCCAAGTCCAGGGTAAATCACTGCACATACCTGTAGGTGAAAATACTGAAGGTAACCACACATCTAATGGCATAAAGCTTGGAAACTCAGGGTAAAAAGAGCATGTCGCAAAAGGAGATGGGTTTACCTGCATGTCGTTAAGCTCAGAGGCTAATCGAAATCCCCATACAGAAGAGACAGCCCAACTCACTAACCCTACAAAGCGAAAAATCCACAGTTTAGGTTTTAGCATGCCAATCACTCCGGCCAAGATGAGGCCCAGAACGGCAACACGAACATAAATGCACATAACGCAGGGAGCTAAATCCATTACGTACTGAAAAAACAGTGCTGCAAGTTCTAACACGACACCTGATAGGGCAAGCAAGCCCCAAGATAAACGACCACGACAAAAACGTTGTAAAACAGACAAGTGCTGCTCCTTGCATTTTAAACATAAAAAAACACCCTCAATTGAGGGTGTTCAAATGGGCAGTGTCGACTTTAAGATAAATTATCTATTAAGTCCATTCCCCTGAGGGGCTACCGTATTAATGGCCGCTAACCATACCGCCCAAATCTTTCGCCGAATGGTGAATAATTAAGTGGGTATCGTATAGTGATTGGGTCATATCGGTTAAGAAACCGGTTTCAATTGCCAGCACACCGACGATTGATAATACAATGGTGTACGGTAATGCCATCCACACCATACGACCATAAGAGAGTCGAATAAGTGGTGCAATAGCAGAGGTTAACAAGAATAAAAATGCTGCTTGGCCATTGGGCGTGGCAACCGACGGTAGGTTAGTACCTGTGTTAATTGCTACAGCAAGCAAGTCGAACTGATCGCGAGTAATTTGACCGCTTAATAGCGCCGATTTAACTTCATTAATGTAAACCGTACCTACAAACACGTTGTCACTCACCATAGACAGTAAGCCGTTAGCAATATAGAAAATCACTAACTGCATATTGCCTTCATAACTCAGTGCCCATTGAATTACTGGCGCAAACAAGCCTTGGTCAATAATTACACCGACAATCGCAAAAAACACGGCTAATAATGCGGTAAATGGCAGGGCTTCTTCAAACGCTTTACCCAGCGCGTGTTCATCTGTTACGCCATTAAAGGCCGTTGCTAAAATGATGACAGATAAGCCAATTAAGCCAACAGAGGCTAAATGCAATGCTAAACCAACAATTAACCACACACCGATTAAGGCTTGAATGACCAATTTCATTTTATCTTGGTTGGTTCTGTGCGAGTCTTCGTGCGCAGCATAATCCGTTAAAATACGATGTACTGCATCAGGTAACTGCGCGCCGTAGCCAAACCACTTGAATTTTTCAACAAGGAAACAGGTTAAAATACCTGCAGCCAGTACTGGCATTGTCACTGGTGACATACGTAAGAAGAACTCACCAAACTGCCAATGGGCTTGCGCTGCAATGATTAAGTTTTGCGGTTCACCCACCATGGTACACACACCACCTAAGGCCGTACCAATACCAGAGTGCATTAATAAGTTACGTAAAAAGGCTCTAAATGCTTCTAATTCATCATCATTGAGTTGCCCAGATGATTCTGATGTATGGTCATGGCCATCGTTATCACTAAAGCTCTTGCCTGAGGCCACTTTGTGATAGATAGAGTAGAAACCCACCGCGACCGCAATGATAACCGCAATAACCGTTAAGGCATCTAAGAAGGCAGATAGAAATGCTGATGCGGTACAAAACATCAATGACACGACAATTTTTGAGCGTACTTTAGTGATCATCTTGGTAAATACGAACAGCAATAGCTGTTTCATAAAGTAAATACCTGCAACCATAAACACTAAGAGTAAAAGTACTTCTAAGTTCGCTTCAATTTCATGCAGTACTTGCGTGGGGGATGTCATTCCAATCATGACCGCTTCAATCGCGAGTAATCCACCCGGTTGTAATGGATAACATTTTAATGCCATCGCGAGGGTGAAAATAAATTCTACGACCAAAACCCATCCAGCGACGAATGGACTAACGTAAAAGAACAGCAGGGGATTGATGACTAAAAATGCCAAAATTGCATATTTGTACCACTTAGGCGAATTACCTAAAAAGTTAACAAACAGCGCCTGACTCTTGGTTGCCTGCATTGCAGCCTCTCCAGTATTGTTAATGTGACAGTATTGGTACCATTTTTGATAACAAACAACACATCGTTAATTTCAACAAGTTTGGGAGAATAGAGGCAAGTTCATATTTAAAACTTGATGAAAATCAATATTTCATTAATTTTCATTAAACCCTAGGCACGTCATTGGTATAAAACAGCCTGTTTTTTTGTTGTAAAATAGCGAAGTATTGCCTTAACAAACAATGCGTTAATTCACCTATTAAATTGGTGTACGCGATATGGCCATTAAATTTGCCGTTAGTGTAGCGTAAGTAAAATCGAATTGTAATCTCGTTGCTTGGGCAAATAATCATACATCGCACTAACAAAACAGCTACATGAGTATATACTAAACTTGGTCGATTTTATCGAGTAAAATCGCCATATTACGATGATTCTAGTGGCGTAATGTGAGCTTTATTCAATAAATTAAATTAGAGTGATTTTCTGCAGGTTAAAAATTGTGCTTTAAAAGTATTGTGAATAAACAATGGTTTTTATTTTCTACCGCTCTGGTATGATCAGTGCAATAGTTTCGCCATTGTTTAGCAATAGGATATGAAGGCTAATGATCATCAATGCCAAAGGCCCAGCAAGTTTTGCTGAGAAATACATTGTTCGTTCCATTTGGGAAAATAAGTTTCCACCCGGATCCATTTTACCGGCAGAACGTGAGCTTTCTGAACTCATCGGTGTCACTCGTACTACGTTACGTGAAGTACTTCAGCGTTTAGCACGCGATGGTTGGTTGAAAATTCAACATGGTAAACCAACCCAAGTGAATAACTTCTGGGAAACCTCAGGACTGAATATTCTCGAAACCATTGCCGATTTAAACCCAGATGGATTCCCATTATTGGTTGATCAGCTTATGTCCGCACGTGGCAATGTCAGTAACATTTATTTTCGAGCATCGATTAGACACAATCCAGATAAAGCGATTGCCGCTTTAGCAGGGATTCATTCGTTAGAAAATGATGCAGAAGCTTATGCTGAATTTGATTATCAATTACATCACACCTTGGCTTTTGCCTCTGGTAATCCTTTATATGTATTGATATTAAATGGCTTTAAAGGCTTGTATAACCGAGTAGGCCGTTTTTATTTTCAGAGCCAAGAAGCACGAGAGTTAACCATGCGTTTTTACGTTAAACTCGAGCAACTCGCCAAAGATAAAAACTATGCCGATGTACCTGCATTAATGCGTAATAATGGCATTGAAAGTGGTAAGTTATGGCAAAAATTGCGTGATGACATGCCTGCTGAAATTGGTCACGACAATAGCTAAATCATTAGCTAATAATGACACAGATATTGATGTAGACATCGATTAAGATATTGTTCAGTGAAATAAAAAAGCCAATCGTTTAACGATTGGCTTTTTTGATTTATGCGATAACATCGTGTGAAGGGATATTCTCCTCTGTCGTTTCAGGACAACTTGAAATGACTTTTATCATGCCCAGTTCATCCACTTGTTCTAAGCTCACATGAAAGCCCCATAAGCGATGTAAGTGTTTTAGCACCTCTTGATGATTGTCAGCCAGCGGGATGTTATCAAATGGAATGTAACGTAACGTAATAGAACGGTCACCATTAACTTGCACTTGTTGCACTTGAATATTGGGCTCAATATTGGATAAGTTATACTGCTGCGACATGATACTACGAATGTCTTGATAACCTTGTTCGTCATGAATCGCTGAAACCGCTAAGTGACTGCGTTTTTCATCGTCTAATATGCCAAATAATTTAAAATCTCTAATGACTTTAGGGGATAAATATTGGCTAATAAAACTCTCATCTTTAAAGTTTTGCATCGCAAAATGCACTGTTGTTAACCAATCACTTCCGGCGATATCAGGAAACCAATGACGGTCTTCATCCGTTGGGTGTTCACAAATACGTCTGATATCGACAAACATGGCAAAACCAAGAGCATAAGGGTTAATACCATTGTAATACGGGCTGTTATAAGACGGTTGCGCAACGACAGCGGTGTGACTTTGCAAAAACTCGAGTATAAAGCGGTCGCTGACTTTTCCTGTATCGTACAGGTGGTTCAAAATGGTGTAATGCCAAAATGTGGCCCAGCCTTCATTCATGACCTGAGTTTGCTTTTGCGGGTAAAAATACTGCGCCATTTTTCGTACAATTCTCACCAGCTCACGTTGCCAAGGGGCTAATAATGGAGCGTTTTTTTCAATGAAATATAAAATGTTTTCTTGCGGTTCCTCAGGGAATACCTTGTCACTCTTTTGCGGTGCCTGTTGTGGTTGAGTGGGTATCGTGCGCCACAAGTCGTTCACTTGGGTTTGCAGGTAATCTTCACGTTCTTGTTGGCGAGCCTGTTCTTCTTTAAATGACACTTCAACAGGGCGTTTATAACGGTCCACGCCATAGTTCATTAAGGCATGACACGAGTCGAGGGTTAATTCTACTTGCTCAATACCGTATTTGACCTCACATTCCCGAATGTAATTTTTGGCAAACACTAAATAATCAATAATGGAGCTGGCATCGGTCCAGGTTTTAAATAGATAGTTATTTTTAAAAAAGCTGTTATGTCCATAACATGCATGGGCCATAACAAGTGCCTGCATGGTGATGGTGTTTTCTTCCATTAAGTAGGCAATACAAGGGTCTGAGTTAATCACAATCTCATAGGCAAGGCCCATTTGACCGCGCTTATACCCTTGCTCGGTTTCAATAAAACGTTTACCAAAAGACCAATGTGTGTAACCAATGGGCATACCAATGCCGGCATAGGCATCCATCATTTGTTCGGCGGTAATGATCTCTATTTGATTAGGGTATGTGTCTAATTTAAAAAACTCAGCCGCGTTGGCAATTTCGTGTTGGTACTTTTCCAGTAAGTCGAATGTCCATTCGGGTCCATCATCCAACGGTTTACGGGTTGCTTTAACCATGATTGCCCCCTATACAGCTTGTTTTTTAAAGAGTTCGCGAAATACCGGGTAAATGTCTTCGACTTCACGAATGTGTTGCACAGCAATATTATCAAATTGTTGCTGCAGGTCCTGGTACTGATTCCATAAGGTTTGATGGGCTCGGTGGGTGATTTCGATATAACTGAAATAACGCACTTTGGGCAAAATATGGTTAGCCAATAAGTCATGGCAATGGGGCGAATCATCGGACCAATTATCTCCATCAGATGCTTGCGCTGCGTAAATATTCCACTCGTTTTCAGGATAGCGAGCTTGTTGAATTTCGTTCATCAGTTTTAATGCGCTTGATACAATGGTACCGCCGGTTTCTTGCGAGTAAAAAAACTCATGCTCGTCAACTTCTTTGGCTTGGGTATGATGACGGATATACACTACTTCCAGATTTTTATAGCTGCGGGTTAAAAACAAATACAGCAATATATAGAAACGTTTGGCGATATCTTTGGTGGCTTGATCCATCGAACCTGACACATCCATTAAGCAAAACATCACCGCCTGACTGGACGGCTTTTCACGCTTTGCATAATTGTTGTAACGTAAGTCGAAGGTGTCGATAAACGGCACATTGGCGATTTGTTTTTTGAGCTGTTCAATTTGCTCTTTTAACGCGAGTATTTTTTCTGCTTGGGAGCCCGGCATATCTTGTAACTGCTCAAGCTCAGCCTCTAACTCCTTAAGCGCGCGTTTTTTACTGCCTGACATCGCAATACGGCGGGCTAGGGACGATCGCAGTGAACGAACAATATTAATATTGGCTGGCACGCCGTCATTGGTAAAACCCGCTCGATAGGTTTGATACTCAACCAACTTATTAAGGCGATTATTTTGTAAGTTAGGTAGCTCTAGGTCTTCAAACAGCAGTTCTAGGTATTCATCTTTTGAAATATTAAAGACAAAATCGTCATTACCTTCGCCGCTGTCTGAAGCGTCACCTTGACCCGCACCGCCTTGCCCGCCACCACGTGGGCGTTGTATTTGGTCGCCACGATTAAACTGATCATTACCCGGATGGACACGATTACGTTTACCACCTTGACCTTGTCTAAACAGTGGTTCACTTATATCACGGGTAGGGATACTGATTTTTTCACCTTTATCAATATCGGTGACACTACGACGCGTCACCGCATCACTGACGGCCTTTTTGATTTGTTTTTTATAACGTTCAATGAACCGCTGACGATTAACCGTGCTTTTTCCTTTAGCGTTGAGTCGTCTATCAATAAAATTTGCCATACGCCCCCCAAGTCAACGATCTGGCTGAGTAAGTCTCAGCCAGGGCTGGGTGTTGATTACGATGATTTTCGAACGCGTAAATACCATTCAGACAATAATCGGACTTGTTTCTTGGTATAGCCTTTCTCCATCATCCGATTGACGAAATCATCGTGTTTACGCTGATCATCATTTGAGGTTTTGGCATTGAACGAAATAACGGGCAATAAATCCTCCGTATTAGAAAACATTTTCTTTTCAATCACTGTGCGCAGTTTTTCGTAACTGGTCCACAAAGGATTATTACCTTCGTTGTTAGCTCTGGCGCGTAAAACGAAGTTAACGATTTCATTACGGAAGTCTTTAGGGTTACTGATGCCTGCAGGTTTTTCTATTTTCTCTAACTCAGCATTTAATGCACCACGGTCAAATAACTGACCGGTTTCAGGATCGCGATATTCTTGATCTTGGATCCAAAAGTCTGCGTAGGTGACATAACGGTCGAAAATGTTTTGACCATACTCAGAGTACGACTCAAGATAAGCGGTTTGAATTTCTTTACCAATAAATTCAACATACTTAGGGATAAGGTAACCTTTTAAAAACTCAAGGTACTTCTCGCCGGTTTCACTCGGAAATTGCTCTTGCTCAATTTGCTTTTCGAGCACGTAAAAAAGATGGACTGGATTAGCGGCAATTTCAGCGCTGTCAAAGTTAAACACCCGCGATAAAATCTTAAAGGCAAAACGGGTCGATAGCCCTTCCATACCTTCATCAACACCGGCGTAATCCCGATACTCCTGGTACGATTTTGCTTTTGGATCGGTGTCCTTTAAGCTCTCGCCGTTATATACCCGCATTTTAGAATAAATAGATGAGTTTTCAGGGACTTTTAAACGCGACAACACACTAAATTGCGCTAATGTCTCCAGCGTTCCTGGTGCACACGGTGCCATCGATAATTCAGAGTTGGCCAATAGCTTTTGATAAATGGCCTTTTCTTCAGACACCCTTAAACAATAAGGTACTTTGACAATATATACCCGGTCTAAAAACGCCTCGTTGTTTTTGTTGTTTCTAAAGGTCGACCATTCCGACTCGTTGGAGTGAGCCAAAATAATTCCATTGTAGGGCAGTGCAGATAAGCCTTCGGTACCGTTATAGTTACCTTCTTGAGTGGCGGTTAATAATGGATGTAACACCTTAATTGGTGCTTTAAACATCTCGACAAACTCCATTAACCCCTGGTTAGCACGGCACAGTGCGCCTGAATAGGCGTAAGCATCGGCATCATCTTGTGAGAAATGTTCCAGTTGTCGAATATCGACCTTACCGACAAGAGCTGAAATATCCTGATTGTTTTCATCACCGGGTTCGGTTTTCGCAATACCGATTTGGTCTAATACTGACGGATAGACTTTAACCACCCTAAATTTTGAAATATCACCGCCATATTGATGCAAGCGTTTTACTGCCCACGGAGACATGATAGTTTTGAGGTAACGCACTGGGATTTTGTATTCGTTTTGCAACAACTCGCAGTCTTCTTCAGGATCAAACAAACAAAACGGATGATCGTTAACCGGGCTGCGCATACCATCGGCACTGAGAATATAAATGGGCACTTGTTGCATTAATGCTTTGAGTTTTTCTGCCAGCGATGATTTACCACCACCTACAGGACCAAGGAGATAAAGGATTTGTTTTGATTCTTCTAAGCCTTGAGCTGAATGCTTAAGGTAAGCCACAATTTGTTCTATGGAGTCTTCCATACCAAAGAAATCTTTGAAAGCCGGGTAGCTGGCAATAAGTCGGTTGGAAAAGATACGACTTAAAACGGGGTTTTTGGCGGTGTCGACCATTTGAGCTTCACCAATTGCCATTAATAATCGTTCTGCAGCAGACACATAAGCGCTTCTGTCTTGCTTACAAATATCAAGAAATTGCTCTAAGGTGTATTCCTCGTCGAGTTTTTTCTCATAACGTTGTTGATAATGCTCAAAAATGCCCATGGTAACCCCCTCAAAACATACTGTAGTCTCACTTTTTAAAAGCCAGAGTGATGGGTGAGGATCTAGGTAATCAAGATGCTAGACCTATCCAGCTTATATTAGGCTTTACGACTAAAGTGTAGGACAGGCTAAAAGACTTCGCGAAGTTTTATTTAAAATAAATTAAACAAAAACAATGACAAACAATAGCATTTGCAATAGTTGCAAAAATAGGAGTAGTAAGAAAGTTTTATTTTCAATGAATGACGCACATAAAAAAGGAGCCGTATAGGCTCCTTAAGTTTGACTGTTAATTAAGATTAAGCAGCAAAGTTCTTGTTAACAAATTCCCAGTTAACAAGCTGCCAGAAGTGAGCTAAATACTCTGGACGTGCGTTACGGTAATCAACGTAGTATGCATGTTCCCATACATCTACCGTTAATAATGGAGTCACAGTTTCGTCAGTTAACGGAGTAGCAGCATTGCTAGTGTTAACGATAGCTAGAGAACCGTCAGCTTTTTTCACTAACCAAGTCCACGCGCTACCAAAGTTGTTTACTGCAGAATCTGTAAACTTAGCTTTGAATTCTTCAAAAGAACCGAAAGAAGCGTTGATAGCAGCTGCGATATCGCCAGTTGCTTCGCCGCCAGCGTTAGGCGCTAAGCAGTTCCAGTAAAAAGTGTGGTTCCAAACTTGAGCTGCGTTGTTGAACATGCCACCTGTTGAAGTTTTAACAACTTCTTCTAGCGTTTTGCTAGCAAATTCAGTCCCTTCAACTAAACCATTTAGTTTTACTACGTAAGTATTGTGGTGCTTACCGTAATGAAACTCGATAGTTTCTTGTGAAATGTGCGGTTCAAGTGCGTTCTTTGCATAAGGTAATGCTGGTAGTTCGAAAGCCATTAGTATCTCTCCATGGATTCAGGTTATCGTTTTTGTTTACCAATCAGGTAACATTGCTCTAGTGCTATTGTACTGATTATTTTTGTGATGTGAATCATTGTTTAGGGAATTAACGTTAGCGTGAGGTCAAAATTGCATAGCAAATGGCCCATAGTGTTTAAACTAACGCTTTTGTTACATTTTTAGGGATTAATGTGTTCTTTTTAACCGTTTTAATGCTTAAAAGGTTAATTAGCATATGATGACGTTAGTTTATGTGGCAATTATTTAAGTGTTGATTATGTTTAAGGTATTTTTATCTATGATATAGCCATTGATTTTATGGATTGTAAATAAACCTTACAATCTGTGGGATTTTGTTATTGGCTTAGGTGTCGTACAATAGATATTAAATGTTCAGTCGTCGTACTTAGGAAATCAAATGGAAACTGTAGAAAAGATTAAACAGCAAATTAGTGAAAACCCAATTATTGTGTACATGAAAGGTTCGCCTAAATTACCAAGCTGTGGATTTTCATCTCAAGTGGCTCAGGTGATGATCAACTGTGGTGAACAATTTGCATTTGTAGATATTTTACAGCACCCAGATATCCGTGCTGAATTACCTAAATTTGCTAACTGGCCAACATTCCCACAATTATGGGTAGAAGGTGAGTTGATTGGTGGTTGTGACATCATCACTGAGATGTTCCAAAAAGGTGAGCTTCAACCCATCATCAAAGCGACAGCTGACAAGTTCCGTACTGAAGACGCTGCAGAATAACCGTTTTTAGATGTGTGTTTATTTACACACAATGAAAAAAGCCCCAATTGCATAGTGCCATTGGGGCTTTTTGTTAACGCTTTAGTTGCTCACGCAATGTTTAGGCGTCTGCTTTATGCTTTTTAGCTGCGGGTAAAATCAAGTTCATTAAAATAGCAACAATACCGCACAAGCTGATGCCAGTTAAACTGAACGAACCGATACCAAATGCCATACCGCCAATGCCAAATACTAACGTCACACCAACAATACTGAGGTTACGGGCTTCGCTCAGATCTACTTGATGACGGATTAACGTATTTAAGCCTACCGCTGCAATCGAGCCAAACAACAAGCACATAATGCCACCCATGACCGGCACCGGAATGGTTTGCATTAATGCCCCCAGTTTACCGACAAACGCTAAAGTAATCGCCGTTACAGCGGTCCACGTCATGATGCGCGGATCAAAACTTTTGGTGAGAGTCACTGCGCCTGTTACTTCACTGTAGGTGGTGTTAGGTGGTCCGCCTAAAGCAGATGCAGCGATAGTGGCAATACCGTCACCGGTTAAGGTGCGATGTAAGCCTGGCTTTTTAAGGTAGTCTTTACCGGTTACATTTGAAATCGCCAAAATATCACCAATGTGCTCAACCGCAGGGGCAATGGCGACGGGGATCATAAATAAAATGGCGTGCCAGTTAAACTCCGGCGCAACAAAGTTAGGTACTGCCAACCAAGCAGCTTGACTGACGGGCGTAAAGTCAACAATCCCAAACGCTAAACTGACGCCATAACCCACTAAAATACCCGCAAGAATGGGCATTAAGCGTACTAAGCCTTTGGCAAATACAGCCACCAAAACCGTTGTCGCTAACGCAGCCAATGAGATAAATAGAGCGGTATTTTGTTCAACAATAACAAGGCTACCATCACCACTTTTGCCTAAGGCCATATTGACCGCAACAGGGGCTAAGCCCAAGCCAATGATCATAATCACTGGGCCAACAACCACAGGTGGTAATAAGGTGTGAATAAAGTCAGTGCCACGTAACTTAACCGTTAAGCCAAGTAGCATATACACAACCCCAGCCGCCATTAATCCACCCATAGTGGCAGGAATGCCCCAGGTTTGTACGCCATATAAAATTGGGGCGATAAAGGCAAATGAAGAAGCAAGAAATATGGGGACTTGGCGTTTGGTGACGAGTTGAAACAGAAGGGTACCGAAACCGGCAGTAAATAGGGCGACACTGGTGTCTAAGCCTGTGAGCAGTGGCATTAACACCAACGCACCAAAAGCGACAAATAACATCTGTGCGCCTTGAAGCGGAATTAACACGCGTTTCATATTTTTCTCCATCATTATCTAGGGCCTGTTAATCTTTGCTGGTTGAATTTTGTTCGAGTTGAAAACGTGTTAATCGAGGCGAATGGATTGATGCCTAGTCATCTAAGCAAAATTCATTCAACAAAGAGTAAAACGTTTTTAGCCGAACCCTTCGGGCAGCGTTTGTTGGCCATTTTTACTGCGTTATCGACTTTTTATGTAGAATAACTACACCTCGAAGTCTCTGCCGCGCATTTGTAAATGTGAATAATGGCCAGCAATTCACTGCAAAAACAACCTTGAAAGGTCAACAGTCCCTAAGAGTAGGCGTGTGATTAAACGGCGCGAATTGTCACATAAAACCGGTTAATTTCATAACCTGTATTAGGACTGTGTGGCGATTATAGTTATTTGATATCGCTACAATACTTGGTCAAATTGACCTTAGTGTTATCGGGCTGCTAAAAAGAGTTTTCGTTATCCATTTTTTATTATGATATAATTTTATTACTTATATTTGCTGCGTTTATGTTACCAGATGCTGAAAAAACTAATTAATCTCATTGTGTTACCTCTCATTACGTTAACTTCAATTTCAATTGTGCAAGCTGCTGAAGTCGGCAAACTCAATGAAGCTGATATTGCGGTGAGTTCACGTGCAAACGATGTTAAAAGCAATGCATTAAAAGAAGCCCTTGCCGCGGTGTTTTTAAAGAACTCCGGTAGCCCAAGTGTGGTATTAAATCCTTTGATTAAAGCGCAGATAGATGAGCCAGAAGTCATTTTGACTCAATATGGGTATTTTGAACAAAACGGTGACTTGATGCTTAAAGCCAGCTTTGATCATCAACGCGTTATTGAAAAACTCCGCCAAGCAGGGTTACCCGTGTGGGGAAGTCAACGTCCTTTGACCTTAATGTGGCTTTCTGTTGATGATAACAGTGAACCTACTATTCTTGCCGATGCCTCACAATCAGATATCCGTGATGATTTAGGCCAGCAATCTGCCAATAAAGGCATACCCGTTATGTTGCCGGTGATGGATTTAGATGATGTGATGGCGGTTACAGTCAATGACGTTCGTGGCCGTTTTACCGATAGCGTTTTTATTGCTTCTGCCCGTTATCAATCTGATTACTTTGCTATCGCCAATATTGAAAATCAAGGCTCTAGGGTGCTGTTTTCAATTAGCCTATTCAACAAAGTGAGAACCAATGGCGTGCTTCAGCCCTTGGTAGCACAACAAGGTGAAGTGAGTGATAATCAACAAGCAATAAAACGGATGATGAATATTTTAGCTGATTATTTCATCAGCCAATATGCTATTGCATCAACGGGCAGTAATGCTGCAACAGAGGTGAGTTTTAGCGGGTTAAGTAATATGACTCAAGTGGTTAATGTTGAAGATTATTTACGTCAGTTAAGTGCGGTTAAATCAATTAGTTTAAGCCAGTTTAAAGGCAGTACAGCAACCTACAGCGTTTCGTTGTTTAGCAATATTAATGATTTACAGCGTTTGCTGAATATTGATAACCGTTTATCACAAATTGATACCATGGGTAGCGTTGAGTCATTTTATCAACAGCAAACAGAAGCTACCCAACCCACACTTATGTATCAGTGGTTGGGCCAATAACCTTATCAATGGTGGCGCTTTGTATTTACAGAGCGCTTACATGTATAATGACCTTAGTTCGTTTTTGATTTTGAGACCTATCTGAGTGACACAAAACTCACCGAGACAATTATCTTTACCCGTTTATTTACCTGACGATGAAACCTTTCAGAGTTATTACCCTGCGTCGGGTAATGATGAGCTGATCCAAAAGCTTCAAGCCAGTGCTGAAGGTAAATTAACCTCTTCGTTATATGTCTATGGTCCTGAAAAATCAGGTCGTACCCATTTAATGCATGCCGCTTGTGCCCATGCAAATGATTTAGAACGCCGCACTTTATATATCCCACTTGGGATCCACGCCAGTATTTCGCCAGCACTTTTTGAAGGGCTCGAATCATTAGAGCTTATTTGCATTGATGATGTTGAAGCCATTGCCGGTCATCCTGTGTGGGAAGAAGCTATTTTTCATCTGTATAATCGTATTGCAGAGCAGCAAGATTGTCGTTTGATTGTCAGTGGCAATGCATCGCCGTCAGAGGCGGGTTTTGTTCTGCCGGATTTAGTCTCGCGTATGCAATGGGGATTAATTTATCAATTACAGCCAATGGCAGATGATGAAAAGCTCGCTGCATTACAACGCCGCGCCGCAATGCGCGGTTTGCAGTTATCTGATGAAGTAGGGCGTTTTTTGCTTACCCGTATGGCACGTGATTTACGTACTTTATTTGACGTGCTCGATAAGCTTGATAAAGCCTCGATGGTACATCAGCGTAAATTGACGATTCCGTTCATTAAAGAAATGCTTAGGCTATAAATCACGCTTGTCTATGCTGCGAACACACAGTCATACATTGTAAATGACAATAAAAAACGCCAAATGAATTCATTTGGCGTTTTTGTTTATCTAAATAACCTGAACTCAGGTTAAATACAGTGACTAATGTGCATGTTGGTCGCCACTAAACTGCAATGGTCGATTATCAATGACAGCACTATCAGACTGGTTAGAGACTTTTTGTGGTGATTTAGACTGATCTACTGTTAAGACTAAATTCTGTGCCCAGGTTTGGCCTTTCACTAACGCAACAGGCTCTGGTAAACCGTCCATCACGAGTTGGGTGTTAATATCAGGCAGCATTTGACCGAGAACGTAGCTGGCGCGATCGCGCAACTCAGCCTGTCCAACTCGGCCGCGTTGTCCCCATTCCACGGTTATAGTTGAGCTTGTTTGTACATCAGGTTTATCTGTAATGGCGATATCGCGCAAAATGCCGTAGCGATGGCTCATCATGATTTCTTCAAACAACATGGCAACATCTTCACGTGTTGACGAGTAAGCATAATCATCATTAGCTAAATCATTGGTAAAAAACTCAGCGACATCGCTGGGGGTATAGGCTTTTTGAGTACTGTTTGCTGATTCCCCTGCGTAATTAACCTCTGCTAGGCCATACATTTCATCGCTGAGCAATGGGTAACGCATCTGAAGTTGTCTAGATGTCATATCATCTGAAGCAAAACGACGGTCAAACTCTTCTCTTAGGCTTGGCCCTTGCAGTGTGGCATGAATACTTTGCGGGTAATAGTCATTGGCATGAGCCAGTTCATGGTACATGAGCCTGGCAAAATTAGCAGACATGTTTTCCATGGTGCGGTTGATACGGTTATCTTTTTCTATGTACTCACTGGCATAATCGTTATCTTTAACATAACGATAAGGTGAAAGGTAATTCAGTTCTTCACCATAGTTACTGCGATAATCTGGGGTTTCATTAATGGTGTCCCTCTGAGCTGGTGTTAGCCATAAATATTCTGGATCAATATAAATTGCACCAATGTAACCACTGTAAAATGAAGGTCTGATATCGTAACTGATAATAATCGCTGTTACTGATTGTAATAGTTCAACAAAGTCATTGTTTGTTTGTGCGCGGAGGTAAGTTTCAAAGCTCTTTCCCATCCAATCATGCGATACCACGACTCTGTCCATAATGGTATCAATCGGGTCCGGCTGGCTGTCTTGGCTAATAAATGGCAGCTCATTGAGAATATTACATGAAGCGACTTGTTGGTTAGAATAAGTACAGTTGACAAGATTATCTGCATAGGCAGAATCTGCTTTGTACGGATAAACCCGTGCAAGCGGATTAGTAAAGTAAGCGTTTGATGGCGTCGCAGTTTCTTTTGTGACAAGTAAATGTACATCATCACTGATTGTTTGGCCGTCAAAGGTCGCTGTGGCTTTTAGGCTAATAAGTTGGTCGCTGTTTACATCTGGCGCGTTAAACAGTGGTCGATTAGTGTCAGTTAAATCGACACTGGTAAAACCTACGTTGTCGATATTTGGGTACATGCACCAACTTATATCTGTGGGCACTTGGCCATTTATATTTTGAATTCTTAAACTTGCATCTGTATTGGCCACCATTTGATGATCATGGTTAACCCGTAAAATATTATCAGCAGAGTCAGCAGTTATTGACACTATCTCTTCATAATTGTTCGAACCGCCTGTCACTGTCACTTTAAAACTGTAGTTATCGTTACTACCTGGTGTAAAGGCTAATACAGGGCTATTGACTGAGGCTAATTCAAGGGTAGGGCCTGAGATTTGTTGCCATAGAAACGTACGGCCAGCGCTGTCTTGATCGGCTATAGATGCGGTAATACTGCCAGGCCTATTAACGGCATAATCTTGTTCAACGATAAACACCAGTTCAGAACCGGTGGATACTAAGCTTGTGTTTGAATCATCGCTACAGATCTCAAAAGCCGAAGAAGATGGTATGTCTGTTGAGTGATTATCGGAAGAGTCACTGCCACAAGCTGTGAGTACGATGGTGCTGGCTAAAAGGCTGTAAAGGCTTATATTACGCGGTACATTCATTAAACGACTCCATGTCTATTGATTGACATTATTGTTTGTGGTTATTTTTATACAACATCTTGTTAACAAACAAATGTAGCATGCCGTATTGTGGTAACGCAATAAACAAAAAAGCACCATAAGGTGCTTTTTAATAAAACCATTTAAATGCTAAGGCTCTATTTTTGTTCAGATTTTTTCTTTAACCCTAAGCCTAATTCACGGCCGCGTTTGCGGGCATAGAAAGGAAAGGTGACCAGTAAAATACAAATCAAAATGGATTCTATTAAGGCAAAAATGAATGCGTCAGCGGTGATATAAGCCAAGGTTAAGCCATGCAGTAAATACACACATAAAATAAAGCTGGCCCAGGCATAGGTGTATGGGTTACCGGTAATAATACCCTTTAGCGGAAAGAGTAATGGGACAATCCAAATTAGACTAAAACCAAGTGAATAAGTGCCATTTAAGCCTTGTTGTATAAACCAGCCACTAAGTAGCAAGAGTAGAGCAAGGTAACCAATACGGCTGAGTTGGAACAAGGTTTGTGTGGTCATTATGTTACTCGTTACAGAATAGATAAAACATTTTCAGGTGGACGGCCAATGGCAGCTTGATTATTAGCCAGTACAATTGGGCGCTCAATTAACTTTGGTGTGGCGACCATTGCGCTAATCAGTTGCGCTTCCGTCAGTGCTGGGTCTGCTAAATTTTGAGCTTTATATTCGTCTTCTTTGGTGCGCATCATTTCGCGGGCGCTAACACCGAGTAACGATAAAATATTATTGATTTCAGTTTCGCTAGGCGGTTGTTTTAAGTACTCAACGACAGTGATGTCTGCTCCGTTTGCTTCTAATAATGCAAGTGTCTCACGGCTTTTTGAGCAACGAGGGTTGTGTAGAATAGTCGTTTTAGTTTTTGTCATGTTTATTTTCCGTCATAAAAAATGGCAAACAATACGTTTGCCATTATTCTATCAAAAAATTATGCGTAAAGAGATACAGTTATACTTACTTAAACTGGTCCATTTCTCTGTCAGCTTGTCTGAACTGTCTTATCCGGGCTTCAATTCGGGCTAATTGCAAGGTTTTGCCTTCTGAGTAACGGTAAGCGTAGTTAAGTTGGTCAATCGCACCTTGATAGTTTGCAGTCAGTGCCATTATTTCAGCATTGCTATAATACTCTAATGCTTTGTTATCAAGCTTGCGGTATGCATCGGACATAATTTGATAAGGCAGCATGTTTTGCTTGTCTAAAAAGATGGTTTCTTCCAGCAATGGAATAGCTTTAGTAGGTTGATTTGCCTCAACATAAATGTTGGCAAGGTTAATATTAATCACTTGTGACGTAGGTTTTAATTTACGCTGTGATTCTAATAGCGCAATGGCTTGTGGGTAAGCCTTTTTTTGAGCCAATAAGTCGGTTTTAGTGTCGATATAGAACAAATTATTGTCGTCTTTTTTCAGTAGCTCATCAATGATGACTTCTGCCTGTTCAAACTTTTCTAAGCGAAACAATGCCAAGGCTTTACCGTAAAGCGCGGCATCTTTATGGGTATATTCACGTTTTTTTAATTGCTGTTCAAATAGAGACAGTGCCGCATCATCACTAAAGCTTGAGAATCGAACTTGAATTCGCGCCTTAGCCAATTGGTACAGTAAACTATCTGGAACATGCCGTTCGGGATATTGAGCTGCACGGTTACGGGCTTCTGTTATTCGAGATTCAGGTAATGGGTGAGTTAATAGCATTTGTGGCGGAGTGGTTGAAAAACGGTAACGTACGGCCAATTGCCCAAAGAATGTCGCCGCAGCATTAGGGTCAAAACCGGCATCAACTAAAATCTGCATTCCAATGCGGTCGGCTTCTTTTTCGTGGAGTCGGGTGTAGTTAATTGACGATTGTGTCGCAAGGGCTTGAGTTGTTGCCAGTGCTGCTATACCCACTTGTGGCGCCGCAATAGTCAGTAATATCGCGCCTAGCATTCCTGCAATAGTTGCTGTTGAGCTTTTTTGTTGTGCTTCAAGCGAGCGCGCTAAGTGTCGCTGTGTCACATGGCTAATTTCGTGGGCTAATACTGAGGCGAGTTCACTTTCATTATCAGCATTTAAAAATAATCCGGTATGCACACCAACATGGCCACCAAAAAAGGCAAACGCGTTAATTTCATCATTACGCAATAAGAAGAAATAAAACGGGGTTTTAACGCCTGTTGCGTTAGCCACCAGTTTATTACCGAGCTCGGATAAGTATTGGCTTAACACCGGATCGTTTAATACTGGTGTACTTGAACGAATAACTCGCATGTAGGCGTCGCCATACACGCTTTCTTTTTCTAGACTGAAGGTATTAACGGCTGCGGTGCCAAGATCTGGAAGGTCGTTATTGGCAAAGCTATGGGCAATACTACCCGCCAACACAATACTGATCGCTGTGGCTGTTAATGCTTTAGAAAAACTTGATAATGATAATTTACGCAAGCGAAACCTATAATGCTAAATGAGTCGTAAGTTCTTGGCTTAACGCACAAGTTGGTTTTGCAACATCGCTTGTGGTTTAGTGTTCAAGCTAGGATAATAGCCCTAGAATGATTAAAGCAAGTTCATAATGATTTTTATTGATTTAACCCCATATTCTTGCCCTTATCCTTTAGTCAAAGTGAAACTTTTACTAAAGCAGATGCAAGTGGGTGAAACCTTACATGTTTTACTCTCTGACCATGGCTCACGCCGAGATGTTCCCTTGTTAATGAAAAAAATGGGTTTTGGTATTGAAATCGTCACTGATGAGTCGCATTGTTTATCCGTGATTATCACCAAAACAAACTAATTTAGCGTTTTAATATAAAGGTTGTTCAATGCTGTCATTTTTAACTGAATGGTACAAAAACCGTTTTAGCGATCCCCATGCCATTACGTTGATGTTTATTATTGTTGGTATTGGTTTGGCGTTGTACTTTGGTGCCGGGTTACTTGCGCCTTTGTTGATTGCGCTAGTATTGGCATTTTTACTTGAGTGGCCAGTGGCGCAGATGTCTCGTTTAGGGATTAGCCGTACCGCTGCAGCCAGTATTGTATTAGTTGCATTTTTAGGGTTAATGCTGATTTTAATGTTAGGCCTAGCCCCAAGCATTTGGCGTCAAGGTGTGTCATTGGTGGCAGATTTACCCACTATGATTGATAAAGGGATGTCAATTGCCAAAGGGTTAAGTGCCGAATACCCGCAATTTATTAGTGCAGCACAACTTGATTCTATGATGGAAGAAATCAATAAAATGCTCGATACCCAGCATTTACTTGATTTAGGTAAGCAAATTTTAGGCTATTCAGCATCATTATTAGTGCTGATGGTTTACGCGATTTTAGTGCCTTTGTTAGTGTTTTTCTTTTTAAAAGACAAAGACCAATTATTAAAAGGCAGTAAGCGTTTTTTCCCGGATAATCGTGATTTAGCCAGAAAAGTATGGCTTGAAATGGACCAACAAATTTTCAATTACATTCGTGGCAAGGTCATTGAGATTGTGATTATTGGCGTAGTTAGCTATGTGGTTTTTGCATTGATGGGTTTACGATATTCAGCCTTATTAGGCGTATTAACTGGTCTGTCTGTACTTATTCCGTATGTAGGGGCAACCTTAGTGACCCTTCCTATTGCGTTAGTGGCGTTCTTTCAATGGGGGTTTAGCCCTGAATTTGGCTATTTGATGCTGAGCTACGGCGTTATTCAAGCGCTCGATGGTAATGTGTTGGTGCCATTATTGTTTTCTGATGCGGTAGATTTGCATCCTGTGGTTATCATTGCTGCGGTGCTAGTGTTTGGTGGGCTGTGGGGCGTATGGGGCGTATTTTTTGCCATTCCATTAGCCTCGTTAGTTAAAGCGGTTTTAAATGCCTGGCCTAACGCTGAGTCACCTAAAATGACCCTAGACAGTGAATAAGCATCAAGCGACTATTTCTAACACATAATCGGTTATCAATCATCGCGAATAAATAAAAAACGCTAGCAAGTTAACTTGCTAGCGTTTTTTATGGCACTATTTTTCGTGAATATTTATCTATTCACTTTTAGATTTACTGTCTGTGATATCAGTGTTGTTATCACTTGTTGAATCATCTAAGTCTACCGGAGTGGTTGAGTCGTCTTGCGCTTCATCTTTGGGCTTTTCTGATGATTTACCCTCTTTAGGATCGCCAAATTGCGGCATTTTAAATTTAGCCGAGTACTTAAGTACTGCAAGATTACTGGCAATCACACCTAAGACTAAAATGATGATCAGCCAAACTTCATAACCTTCTAAACTCATGTGTCACTCCAGTCATGTTGCGCTACCTTGTCTAATCTCAGCAGCGCGGTAATGGATTTAGCTTGTTGCTAAGATACGTTCACACTTTTCAATATCATCAGGTACGTCAACTTCAGGTGCATTGTAGTGACTGATCACGACTTTAATTTTGTGTCCATTTTCTAAGGCACGTAATTGCTCAAGTTTTTCAATGTCTTCTAGTCTGCCTACCGGTAACTTGGCAAAGGCATTAATAAAGCGTTTGGTATAAGCATAGACGCCAATGTGTTTATAAACAGGGTGGTCTTTAATATCACGGCCAAATGGAATACACGCGCGCGAGAAGTACAATGCATTGTAGTCGTTATCAAATACCACTTTAACGTGCATTGGGTCGTTTAATTCTTTATCTTCGGTAATTTGAAACCCCAGCGTTGCCATTTCAAATTCACCTGGCTGTTGCTGAAATAAGCTCACCATTTGTTCAATTGAACTTGGGTCAATAAGCGGTTGATCACCTTGTAAATTAATCACTAAGTCGTCTTCACCTAAACCTAAACGTTCAATAGCATCGTTAATACGGTCAGTACCAGATGCGGCATCTGGATCTGTCATGACCGCTTTACCACCAAAGGCTTCGACTGCATTTTTAATTCGATCATCATCAGTGGCAACAAAGATATTGTCGATACCTTTTGCCAATGCAGCACGTTCATACACGCGTTGGATCATAGGCTTACCCGCAATGAGGGCGAGGGGTTTGCCTGGAAAACGGCTTGAGCCATAACGTGCTGGAATGATAAGAGTAACGTTCATTAAATTAGCCCTACTGTTTGTAGACAATATTTATTGAGGATAAACGACACCTCAATAATAGAATATGTTGTGAGTTAACCGCAGCTTGGGTTAGCAGATGAAATTTATTATATACCCAAACAACCTGAAGATGCTCGATTTCAGCAAGAATTTACACGCGTTTAGACAAGGCATTGATTGCGGGTAATGGTTATTCCCTTTCCAAAATCAATAACGCAGCATAAACGCGTGTAAAACTTGCCCTTTGGGAGTTTCACCGAGCTTCCCTGATTATTAAATCAAGAGCGTTGTTACGTTAACTTATAAGGTACCTACATTACCGCATTAACGCGCCTAGTATTGAAAACACGGTGAAGCTCTGAAACACGGATCTTCAAGTTGATTGGGTACATACAAGGTAATATTTTAATCTGCATCTTTCGTTAATTCATCCCGACATCAAGGGGCTGGATGTTTAAAAAACGAGCGGTTGATGTTGTTTTATCGAAAAGTTAACCCGTAAGCGTTGACGGTTTACATAAACAAAAGCCTGCAAAATATCCGTTTAATTAGATAATGCAGGCCAGTGTGAGATTATTTTACTCGGATATTTACGGAATATCTCTACCATGGACACGGTCAACTGTCACATCTAAGTCTGTCAGTAAACCATTGTCGATACCGTAAATCCAGCCATGAATGGCAACATCTTGGCCGCGGTCCCATGCTTCTTGAATAATATTGGTCGACACCACGTTTGATACTTGTTCCATGACGTTTAGTTCGCATAAACGATCAAAACGCTGTTGCTCTGTCATCGGTTCAAGAGCGGTATAGTGAATACGATGAATGTCACGAAGGTGTCCTAGCCAATTATCAATTAAGCCAAAGCGCTCTTTACCCATTGCGGCACGCACACCACCACATCCATAGTGGCCTACCACCATAACGTGCTTTACTTTGAGTACATCGACGGCATATTGCAACACAGATAAGCAGTTTAAGTCGGTATGAATCACCATGTTGGCAATATTACGGTGAACAAAAACTTCACCGGGTAATAAGTCAATAATTTGGTTTGATGGTACCCGGCTATCCGAGCATCCAATCCATAAGTATTCTGGGGTTTGTTGTTTAGCGAGCTGTTCAAAAAAAGTCGGATCTTCTTTATTGATCCGTTCAGCCCACCGGCGATTGTTATCAAATAATGGTTTAAGAAGTTTCATTGGCGCTCTGATTTTTGACTAGGTTGCCGGTGACGATTCACAGGCAATATGAAATTTTGTAACGAGTATATCAGCAATGTAGATGGATCTGGTCTATCCATCATGTTGATTAATTAAAATTCACTTTACTCAAAAAATCAATAAGATGCTGGTTGAAAAAGTCGGGCTGCTCAATATTAGCCAAATGCCCAGCTTGATCAATATGCAATAATTGACTGCCATCAATACAGTCATGCATTAAATAACTTTCTAATGCTGTACGTAAGTATCCATTTAAGCCAACCGCAATTAAGGTCGGTAACGTTAACGCCTCAACAGACTCTAAGGTGTCGCGTTTAAAAATCGCCATATTAGCAAACTTAAGTAACGGGGCCACTTGCACTGCATTTATGTCGGTTAGCTGTTGATTAAACTGTTCAATGGCTTGAGCTAATGCCCCATTTTGCTGACTGAGCTGCATGGCGTCTTTACTGAAAAACAACTCAGTTAAGCTAGTTGCTAATGCGGTGGGCATAGCCTGAATATTAGCCACTTGTGCCATAAAACCTTGATATTTTACACAGTTAACTTGTGGCTCAAAGCCGACAAAACTGTTGAGCATAACTAAGCCTTGTACTCGGGCTGGGGCCATGAGCACCATTTCTGTGGCAATAGCGCCACCACTACCATGGCCAATCACAGCAAAGTTGCTCACCTCAAGAGTATCCATTAAGTTGAGTAAGTCTTTGGCAACATCTTGTAAATTTTCACAATGTTCTGGCAGGGTTGTGCTCTGGCCATGTCCCCAAAAATCCACGGCAATACAGCGGTATTGCGTGCTTAACTCGATTATTTGAGCTTGCCACATTTGGCTGCTGGCCAACAAACCATGACAAAAAAGTAAGACAGGCCCTGTGCCTTGGTCAACATAGTGAAGAGGGTGTTGATTTATGGTTTTACGGGTTAATTGTAATGACATTTAGCTGGCTCATTAAATAAAAAGTAGCACGCAGGCATTAAGCCGGAGAGGGTGCGACATAAAAAACATAGTGATCGACTAATTCGGCTAATCGTTCGAGTAGCGGCGATTGTAATGTAATTTCGGCGCCAGACAATACTTTAGCTAATTCATTAGGGTTAAATTGAGCTAAGTAGGCATCAGCAATGGGGAAATAGCTCAAATGCCACGGCTCAGGGCTTACGCCACTTTGCTGTGACTGATACGGGAAGTAAAATCCATATTGGCTCGCATGTTGCTGTAACCATTGATACATTGCCGCACATGGGCCTGAGTCTTGATATTCCGCAGTAACCAACTGCAGTGACGCTTTGCTGATTTGCTTGGCATCAAACACATCGATATCTGTGCCCCAATGGTGCCTTGATGCGCCCGGTAATGCCGACCAGATTAAAATCGTGTCTATTAGTTGCTGCTCTGTTAACGCGCTAAAATCGACTGGCTGCGAGGCTTTATCTAGCAGGGGCCGAGTGCCTGAGGCTTTGGCATTCCAAATATGCACTTGGCGATCAAAAGGTCTATAAGCAGAGCAAAGCTGCAAGTCTATACCACTGTTTGCTGCGGCGAGTTGCATTTTGCCAAAGGCCGCAGCTGTATTTTTCTCGAGTAAAAAGTCCCCAACGGCAACTAAATGCTGACTGTCTAAGCCATACAATTTAGCTTGCTGCTGAGGAATATCAACATTGAGCGTTGGGGTTAGTCGCACAACAGTTTTTCCAAAATGCGTTCATAACAATTTGCCAGGACTTCTAAATCTGACACTTTAACGCATTCATTCACTTTATGAATGGTGGCATTGACTGGGCCAAGCTCAATGACTTGGGCGCCGGTTGGGGCAATAAAACGCCCATCAGAGGTGCCGCCAGAGGTTTGTGGGTCGGTGTCATAGCCTGTCACTTCACGGATGGCGTCACGGGTTGCATCAAGCAGTGGGCCATCGCCTGTTAAAAACGGCAATCCATTAAACACCCAGTCAATATCGTAATCGAGCCCGTGAGCATCAAGAATGTTAACCACACGGGTAATTAATTCTTCGGCAGTTACTTCGGTCGAGTAACGGAAGTTAAACATCACTTTTAAATCGCCAGGAATTACATTCGATGCACCTGTACCGCCATTGATGTTGGCGATTTGAAAGCTGGTCGGCGGGAAAAATTCGTTACCATTGTCCCAATGCATTTGCGCAAGTTCTGCTAGTGCTGGCGAGGCTTTGTGAATGGGGTTGTCGGCAAGGTGAGGGTATGCCACATGGCCTTGAATACCATTAACCGTTAAATTGCCGGTTAAGCTGCCACGACGACCGTTTTTAACTACATCGCCAAGCTTGTGGGTTGATGATGGCTCGCCGACTAATGACCAAGTGATCTTTTCATTACGGGCTTCTAAGGTGTCAATGACCCGAGTGGTACCATTAATAAAAGGGCCTTCTTCATCACTGGTGATGAGGTAAGCAATGGAACCATTGTGATCGGGGTGTTTTGCTACAAAACGTTCAGTCGCGACAATCATTGCCGCTAATGAGCCTTTCATATCAGCTGCGCCGCGACCATGAATATAATCATCAATGATGGTTGGCTCAAACGGTGGGGTATGCCAGCGGTTTAAATCACCTGCCGGTACCACATCGGTATGGCCGGCAAAACAAAATACTGGTTGGCCTTTGCCGCGTCTTGCCCACATATTAGTGGTATCTTCAAACACCATCGGCTCAATATCAAAGCCAATGGCTTCAAGGCGGTTAGCCATTAATGTTTGACAGCCTTCGTCTAACGGCGTGACCGACGGACGCGAGATTAAGTCTTTAGTTAACTCAATAACTTCATTCATTATGCAAACCACGCTTGATATTGTTCAGCTTTAAAACCGATAAGAATGCTGTCTTTGTTTACCAGAACAGGGCGTTTAACCAAGGTCGGATGTTGCACCATTAACGCAATGGCTTTGTCTTGGGTGATGTCAGATTTTTCTGCATCGGTTAAGCCGCGAAAACTGGTGCTGCGTTTATTAAATAGAACTTCCCAGCCAACAATGTCTACCCACTGTTTTACGGTATCAGCGGTTAAGCCGTCTTCACGAAAATCATGAAAGGTGAAATCAATTTTTTCAGCTTCTAACCATTTGCGCGCTTTACGCACGGTATCGCAATTTTTAATGCCGTATAAAGTCAAAAGAAAACTCCCTTTTGTCGGTGAGGTAATGAATGGGTTTAGCGACTGTGTAGAGACTAGGTCGTTGTTGCTAAAAATGATGCTGATATTGTGGCATTGAGTCGCAGCTTGAACAAGGTTATTGCAGGCTTTTGAATAGATTTCATAAAATGCAAGCCACGGGCACTTGCATTTTAATCTGTTAGAAAGAGTCGTTAAAGCTCAGCGTTAAACGCTACATTTGAACTGTAAAAATCACGTCTTTGCCCGCAACCACACTGCCTTGGGCTTTATCGAGTTGTTTAACATCTTCCATATTGGCAAGCACTACTGGGGTTAATAAGCTCTCAACATTGTCTCGTAAAAAAGCCAAGTCAAAGGACAGGATAGGTTGACCGGCTTTAACTTGTTGGCCTTCTTCTGCTAACCGTTTAAAGCCATTACCTCTTAGCTCAACCGTGCCGACCCCAAAGTGCACAAATAGCTCGAGCCCTTGTGGCGACTCAATACTAAAGGCGTGGTTGGTTTCAAATATTTTACCTATGGTGCCGTCGATAGGAGCAAGGATAAACTCGCCCTTAGGGTCAATAGCAATCCCATCGCCCACTATTTTTTCGGCAAAAACAACATCGGGTACTTTTTCGATGGCAACAATGTCACCTGATACCGGTGCTAAAATAGCAATACCGCCAGTTAACTGCGGTTGGCCTGAAATGAGTCGTCTAATGCGGCTTAAAAATCCCATAAGGAAAGGCACCTTTTATTAATATTTTTATGTGTTTAATTGTAAACAGCTCTGATAACTTTACCAGTTTTAATTACAATTAACAGTGTTTATAGCTGTGCGTATTTCGTCAATGCGTGTTAGGCGCTTGACGTTTTGCGCATGTGTTACAAAATCCTGATAGCGGCCGTTGATGAGTGCGGCTTTGACTTCGAGCAGACTCGTTGGATTAATACTGATTTCATCTAAACCCAAGCCGACTAATAAGGGTAAAACTTGCGGGTCGCTGCCCAGTTCTCCACATAAAGAGACCTTAACCTTAGCTTGTTTACAATGGGCTATGGTCATTGAGATTAACTCAATCACTGCCGGTGATAATGCGGGATACTGTTTGGCTAAATGTGGGTTGGTGCGGTCTGCGGCCAAGGTATATTGGGTTAAATCATTGGTGCCGATGCTTACAAAGTCCAGTAATGGCAACATGCTGGGTAAATTAAACACTGCTGCCGGTGTTTCAACCACAATACCGTAACTGAGCTCACCAAAACCTTTTTCTTGCTCAATCAATTGTGCCTTGGCTTGTTCAATTAATGCCATGGCACCTTCAAGTTCTTCTATTTGGCTCACCATCGGGAACATTAACCTTACCTGACCGTGATTGGCGGCGCGAAGCACTGCTTTCACCTGGCTAATAAAAGTGTCTGGATGAACCAAACTATAACGGATCCCACGAATACCCAGTGCGGGGTTATCTTCTGGCGATTGTTGTAAGTAAGGGATTTCTTTGTCGGCACCAATATCAAAGGTGCGTACCGACAATACTTGCCCTTGGAGGCTGTGCAATGCTTCACTATATAATTTGTATTGTTGTTGCTCATCAGGCAACGCCTTGGCATTCATCAATAAAAATTCTGTTCTAAATAAGCCTATGCCTTGTGCGCCAACGTCGGTGACATGCGATACCTCACTTAAATTGCCTACGTTGGCTAATAATGTGATGCTGTGTCCATCTAGGGTGATGCTGGGCTTATCTTTATATGCGGTGAGCGCCTGACGGCGTTGGAGCTCTTGTTGCTGCTTTTGTTGCAATTGGCTTAACAACGCTGCAGTAGGAGAGGTGTGTAGCTCGCCAGAGATAGCATCTAAAATTAATGGTTCGCCATCTTTTATGGCCTGATGGTGCTCTGAAAAATGATAATTTAACAGCGCTGGTATGCCCGCAGCGCGAGCTAAAATTGCCGTGTGACTGGTTAATCCGCCAGACTCTAACACAATGCCTTTGATGTGTTTTAGAGGCAAAATGGCAAATTCGGCCGGGGTTAAATCATCGGCCAGTAATATGGTGTCTTCAATGAGTGTTGATAAATCCCACTGTAAATGACCATGCAAGGCACTGATGAGCCGCTTAGCTAAACAGAGAATATCGCTACTGCGATTAGCAAGGTATGGGTCGTCTAGCTCCGCTAATTGTGCCGCTTGCTGATTAAATATACGATCAATCGCCACCGCAGCACACACTTTAAATTGTTTAATATGTAGCTGTAATTCTTGCTGTAACTCTTCATCTTCAAGCAGCATGATATCGGCATCGATAAGCTGAAAGTTTTCACATTCTTGACACAGGTGACGCTGGCAATGTTGTAAATGGCTGATGAGCAGGTCAATGGCATGGGTTAATTGTTGTTGCTGAAGCTTAATTTGCTCTGCATTGAGCAGCTTAAAATCCAGCGGCGGCATTTGCGAGGTCATGGTTAATGCTTTACCAAACGCGATGCCCGGGGAAACAACAATTCCATTGAATGACATAAAGTATCCTTTTAACTGAGAGTGATCAGCAATGAGGCAATTTTGTCGACTGCCGCTTGCGCTTGCTCCCCAGTGGCAAATACCGTTACAGACACACCTTGGTATAAACCTAATGTTTGTAATTTAAATAAACTTTTGGCACTGGCTTGCTTGCCATTGCACTCTACCATAACGTCACAGCTAAATGCTTTCGCTTCTTTTACTAACAACGCAGCTGGTCGGGTGTGAATGCCATGTGGAGCAACAATCGTAACCGTTTTTTGATACATAGAGAAAATACTCGGTAATGAATGACAACTAAATACTCATTTAACGCTATATTTCAGGTGTTTATGATTTTTTTAATTTCATTGAGACTGCATAAATAAGGCTGAAATACTCAGGTATTCAATCTGAAGCGCCTAATATACCCTAAAGTATGCAGGGCTAAAAGTGATGTTAAGCGCAAACCCTAGAGCAAAAAGGCATTAGATAAGTAAAGTAAAGCCAGCAATAACGATTGCTGGCTTTGGGGGTAGAGAGTGTTAAAGCGGGTGGCTTAAATCTTAAATTGTCCCAATGTTTGACTCATGTCTTGACTCACCGTTTGCAATGATTGCGCAGCATGAGCATGGGTTTCATTGGTACTGAGCGACAACTCAGTTAACTCTGAAATAGTCGTTACATTACGATTAATGTCTTCTGTGACTAAGGCTTGCTCTTCAGTGGCGCTGGCAAGTTGTGCAGTCATATTACTGATGTTTTCAATGAGCGCTAAAATCTCAATAATGGCTTCGCTAGATTGAACGGCTTTTGATTGTAATTGTGATGACTGTTGCTGAGTATGAGTATTGCTGTCGATTACTGATTGAATGCCCTGCTGGATTTGCCCAACAATTTTATTGATTTCGTTGGTTGATGATTGTGTTCTAGTGGCTAATGCGCGCACTTCATCTGCCACTACCGCAAAGCCACGACCGTGCTCTCCGGCTCGCGCCGCTTCAATGGCCGCATTTAATGCTAGCAAGTTAGTTTGGTCGGCAATACTGCCTATGACATCTAAAATACTGCCAATTTCAGCAGATGATTGACTTAAGCTTACAGAGACTTGTTCAGACTGTTTGAGTTCGCTGACTAAACTTTCAGTGTGCTCAACGGTTTGTTGCATTAACTGCTGATTTTGTTCTGCTTGATGCTTAACGTTGTTTGCGCCTTGTGCTGCATCTTGAGTATTACGGGCCATTTCTTGGCTGGTGGACAACATTTGATTAATCGCTGTGGCCACACTTTGGGTTTCGTTGTTGACTTGATTGGCGCTCTGATTTGACTGCTTAACGGTTTCAAATAAGTGTTGCGCTTCCTCGTTTAGGCTGTGTCCTAACGGTTGTAAATGCGCCACCATATCGGCTATTTTTATCACAAATTGATTAAAGCCATCGGCAAGTTTGGTGACTTCATCATTACCGATAGTCGATAAGCGTTGGGTGAGGTCGCCTTCACCTTTGGCAATTTGCTCCATTGCATTAGTGGCATCTTTTAACGGTTGCGTAATAGAGTGATTGAGCAATAAAAAGAACGCAAAAATTGGCACCGAAATAAATAACATAATGATTAAGTAATCAATAATAATACCGGTCATGCTTTGGTTGACTTGATCTAAATTAGCTTGGGTAATGAAGGTCAATTGATTGGCTGGTAAATAAGCCGCTGCGGCTAATACGGTTTGCGCTTCATTGCCACTCACCTTGAGTGATAACTGTGCTTGAGTTGTTGACTGTTTCGCGCCACTGATTAATTGGCTGTATGTCTTGTCACTATTGGTGGTTAGTGCATTAATAGCTTGGCCTGTTGTACCTTTAATCGTGCTAAAAAGCACTTTGCTTTGATTATCAACCACCAGTAAATCCATATACTGACTTATTTGAATGTCTGCGATAAAGGTGAGTAAATCGTCTTGAGGTAATTGCTGCTGTTGTTGCAGTACCTTCAACATGTTGACCATTAAGCTTGCTTGTTCAGTGACTTGTTTTTGCTGCTCATCGACTAAATGGGAGTATTGTTCTTTTACTGAAAAAGACCCAAATACAACCGTGCCAATCGCGGCTAGAATTAGCATAATAAATAAACGCTTTAATATTGTTAAACGTCTCAATAATTCAATCATTTACAGTCCCAAACAAAATATCCATATAAGGTGACGTGATTATAATAGATTTAGTACAAATGATAACCGCGAGACTGCATTTATGTGAGCAAAGCATAAGATTTAACATTTTTGTTGCGTGGTAGCTAAAGTAATAAAACCACCAATATATCATACGGTTAATCACATTTTGAGCTCGTTTGGTTATTTTACATGCTAATCAATTGTTTTAATTTTGATTTTTTTGCGTTTTACCCGCAAGATTAGCTTAAATAAAGAAAAGGTATCCAAGCCATGACCACGAATACAGTTAACAACGACGACATTCTTTTAAAACTGTGCCATTCAGTTTCTCATGTACTTTCCAGCACCAGTGCCAGTCAAATTAGTCACGCAGGTATGGTGCAAAGTATTTCTCGTACTCGCTTAAAGCCTGATTTGGGTTGTTTTTCGATATTTGATGGCGGCTTTTCAGGTTTAGTTGTTATCAACTTTTCTGCCGACGCGGCAATTGAAATTTACCGCCGTTATATGATCAACATGGGCATGCCAGAGTCTGAATTGGCCTTTTCGCACACATCTGATGATGTGGGTAATGTGATGGGCGAGTTAATGAATCAAATTTTGGGTGACTTTATTGGCAAAATTTCAAAAGAATTACAAACATCAATTAGCCAAAGCCAGCCGAAAATGTTAACGATTAATAAAGAATTAACGATATCGGTAGATACTAACCTTGATGATGCAGTGGCAAGACGGGTGTCATTTAAAACAGAAAACAACCATATTTTTTATCTTGAGTTTGCCATGGACAAAACGGAGTTTATTCGCTCAGCAGACTTTGAGGTAGATGAAGAGTTTGACCTAGATTCATTAATAGAAACTCACGGTAAAAATACGCCCAAAAAATCAGAGCCTAAATCAGACATGTTAGGTAATCCTAATGTAAAAGGGTTAGTGGCTGATGATGCCGATGATTTATTGAGCGAGCTTGGGTTATAATTATTTGTAGTAAATGATATAAAAAACAGCCAAATAAAGTGATTTATCTTGGTTGTTTTTTTATGTGGCAACGATGATGACGATTAAGGGTGATAAATAACAATGACCTCAAAAGCGACTTCTATTGATATCGCGTACCGTGCTGGTGTGTCGCAGTCGACAGTCTCGCGTGCGTTACGAAACAGCCCGTTAGTGAACTTAGAAACGCGTCAGCGCATCCAGGCGATTGCCAAAGAGATGAATTACAAAGTTGATAAGAATGCCAGCAATTTACGTACTCAAAATAGCCTGACATTGGCTTTGTTAATTTGTGAAGACCCCACAAATGACGACTCTATGATCAATCCGTTCTTTTTATCCATGCTCGGGTCAATTACCCGCGCAACAGCGCGCCAAGGCTATGATTTACTGGTGTCGTTTCAACAATTGTCGTCAGATTGGCACGCCGATTATGAAGACAGCAACAAAGCCGATGGCATTATTCTATTAGGGTATGGCGATTACATGGACTACGCCCATAAGCTAGAAACCTTAATTGAAAAAAACACCCACTTTGTCATTTGGGGGGCAGAGCACAACAATAAAGCTGTGCTATCAATTGGTTGCGACAACCATCAAGGTGGTTATATTGCCACTGAACACTTATTAAATTTAGGCCATAAAAAAATCGCCTTTTTAGGTGACTCATCTAGCCATAGCCCTGAATTTCGCGACCGTTATCTTGGCCACGTTGAAGCCCTAAACCAAGCGAATATTCAAGCAGATGAACAGTTACAACATGATGCATTTAATACCGAAGCATCAGGTTATGAGGCTGCTAACGCGCTGCTCGACTGTGGCGTGCCATTTGAAGCCATTTTTACTGCGAGTGATTTGATAGCGATTGGGGCAATTAGAGCATTAAAAAAACGTGGCGTGTTAGTGCCAGAACACGTTGCTGTTGTAGGGTATGATGATATTCCAGTCGCCAGTTTTGCCAACCCTGCGCTCACCACAGTAAAACAAGATACACAGTTTGCCGGTGAGATTTTAGTTGAAAGCGTGCTGAAATTAATCCGCGGCGAAGAAGTGAGTCAACGATTACTTAAAACCAGTTTAGTGGTTCGCAGTTCATGCGGTGCTAACGTTGACGATTGATAATGGCTAAAAAACACCATAAATAATAAAACATCACACACTCTATTTTTGATTGAAAAAGGATACAAGCAATTATGGCAGGCGCCAGTTTATTAACCTTGTTAGATGACATTGCGACAATTTTGGATGACGTAGCAGCAATGAGTAAAGTGGCGGCCCGCAAAACGGCGGGGGTGCTAGGCGATGATTTAGCCTTAAATGCCCAGCAAGTATCTGGCGTCGCGTCTGAACGTGAATTACCTGTGGTATATGCGGTGGCTAAAGGCTCATTTCGTAATAAATTGATTTTGGTGCCGCTGGCGCTATTAATCAGTGCTTTTATTCCCTGGGCCATTACGCCGCTGTTGATGTTTGGTGGCTTGTTTTTATGTTATGAAGGCTTTGAGAAAGTTTATCACTCGATGACGCATAAAAAGGCTGCACCAGCTGACGATGAAACCATTGTTGCTAAAGGCAAAGCTGACATTGACGATTTGGCCGCATTTGAAAAAGACAAAATCAAAGGCGCTATTCGTACCGATTTTGTGTTGTCAGCTGAAATTATTGCCATCAGCTTAGGTGTTGCTGCTCACATGGATTTAATGGGCCAATTTTTAACCTTATCGGTTATTGCTATTATCATGACCGTTGGCGTGTATGGTTTAGTCGCTGGCATTGTCAAAATTGACGATTTAGGTTTATACCTTGCCAAACGTAAAGCCGAAGGCTTAGGCCACAATATTGGTTTAATGCTGGTCTCTGCTGCGCCCTATTTGATGAAAATACTCACCGTTGTGGGCACCATTGCCATGTTTATGGTGGGCGGTGGCATTTTAACTCACGGTATTCATGTGGTGTTTGAATGGATAGAACATGCTGCAGTGGTTGTTGAGCAAATTAATGTTGTGGGCGGGGTTTTAGGGCTGTTAACTCCAAGTGTACTTAATGCAATATTTGGTGTCGTTGCGGGTGGTTTAGCAGTGTTATTAATGAATGGTGTGATGAAATTAATACCATCAAAAAGCTAACGCAGGTGCTTTAAAGCGCTTGGTAAATCATGATATAAATTAACGCCGTAAGCGAATGATATAAAAAAAGAGCAGGGTCATCGACCTTGCTCTTTTTTGTTTTAACGCATTAATTAAAGCGCTAAATTGTCGTTATCGGTAAAGCTTGGCTGGGCTTTTGGGTTTGGGCCGTATTCGTTGTCATCTTTACTGTTAAAACACAGCACAACTAAAATAATCAGCGCGCCGATGAGCGGAATAAGCAATAAAAATAACCACCACCCCGAATGATCAGTATCGTGTAAGCGGCGCACACTGACCGCAATACTTGGAATTAATACTGCTAACGAATAAAGCGAGCTCAATAAACCTGTGCCGTAGATGTCACTGTACAGGCCAGTACCCATATCAACTAATGTCAGTAACACACTGAAAATGGTGTTAATTAATACAAACATCCAATATTCTTTACGACGTGCGCGACCTTTAAAATCAAAATACTGTTTTAAAACCTTTAAATACCAATCCATTCGTTAGTCCTTAACGTTAATTTTTATTAATCTGAATCATTTTTACAAAATAGTGTTTAATTATCAATATTATATTTTGATTTGGTCAAAAAAAAACCATTGCATTTAGCAACAGCTTTTTAGTAGGGAGACGCATACTAATCATTTTAAAATAAGCGTTTACCTAATGTTCATCGTCTCAAAACGTTACTGGTCAAGTCGTTTCACCACAGGGTAAAAGTCCCATACTTGCTCATCGGTCATTGAACGCACCAATTTAACGTATTCAGCATGAGTCCACGCTAACGGCGTTGCTGAGTTGGTCCCGTCACCCATTTTGTAATCATAACGTGTTGGGTTACCAACACCGTCCCACGCTTGCTCTGGCAACATTAACCCTTGGTTTGCAAAGGTTTCCATGCCTTGCACGTAGGTGTTAATCAAAGCTTTTTTACTGTCAGGGGTTAAGCTGCCTTCAGATTTAGCAAGAGCTAACTCGTAATGGCCGCGCTCGCCAGTAAAGAAGGGCCATACCCGGCCGCGTTGATCTTCAGTATTGCCTTTTTCGGCATAGCTTAGGCCTGTGACAGTATCCTCGCCGTAGCCGTCGTTACCGTAACGGCGATAACCCGGTACTTTACTGCCATCTTTAGCGGTAAACTCATATTTAACTCGTAAGTTATCTTCAAGTTGTTGATTATCAATAAGCATTACGCTGTTTTTAATGACAGGGTCTTGCGCATCCACTACACCATAACGCACTAACTCTAAAAAGCCGCCGTCTAAAATTAGCCGTTGATCTAAGCCTGGCTTGCCGTTGTTATCTAAAAGCTTATCAGCGGTATTGGGATTACCATTTGGGCTAATGCGCACGTAATAAGGTGCGGTGTTGTCTTGTGCGACGTCTGCCGGATTAAGCAAGCCGTTAGTGGTGACCATGGTTGCTTCAAGCTGACTTTGCAGTTTAGCCGCAAGCTCATGATAAACACTGGCTTGTGGATCTTTTGCCAATTTAGCCAAATCGCTCGCGGCGACTAAACCGGCTATGATGGCCGCAGTGGTCGAAGGCGAATAGCCTGCTTGTTCTTCCCAGCGCTCTTGTTGGGTGTTTGGCGGGGTGATGTCGAGCTCATTCCAATCCAGTTTTACTTTGCCACCGCTGACTAAAAAATCGGCGGCAGGTTTAAGCATGTCTTGATACCAGGTGGTGATCTCTGCATCTGTTAACACGCCAGCTTGCCACAGTTTCCAACCGAGCATAATTGGCATGGCAGTTTGGTCGAGTTGTACGCCAACCCATTCAATTTCGCCATCAACATGAGTTTTCTGTAAAAACCAACCTGGTGTGCCGGCAAAGCCTGGTGTTTGTTGATTAACCTGAACTTTCTTTAAATACTCAAACGCCACTTTAGGTGTTTGAGTGTCGCCCATTGCCAAAAATGCCATGGCGCATTGGTAAAAATCGCGCGGCCATACCGCTTTATAACCCGTGCTGCCTACTTTTGCAGATACTGTGTCGCCCCAGGGGTTTGATAAGGATGCGATTAGTGCTCCAGCGTGGGTTTTATCCTCTTGCGCTTTGAGCACGAGTGCACTGGCATACAGCAGTTTACCGTTATCTGTGGTATTCGCGCTCATGGCATTTAACGGCGCTAAAGAGGCAATATAGTCTTTCCAACCTGTGTGGCTGTCATCGCCTAAGTAAGCCTGCTTAACGGCATCGTAACCGGCATCTAATGTGGCCTGTGCTGTGGCTAAGCTGCTGGTTTTGTCTTGGGCAAAGCCGATGGCAAGATTAAAGCGTAAAGTGTCGTTTGCTTTGGTTAATGTTGGGTATTGCGCGGTAAGTGCAACGTTGCCACCTTGGTTATTATCGCTGGTAGTTTGGTAGCGGTTATCGAGTTTTCCATCGTCTTGTAAATCAATCATCCCGTCTGATGTGCCCACAAATCCTGCACTTGCGTGGACAAAATCAACGTCGGTTTTAATGGTCATCACGGTTGAACTCGCGTCACTGGTGTGCGCTACGAGTGCTTGACCATCAACGAAGGCAATATCATTCGCACCGCTGTTATCGATGTGCGGATTAACATAAAGGTGCGGGGTAATCCCGGCTTCAAAGGCGGTAAAGGTTACGTTCATCATTAAGCTATTTCTATCTGGGTCGGTAAAAATATGCTTTTCGATTTGGTATTTGCCTTCCACGTCTTTATTAATAATCTTATACGCCAGTGACAATGGTCGGCCTTGTTCGTCGGTGTCGAGGTATTCAATGGTGCTAATGGTGTTATCTTTTTCTGTATCGACAAAGCCATTGCCGCTGATGATAAATTGCAGCTCTTTTAATTGGGCATTATGAATAAGGCCAAACATGGTTTCGGTGAGTATGCCCTGGGCAACAGAAAACCATACTTTACTGACAGGATTTGTGGCCTGGTCTTGATACTGACCATTGATATAAGGCTCGTATGATGTGCCGATGCCAGTTTTGCCAGAAAACGCCCACGTTGGCTCAGTACCCGGAGCGCCAGGTGCGACAACACTCAAAGGTGCCGTTGTTGGTAACACTTCACCCTTTGATGATGTGTCAGCAGGTGAGCAACCCGTTAATAACAGGCCTAATAAGCTTGCCGTTACGGCACTCGAAATTGCACTACGATGTGAGTGTGGCTTTAACATAAACTTCCCCAAAATATTGTCTGTGACGATGACAGATCACTGTTATTGTTTTTGTCTTTATATTGATTAAACGATTAATTGATTTAGTTATCTTGTTTTACAAACAGTACGGCAATGCCGGACACCATCATAAATACGCCGCCCAATACCAGGGCGTAAATCGGCTGGCCGTCAAAAAAGACTTTTAACAGCAAGCCTAAAATACTGGCTGCAAGTAACTGAGGGATAACAATGAAAAAGTTAAAAATCCCTAAATACACCCCCATTTTATTAGCCGGTAACGCAGACGACAACATGGCGTAAGGCACTGATAAAATAGAGGCCCAGGCAAAACCAACACCTATCATGGGGATCCATAATTGATTAGGGTCTTCAATAAACATAAAGCTTATTAGCCCCATGCCACCTAAAAACATATTAATGGTGTGAGTGAATTTAATGCCGACGGCTTTGGCTAAAAAGGGAATAATGATGGCGGCAATTGCGGCAAAACCATTGTATGAGGCAAATAACATTCCCACCCAATCGGCGCCGTCGTTATACGCCTGGCTAAGCACGTCGCTGGTAGCGTAATGGTGTGAGGTCACGGCCGCAGTGGTATAAATCCACATAGCAAAGAGGGCAAACCAGGCAAAAAACTGCACCACGGCTAACTGCTGCATGGCTTTGGGCATATGAAACAAATCATCGACCACGTTAAACAGCATGCCAAAGTTTTCGCGTTGCACGCTTGTATTGTTTGCTTGAGTAAGTTTACGGGCACAAAACAGTTGTAGAGGCCCAAAAGCAAAAATACCAATACTGAGAATATAAAGCTGTTTATCAAGCTCTTGGGTTATTATTGCCGCAGTAAAGAGGGCGCCAATGAGCATCCAAATGATGCCACCTGTTTGATATTGTTTACTGGTACGGCTGTTGGTATTTGCTGCGGTCTCAACATGATTGGCATGTTGCTCAAACGAGGCTAATTCTTCAGGTGAATACTCTTTGCTTGAGATAATCGTCCATCCCACGGCCACAAATAATACCGCGCCACCAAAGTAGAATGAGTAACGAACTGAGTCTGCAATTTCACCTGCAGCAGCGGTATTGGCTACGTCAAATACATTGGTCAGCATATAAGGCATTGCTGAGGCGACAACGGCGCCTATGCCAATAAAAAAGCTTTGCATTGCGTACCCTTGGGTACGCTGACTTTTAGGTAAATTGTCGCCAACAAAAGCGCGAAATGGCTCCATAGCGATATTGATCGACGCATCCATAATCCACAACATCCCCGCAGCAATCCACAGGGTAGGTGAGTGAGGCATAATAAACAGTGACAATGTGGTTAACACTGCACCAATTAAAAAGTAAGGACGACGACGACCAAGGGCATTCCAGGTGTTGTCACTCATGTAACCAATAATGGGCTGCACAATTAACCCAGTAAGTGGCGCGGCAATCCATAAAATAGGAATGTCGTCGATGGCAGCACCTAAGGTTTGAAAAATACGACTGACGTTGGCATTTTGTAGGGCAAAACCAAATTGAATCCCCAAAAAACCAAAGCACATATTAAAGATTTGCCAAAAGCTGAGCTGTGGCTGTTGAGTCACTTTATGATGATTTTCCGCAGACATGTTATATCCCTTTTGTCAGTCGCTATGCTGACTTTTTATTATTACTTTAATAATGCTATGTGGCTCTCAAGTTTGCCAGATACAAATTTGAGATAATGGTATACATAAAAAAATGGCGAATACGCATCTCCCTAAGACAAGTATTCGCCAAGACCTAAGCTCTATCGATGGCTTATTTTCCTAATAAACCATCAATAAAGGCAATTAAGGTACTTTAAAGCTGGTGGCCTCAATCACTGACACACCAGAAACGACCTAGCCCTTATCATTCCGCAAGCCCAGAACGAAATAGCTGGTTTTATAGTAGCCTCGAGCCTGTTCTTGGTACAACTTACTACATACGTATTCATGCTATTTAAGCAACGTAATCAGTACATTTGTGCAACATCAAGTCGTTACAATGCTTTAAAGCGAATCGCGGTACCGCCGCTCGCGGCCAATGATAAATCGATACTATCTGCAGCAGTAACAACTCGGGTTTCTATAATATAATCGTAGGGGTTTGTTAACCAGTCGGCTTTATTTCCATCACGATATATTTGTGCTTCATATTTTTTATCGGCGGTTAAAAAGTCGAGTTTAACCGTGAGTTTACGCGGGTTTTCGTCAGTCAAGGCACCTAAATACCAATCTTCTGCGCCGCGTTGTTTGCGCGCAAACGCCACGTAATCACCAATATCACCTGCAAGGGCTATACTCTCGCTCCAATCAGTTGGCACATCTTGAATAAATTGAAATGCATCGAGTCGTTGCACGTAATTACGCGGTAAATCTGCCGCCATTTGGATGGGGCTGTATAACACAACGTACAGCGCCAGTTGTTTGGTTAGCGTGGTTTGTACGCGGTTTTCGGCATCTAATCCTTGTGGGGCTAAGTTGAAAATACCAGGAGTAAAATCCATAGGTCCTGCCAGCATTCGGGTGTATGGCAATATGGCGGTGTGCTCAGGGTTATTAGGTGGGCTACCCCAGGCATTAAACTCCTGGCCTCTCGCGCCTTCGCGGGCAATCCAGTTAGGGTAGGTGCGGCGCAAGCCTGTGTCTTTAATTGGCTCGTGAGTATTAATGCTAATGCCGCGTTTTGCAGCTTCCGTTACACTGTGCAAATACTCATTGACCATAAACTGACCGTCGTGCCATTCGTGTCTCACTATGCCGTTTTCGTCAATGCGTTTGATGTCGCCACCATCGGCTACATAACCGGTTTTAACTTGAGTGACGCCATGTTTCTTATATAAATCATAGGCATCGCTTATTTGATTGCGGTAGTTGGTCACAGAGCCTGAGGTTTCGTGGTGGCCAATTAAGCGAACATTTTTACTGTTACCGTATTGGCTAATCGTATCGATATCAAAGTCAGGGTAGGCTTTAGTAAAACTAAACACATCGCCATTATGGAACCAACTGCCATCCCAACCGTCATTCCAACCTTCAACTAATACACCATCAAAGCCATATTGCGCTGCAAAGTCCATATAGCGTTTGGTTTCGCTGGTGGTGGCGCCATGTTTTGGACCGCTACCCCAGGTGTTTTCGTTTAGGTGCATGCCCCACCAAATACCGACGTATTTGCCCGGTTGAACCCAGGAGACATCGCCCAGTTTGTTAGGCTCGTTGAGGTTTAAAATTAAGTCCGAATTGAGTAAACCTGTGGCGTTATTGGCAATTTGAATGGTGCGCCACGGTGTGGTGAATCCTGGTTGGGTTTTCACCCGAATACCGTCTGACCATGGGGTTAAATCTGCGCGTAATGTCCCGTCACGGCCTTGATTTAATACCATGGCAGCATAATCGGTTAGGGCCGCTTCATGGATGCTCATGTGCACACCATCATTTGTTCTAAACGTCATAGGAGTATGGGCGCGGTCGATTTTATCCAGCGTGGTGGTGCGGTATAAATACTCGTAGCGATTCCAACCTCGCCCGGGGATCCACCAGGCTGTTGTAAGCTGTGGATTAGGAATAACAAACTCGGTAAGCTCGTCGGTAATATCCAGTTTGGGTGTGCTCGCTAGACCTGCTTGTTTTGGCACAAGATAACGAAAGCCAATGCCGTCGTTAAAGGCTTTAAATTCAATATCAAAATCGAGTTGACCGTTAGACAAGGTGGCTTTGATGCGATTGTAATGATCGCGCACATTTTCACGCTCCCCCCAGGGTTGCTGCCAGGTTTGGTCAACACTGCTGCGGCTGACATTTTTAATGGTAAATTCACTGCCAAACTCACCTAGTTGCTGAAATACCAGGCCAAGTTTACTCGGGTTAATGACGGGTTTACCGTTAAAGGCTATTTGATATTCGGGACGGCCATTATCGTCAGTTAAGCTGATATTGATGCGGGTGTCTGGCGAGGTCACATGCACGGTTTTAGCATTCACCATGCTAGAAAATGCTAAGCCAGATAGTGCTAAAGCGCAGGTTAAACTAATGATGGATTTATTAAATCGAGATTGAGTCTCAGCGCTACGAGACAAAGCCGCAGTCTGTGGGTATGAGGGCGTCATACGGTATCCTTGTTGTTTATTATTATATTGTTATCAACAAGTAATATATGACGCTTTTAGATTTTACCGCAAAGATTTGCATACGTATTCAAAGCGAGAATGACAAGATGGTTTTGTTTTACCTGCAGGAAGTGAGACGCTAATCCAAAGGATGGAAGTGGGTTACTCACGTGTTGCCAGCGCAAATTTACCTGTTACTCGTTGGCCGCGCGAACGTTCACACCAAAAGCTGTATACAGGGTAAATGAGTGCAGCGCCAATTACCGAAAAAACAAAACCTAAAAAAGCATACATTAGGCTAGCGAACCAAAAAACGTCACCTTCTGAACCTTCAACATGGATTTGTGTTGAAATGACTAAATGAAATGAGATAGAAAAGGTCAAGGCAGCACCAAAACAAACCCATAGTGCGATGGCCATAAAAGAAAAGAAGTTGAGTTGGATGCGTGCTTCATCACTGAAGTGTTCGTGAATTTCCATATAAAAGAGCCTCCTATGACAACTTGTTTTTACTGAAGCGAATACGAAAGACTTGAGTGCAGTATGTATTTTGTAGTCTGAATTCTACAGTATGAATTGTGCACTCAAATCAATAAAGTCTGCTTAACGCTGCCCAGTGTTACAATCTCATGTCTAATTCATTGTGAATTAACACCACGCATTGCGATGCAAACAGCATTTTAGGGCCCAAATTGATATGTTGAGTCCCCAAACGCTTTAAGCTGTTAAAACTCTTTTTAGGCATGGGGATATGGTCGGTTAATAAAAAGCATGGGTTTGAGGCAAACTCAATATCGCGAACCGGGGTGCCTTTTTTCTCTAACATATACAGCTGGTAATCTTCGGCTAATTCTTGCACTAATTTTTCAAAGCTCACAGTGCGGACGGTGATACCTGCTTCTACGTCACGTAACTGTTCTTTATCCATACCTTTGGATACCGTTAATGCTTTAGCAATTTTATTGGTGAGGTTTTGCTCATGAAAGCCACCAATATGACCTAGCTCACTTGAACGAAAGCAAATAGTGCGGGAGAAATCGCTTGTGCTTTCTAACACTAAATACACTACGACATCATCGCGATGAGATTGCGCTACAAAGAGGGTATTCATTAAGGTGTGGGCTAAAATTTCAGTATGAGCTGATTGGCCAATGCCCGCCAAAAACTGCTGGCTATCAACTGGAGCCGCTCTGGCTCGAACTACAAAAGCGCGCATCGTAAATCCTATTGGAAAATAAATTAAGCTAACATCGATTCCCTTCTCCATTAATCATTAATCAATAATCAATAATCTAATTTGTATGTGCAAACTGATTAATGGCGATTAATGGCAAAGTTTATTACTTATTATCACAGTTTTAGTGTCTGCTGTAATGCGATTAATCTCTGTAACTGATTTTTTGATACAAAATCAAAATTAAACAGAGAGTAACTTTACGAGTAAGGTAGATTTACCCTGCTAGATTGCGCAATTGCGTTATCTCTATTTGAGCTCGATTTAAGGTGAATCACTGATTTAAATTACTTTGATGTTTACCCTAAATGAGCAAGATGTTACTGGATTTGTGTGCGAGATCAGGGTTTCTCTGACAATAATAAGATATAAAGTATAAATAATTTATATCTTAACCGGAGTTACAATGTCTGAATCAATCCATGGTCATCAAGTGATGCAAATGATGCTAGAACATGGCGCAGCACTCACTAAACAGCAACTTAAAAATATGATGCACACAACATTCGGCGTCGATACGCGTTATCACACTTGCTCTGCCAATGAGATGGATGCGGACATGTTGATTTCATTTTTAGAAAATAAAGGCAAGTTTATTGATAGTGACAGCGGGATCACTACTGCTGCAGATAAGATTTGTAATCACTAGTTCATATCAAGTTTTTGCTGGTTTTACGGTTGAGAGTCCGTCAATGGCGATGCGATACCGCTGCGAAACAAAGATTGGACTAATCGATTGATACAGCTTGATATTAACAAAGCGCCGCAGATGGCTTATCTGCGGCGCTTTTGTATTAACCAACTCAATTTGTTTTAACCAACTCAATTTGTTTTAACCAATTCATTTTGAGTTTAGTGTTTTTGAGTTAACTCAAATACCACTGATTGCAATGGTTGTAATTGCATTTGAACACTGGCGCTGTCGTGGTTATTCAATATCAAAGCGTGCTTATATGGCTGCTGGGTGAGTAAATCTATCAGCGTTACATTTTCAACAAGTTGCCATTGCTCAATGAGTGTTTTGGGTAGTGTAAGCGTAAATGTTTTAGGCTCGGTTTGGCTAAAGTTACTGGCAATGATCAATTGCTGCTCAGCATTATACCGGCTAAAGGCAAACACCTGATCATCATAGCCCTGGGTATTAAGCTGACGCTGTAAGGGGTCTAATGCTAGGTATTCGCCGGTTAACGCTGGCGCACTATGACTTAGGTTTAGCAAGGTTTGATAATAAGCGCGTAATGCCTTTTCATCTTCAGTGGATTGCCCGCCATCAAATTTACCGTTGTTCATCCAGCGTTGGTGTGCAGGCACGCCAACATAATCAAAAATACTGGTGCGAGTCGGCTGGCCAAAACCGGCCATTTCAGCGCCTTGCTCGCCGACATCCTGGCCAAAATACAGCAAGGTGGGTGAGCGGCTTAATGTGGTCGACACCACCATTGCCGGCAGCGCATTAAATGCATTACCGGCAAAATCGGCGGTGTTAATACGTTGCTCGTCGTGGTTTTCTAAGAAGTGCAGCATATGTTGTTCAATGTCGCTCACTTTTGCTTGTACTGTGGCGATAACCGCGGTGCTGGCTTTACCTTGAATAATGGCTTTTAAGCTGTCGTATAAATCCACTTTGTCGTACAGGTAATCCATTTTACCTAAATGAATATAATCACGATATAAATCAGGGTTATATACCTCTGCCAGAATAAAGGCATTAGGGTTTGTGTGTTTAATGTGGCTGTTGAGGTAGCTCCAAAATTCAACCGGCACCATTTCGGCCATGTCGTATCGAAATCCATCCACTCCTTTGGCTAACCAGTATTGGGCAATGTGCTCAAACTTACGCCATGAATCTGGAATGTCATCTGTGGCCTGTGCTTGCCAAAAAGCCAAATGCTCCGCGGCCGTTTTACTTGCATAGTCAGCAGGCAGTAACGGGAAGTCATGGCTGCCATCGGGCTTAACACCATAATTTATTTTAACGGTTTCATACCAGTCGTTGGCGTCAGGTTTGGCTAAACGTGAGCCATTACCAGTCCATTTTGCTGGAGATTCAGCAAATTTGCCGTCACTCAGAGGGTGAGTTTCGCCGCCTAACGGGGCGTAACCATGAGGAGCATCGGGCACAGCAAAGTCTTCACCGATTACATAATAAAAGTTGTTATGTTTGCTATAAACCTGTGAGGTATCGTCATTGGCACCAAAGTCTAGTTCACCTTTTGGGGCTGACAGAGAGTGATAGTTACGGGCAATATGATTGGGCACTATGTCGATAATCACTTGCATGCCATTGGCGTGAGTACGCTCGATTAAGGCTTCAAATTCAGCCAGGCGATTAGCTGGATTGGCCGCTAAATCTGGGTTGACGTTGTAATAATCTTTTACTGCATAAGGTGAGCCTGCACGGCCTTTAACGACATCGGGGTCATCATTACTGATCCCAATACTGGTGTAATCGTTAATGACGGCATGATGAGGCACACCGGTATACCACACGTGAGTGGTGCCGAGTGATTTGATGTCTTGTAAAGCGGTATCGGTAAAGTCGCCAAATTTACCCACACCATTGTCGGCAATGGTGCCCCAAGGTTTATTGGTGGTATTAGTGTTGCCATATAAGCGAGTGAAAACCTGGTACACCACGGGTTTACCGGTTATTGGCGATGACTTAACTTGTGTCATTGATAATGCCGATTCTCTCACATTTTCAGTCTTTTGAATGTCGGTATTGGTGGGCTTACAGCCGCTGATGCTTAAGCTTAACCCTATCACGGCTATGTAGGTGAGGGGACGCATGTTAACGTTAATTGATACTGAAGGTAATAACATAGGGACTCTTTTATCTTGGTATCCACTGGTGTGGTGCATAAGCGTGTGTGTTTATCACGGCTAGGCTAATCCACAGTGGTTCAGCCTAGCCTTAGCAATGTGTAATACCATTCCGCATTAATAAGTGACCACTCAGAATGCATCCAGCGGTTTTTGATTAAGGCGTCGCTATGTAGTAATGGTTATTCCCTTTCAAATAGCGAGAACGCAAAGCAAAAGCCGCTGGGGCATTCCTTTCTGGCGAGTTTTAAAAGGGCTTACACTGCGTTGCATGACTTCGAAAGAGAACAACTATTCATTCAGTCATACGCCTTGTTTAAACCCTTTTAAATTCTCGCTGAGAGATCATTTACTAACGCGGAATGGTATAAGCTTATCGTTTGAGCGACAAAATAGTCACGCCTTTTTGCTCAAGCTTAAGCGGGGTATCTAATTGATAAGATTGTTGATTGATAATATCAACGCCTTGAGTATTACCATCAAATACGCTGCTAAAGCGTTGTAAGTCGAGCGCTACGCTTTGCTCATTTTTATTGTAAATAATCAATAAGGTTTCATTATCAGCATGTCGGCTTTGCACGTAAACGCCATCTTTAGGCACAAAATGACGTAAATTTCCGTGTTGTATTGCTGCAGAATTTTTACGGTAATTGAGCAGGCTACGCATAAACGACATTGTGGCTTGTTGCTGATTATTTAAGCCTTCACCGGTAAAAGCGTTGACCTTATCTTGTGGCCACCCTCCCGGGAAGTCACCGCGCACTGCGCCATCGTGTCTGCCTTCTTTTGGGCTTTGCATTAGCACTTCTGTGCCGTAAAAAATCTGTGGAATACGGTTGCTAGTGAGCACGTAAGCCATCGCGATATTAAACAAGCCTAAATCGTTATTCATTAAGCTGTATAAACGGTTGGTGTCGTGATTACCTTCAAATAACACTAAGTCTGTCGGCTTGGCATACACCACATCGTCGGCTAAGCGTTGGTACAAATTAATTAAGCCTGTGTCCCAGCTTTCTGGCTCGGTTAAACTAGCAATTAAGGTGTCGTACAGTGGAAAGTCCATCATACTTGGGGTGTATGAGGTGTAACCATCGTTATTTTGCTTACCTGCTTGCCAATAACTCACAGTAATCGGGTTGCTTGTCCACTCTTCGCCAACAATATTAAAGTTTGGGTATTCGTCCATAATGGCTTTAGACCAATGGGTTAAAAATGCTTTGTCTGCATATGAGTAGGTGTCTTCGCGTATACCACTCAAGTCTGCATATTCAACCCACCAAATGCTGTTTTGAATTAAGTAAGTTGCCATGTGTGGATCAGTTTGATTCATGTCGGGCATGGTGTCGGTAAACCAGCCTTGGTCGAAATCAGCGGTGTCACTGGCCACAGCGTATGGGTCTTGTACTGTGGTGCGACGGTGGCTGGTGTAGAGAATATCTTGCGGGTTTTGCTGCCAGGCTTGTTGGCCGTTAACCCAGGTTTCGCTCGGAAAATCGGCCATCCATTGATGACCTGAGCCCATGTGATTCACAATGACATCTTTAATCACCCCTATGCCAAAGCTGCGCGCCTCTTGCACTAGTGCTTGGTACTCTTCGTTGCTACCAAAACGTGGGTCAATTTGATAAAAATGGGTGGTTGAATAACCGTGATAAGAATACTTATCTTGGTTGTTTTCAAGCAGTGGGTTAATCCACAACTGAGTCACACCTAACTCGTGTAAGTAGGGCAGTGCTTTGCGGATCCCCAAAATGTCGCCACCGTGACGACCACCATCAAAGCTACGATCGCTTTTTTCGAGCATGCTTGGGTGATTATCGTTATCCGGATTGCCGTTAACAAAGCGGTCTGGGGTGATTAAGTAAATCACATCTTTATTACTAAACCCCTGGCGTTCGCGCGCGCCAGGTTCCCGTGCTTGAATCGCATAATCAAATTGTTCGACTAGCTGATCATTATCATAAAGGCCAATTTTTAGTTGTTGTGCTTTGGCATCTTGTAAATCTAAATTGATAAACAAATGATTGGGGCTTGCGGTTTGCTCAACGTTGACCAGCTTGACGCCCTGAGCGTTGAGCAGCTTAACCTGATGGCCACGAATATTATCGCCAGCAACCAATAACTGCAATTGTGGATTATGCATGCCTGCCCACCACGAAAGGGGCTCAACGTTAACCTGTGCATTTACAGATAATGCACAGCAACTCATCGCCAATCCTAAAAAAGCTGAGCCGGCAAACAAACGGCTTTTTGCTGGCTTTGGTGTGTGTATATGGCTAGTTGATAAAGTCATATTGCGTCCTATGTCGTTTTATCTTGTTATTTATAACGTTAATGAGTCTTATTGGTTAACGTAAGCAGGTTAAAGCGCCTTAATAAACGCGCTATGTTCAGGCATGTTGGTAACTGTGGTGTTAATCACTTTGCTTATGTTGCCTAAATAATCTTGTAATGCTGCGGGCTCAACCGCTGCCGCGAGCGGGTGAAAGTCTGCCGGTGTAATGCCCTGGCCGAGCATCACCTGGATCCAGGCGGCTTCGGTAAACAGTTCGTCTTGATGCTTAAATACGCAGGCTGTTTGGCTAAATAAATCGATTTTTTGCTGTAAGCTGTCGGGAATACTCATGTCGCGGCAATGCTGCCATAAACCGCGGTTATCTGGCTCTGTTTGCTTGGCGTTGAGGTGGTAGTGCAAAATAATAAAGTCGCGAATTTGTTCAAACTCAGTTTGTGATTGACGATTAAACTCATCGACTTGTTGAGATTGAATGCCGTGATGCGGAAACAATTTAGTTAGACGAATTATCGCCGATTGCACTAAATGTAAGCTGGTGGATTCTAGCGGCTCTAAAAATCCGCTCGATAAACCAATCGCGATACAGTTTTTATGCCACTGCTTTACCCGTCTGCCCGTAGTGAAATTAATTTTACGGGGCTCAGCTAATGGTGTGCCATCAAGGTTGTCGAGTAATTGCTGTTTTGCTTGCGCATCACTCATGTATTGGCTGCTATAAACAATGCCATTGCCGGTGCGATGTTGCAGCGGGATCCGCCATTGCCAACCTGCATCATGTGCAGTGGCTATAGTGTAGGGCAGCAGTGGGTGGGTACTTTCACACGGCACGGCGTAGGCACTGTCGCAAGGTAGCCAATGTTGCCAGTTTTCATAATCGACACCTAAGGCTTGCTCTATCAATAGGGCAGAAAAGCCCGAGCAGTCGATAAATAAATCACCGGCGACGGTTTGGCCGCTTTGCAAGATCACACTGGCAATATTGCCGCTGCTATCAAGTATTGTGTTATCTATTTTACCTTCAAGGCGCTTAACACTGCGTTGCAAACAATATTGTTGCAGCATGGTGGCATATAAGCTGGCATCAAAATGGTAGGCATGAGTAATGCCCGACATTTGTGCATTGGGAATAGTGGCAATAGGCTGAAATTTATTGTGTTTAGCGGCTTGGAAATTAATGGAATAACGCCAAAAGTCTGCCGGATTGTATTGCGAGTTTGAGTCTGTGTTGTGAGCCGCTTGGGCGCAAAGCCAATAATGATGAAATGACGTAAAACCTAGGTCGCGACCAACATTGCCAAAGGCGTGCATGTAAGCATCACCTTGCTGATACCAGTTTTCAAATTCGATGCCCAATTTATAAGTGGCTTGGGTTGCGTTAATAAAGTCACTTTCTTTAATGCCCAGTACGCTATTAAAAATTTGTAGCGGTGGGATGGTCGCTTCGCCCACACCAATAGTACCAATGGCATCGGACTCGATGAGGGTAATATTGAGTTGAGTGTTAAATAGTCGGCTCAACATGGCTGCGGTCATCCACCCTGAGGTGCCGCCGCCCACAATGACAATGTTTTTTATTGTTGTTTGTTTCATTGTTATCGCCTTTATTTATTGTGTGATGGGGTCAATAAAGAAAAAGCCCCTGTAAAAGGTACAGAGGCTTTTTGTCAGCTTAATGCAAATTAAAACTTGTAGTTAGCACCTAACATAAAGTTACGGCCATAGTTTTGATAATCGCGAACTAAGCGTTGGTCATCACCTGTGTATGAGGTAAAAGGCTCGTTGGTTAAGTTATTCACTTGGAACTGAACCGATAAGCCGTATAGGGCATCGATTCCGCTTTCGGTAAAGTCATAACCTATTTGTGCATCGACTACGGTTTCTGCTTTCACGTTAACGTTGACACGCGTTAAGCTGATTGCGGTGACTTCACCTAAGAAGTCACTGCGGTAGCGAGAGCTAATACGCGCTTCAAAGCCTGCGTTTTCGTAGTAAACCGTCGCGTTAAAGGTTTTTTCAGATAAGCCTTCTAGCTTTTGTGGTTCACTGTCTGAAGTTTCTTTTACTTCACTGTCATTGTACGAACCACTTAAGATGGTACCAAAACCTTCTAGTTGGTCAGCAAATAAACCAAAATCTAGTGATAAAGAAGCTTCAATACCTTGAACATATCCGCCATTACCATTTTGTGGCTGGGTGACAATACCAATTGGGTTGTCTGTAGGTGATTGTGGTAAAAAGGTGCTGAAATCAAGTTCTGACTGTTGGTCATATACGAAGTTTTCAAGGTCTTTGTAGTATACCGCTAATGCAAAGTAGCCTTGATCGCTAAAGTAGTTTTCGTAGCTAATGTCGTACTGACGCGCTAACCAAGGACGTAATTCAGGGTTACCTGCGCCGCCTGACCAGTTAACATTGTCGTTTGGATTCTGATTGTAGCTAAAGTTAACGTTGGCATTCATTTTGTCCATGCGCGCTCGGGTTAGGGTACGAGCGGCAGCAAAGCGAACCATTTGACCATCGGCTACTTCAAAACCTAAGTTTAAGCTTGGTAACCATTCAACGTAAGAGTCACCCGCGGTGCGAGGGGTCACAATAACCTCGCCATCTTCAACCGTTGCCACTGTACCGTCTGAGCTTTGGTCAGTGTGCACTGCTTGAATACCTACGTTACCTGTAACCGGTAAACCAAATAGTTCTGTCTCTAAATTGGCTTTAACAAAAACGGTTGAGACTTCTTCTGAAATGGCCCAAGAGTTAGTTGCGCGAGATAAATCGACATCTGCTACGTCAGTTTCGGTGTAACCGCCAGCATTATAAAATGCCAGTGCATCGTAACTTAATACATCACCCATGCCGAAAAAGTCTAATGAGGTTGGTGATAATAAAAATTCATCAGGCACAGTTTCTAAGTAGTTATCTGAACCGTCATAACCCGCTAGAGTGAGGTAATAACCTTTATCAAGCTTGCTCTTGTCACGGTTAGTGCGGTTCACACCAAATTCAACGCTGCGAACAGCACCTTCGTCGAATATGTATTCAGCACTTAAACGGAACGAGTTAAGTTCGTCTTCAATTTCTGGTTTGTTGATAAAACCGTCTTGGGTGTTTGGCCCTAATGGACTACCCCAGCCAAGTGGGTCACCGAGCTTAATGACGTTAGGATCTGAGTAATCTAAGTTGTGAGTAAAATCGTAACCGCCATCACCGTTATACGCAAAACCTAAGTCATCAACTGCGCCAACACCAGTGCCACGACCTGTACCACTGTAAGTTTCCATACCAATGTCGGTACGGTCAACTTTTGACAGAGCGATGTCAGCTTCAACGCTCCAGTTGTCGTTGATGGTGTATTTGTTGTTCCAACCGATTGAGATTGAGTCTGCATCACGTTTGTTAACGTCGTTACGTACAACCACTTCTGCGCCAACAATGGTGCCTTCAGTGACAAGGCCATTTTCAGTTGTTGATGCAGTTACGCCGCCATTTGCACCCCATGCTGCAGGGATTTCAATGCCGCGTAAGCGCTGGTCATCGGTAAATTTAGTGTAATAAACATCAACCACAGAGGTAAATTGCTCGTTAGGTGCATACTCAAATACCGCTAACACACCGTCACGTTCTAATTCACTTGAACGTACAAACGGTTTTGCTCCGCCTAGCACGCTATCTCCGGCGTCATTTGTTGGGTAACCCCATGCTTGCCAGCGTTCTTCTTGGTTTGGCGACACCATGCGGGCGTAACCTAATGCTACACCAATGGTATCGTCTGCAAATTGGTCAATGTATGAAATACTGCCACGGTAGCCGGTATCATCCGAACCACTGTTTAACGAGCCTAAATCGTTCATTTCGCCGCGTAATGATACCGCAATGGTTTGCTCGCCATGGGTTAACGGGCTAATAGTTTGCATGTCGACTGTGCCGCCGATGGCTTGGGCCATAACAGATGCATCAGGGGTTTTGTACACCACAACACGGTTAAGTAGTTCTGAAGGGTATTGGTCAAATTCAACACCACGGTTGTCGTTGACTGACGCTTGTTCGCGACCGTTTAAGGTAGCGGTGGTAAAGTCTGGGCCTAAACCACGAATTGAGATTACGTTTGCACGGCCGTCTAAACGTTGTGCGGCAATGCCGGGTAAACGGGCTAGAGATTCCGCGATACTGACGTCTGGTAATTTACCAATGTCTTCTGCAGAAATGGCTTCAACAATTGAAGATGAAGACATTTTTAATGATTGTGATTCTTGTAAGCTGCGGCGAATACCAGTGACCTGAATCACTTCAATATTTTCTTCAGCAGCTTCTGTAGTTTGAACATCATCAGCAGCGTAAGCACTCATGCTGGCACCCGCGGCGGCTAATGCTAGCGTTAGTAAGCTCGGTTTAAATAGCAACATTCATCTTTCCCCTTTTTTGAACACTTAACCCGTTAATTTAGGTCGCGTGTTAGTGTCCTTTTGAATTTTGGTTACAGTCTTTTATTGTGTTTATGCTTCAGCATGCTTAAGTAACTTTATAAGTGACTTTATAAGTGACTGCATAAGTGCCGAAGTTATGACCAAATTGTTGCACAACAGTAACGATATTACTCTCAGTTCACTTTTGCCGACAATGTTATGCATACGTATTCAAAGGTGGTAGGCAGGATGTTGTGACGGTTTATTACATTTATTAAACATCTTTTTAAACACGCTTTGCAATGTAAGATGCTGATTAATAATGGTTATACCGCCACCTCTTTTTGTGGCTTGCAAACAAATTTCTTTGCATACGTATGCAGGTGTATTGAACCTCATTTCCTTATTCACGTATCCTCGGGGATAATAAATAACAACAGCGTTCTATTACGCGAACGCAACATTAAGTTAACTCACGGGTCGAAATTGGGTTAACTCATCAAGGGGAAGCAATGAGTCAGGTAACCTGGTGGCGTGGTGGAGTGATATATCAAGTCTATCCTCGCAGTTTAATGGATTCTAATGGCGATGGTGTGGGTGATTTGCAAGGCATTATTGCCAAGCTTGACTATATTGCCAGCTTAAATGTGGATGCGATTTGGATATCACCTTTCTTTAAATCGCCAATGAAAGACTTTGGTTACGACATTAGTGACTATCTTGAAATTGATCCTTTGTTTGGCACCATGGCAGATTTTGAACAGCTTATTGACCAGGCGCATCAACGCAATATCAAAGTGGTGATTGATCAAGTCTTAAGCCATACCTCAGATCAACATGCGTGGTTTGAGCAAAGCCGCCAAAGCCGAGATAACGACAAAGCTGACTGGTATGTATGGGCGGATCCTAAAGATGATGGCAGTGCGCCTAACAACTGGCTCGCTATTTTTGGTGGTTGCGCTTGGGAATGGGAACCTCGTCGCCAGCAGTATTACTTACATAACTTCCTTAAAAGCCAACCGGATTTAAATTTCCATTGCCCACAGGTGCGCCAAGCCGTGTTAAATAACGTCGAGTTTTGGCTTAAAAAGGGCGTGGATGGTTTCCGTTTGGATGCCATTACGTTTTGTTACCATGACGAACTATTACGCGACAACCCCGCTAAACCGAAAGATCAACGTCAAGGGCGTGGGTTCAGCGAAGACAATCCTTATGCGTACCAATATCATTATTACAATAATACCCGTCCGCAAACGGTGGGCTTTATTGAAGAGTTACGCGCATTGATTAACCGCTATCCAGGCGCGGTGACATTAGGTGAAGTCTCGTCAGAAGATTCACTCGCTACTATGGCTGAATACACTCAGGGTGATGACCGCCTGCATATGGCTTACAGTTTTGAGCTACTAACCGATGATTTTAGCGCTGCATATATTCGCCAAACCGTTGAAGAATTAGAAGCCAGTATTGGTGACGGTTGGCCATGTTGGGCAATAGGCAACCACGATGTTCAGCGTGTTGCCACGCGTTGGGGTAAACAACAAGCTAACCCGACCATGGTCAAAATGCTCAATGCTATGCTGTTTTCATTACGCGGCAGTGTCTGCAGCTATCAAGGTGAAGAGTTAGGGTTAACTGAAGCGCCAATCGAATTTAACCAGTTACAAGACCCGTTTGGCATTACCTTTTGGCCAATGTTTAAAGGCCGAGATGGTTGTCGTACGCCAATGCCTTGGGTTAAGTCTGCAGACAATGCCGGTTTTAGCAACGCACAACCTTGGTTACCGATATCAGCACAGCACATCAATAGTGCCGTGGATGTGCAAGAAGCCGATAGCGACTCTATTTTAAACAGCTACCGTCACTTTTTAGCATGGCGTAAACAACAGAATGTGTTAATTGACGGTGATATCCAATTTGTCGATGCACACCCAAATGTGTTGGCGTTTGTTAGAACATTGGGTTCGCAGCGGATGTTGGTATTATTTAACTTATCGATTCAGCAATCACACTTTGAGTTGGCTGACATTAAGCTTAACAGTGTGCTTGATGGACATGGGCTGGCAACAGGGCATCAAGATCAGCAGCAAGCAAACACCATTGTGTTGCCAAGCTTTAGCAGCTTTTATGCCTTTATCGATTAACCACAATAAGCCGAAATACTCAGTGTTTCGGCTTTTTTGTTTGCCCAGCGAAGCTGGCAAACCCGTCAGGTTGAAAGAAACCTGAATCACCCCGACTGAGGGGAAGATAATCCGAATGGCAAGGGCGTTGCTGGCCAACGGCAGGGTCTGAAG
>NZ_BMQV01000035.1 GCF_014648295.1 Shewanella saliphila
ATGATAGGACAGGGTATGTGTTCAGCAACTATGCTGAATGGAAGTATGCATGAGCCGTATACGAGGTCCGTACGTACGGTTCTGTGAGAGGGATGGGGCGGTGACGCCTCACCCTACTCGATGTTTTCACGAGGGACAAAAAAGGCCCTAATGGGCCTTTTTTGAGATGGGTTAAAGGTGTTGGTGCTCGTTACACTTTAAACTCGCGTACAGAAGCTTGTAGCTCTTCAGCAAGCACTGCTACTTGATGGCTAGATTGTGCCGTTTGATCTGCACCTGTTGCGGTTTCTTCTGAAATCGATGCAATGTGTTCTAGTTTTTCAGAAACCTGCTGACTGACAATATTTTGCTCTTGTGCTGCGTGGGCAATATGGTTGCCTGAGTCGAAAGCTTTGTGAACTGACTGGCTGATTGTCTCTAGGGCAATGTTTGCCTGTTCATTCTTTTCAACACAGCTGTTTGCCTGATTGCGACCGAGCTCCATTACGGCAACGGCTTCTTGAGTACCGACTTGTAATACTTCAATCATTTGCTGAATTTCACTGGTTGAATGCTGAGTACGTGATGCGAGATTGCGTACTTCATCAGCAACAACGGCAAAGCCTCGGCCTTGCTCACCCGCTCTTGCAGCTTCAATGGCAGCGTTAAGTGCTAACAAGTTGGTTTGGTCGGCAATGCCACGAATAACATCCAAAATAGAGCCAATTGAGGCACTGTCTGAATGCACTTTGTTAATGACGATACCCGCTTTAGCGACTTCATCAGCAAGGGCGATAATCGTGTTTTTGCTTTCTTCTGCAAGTGAGCGCATGTGCTGTGCTTCTTGGTCTGCTTGTTTGATTTCGTTAAGCGCTTGATCGGCACTCATTGAAACCTGCTGAGCACTAGAGCTCAGTTCTGTGGTTGCCGTTGCTACCTGGTCAACTTGGCTTTTTTGCTCTTGAATACCAATCGTTGTTTGCGAGGTAATTGCAGATGTTTGTTCTGCTGCTGCGGCGAGTTGATTTGCCCTGTCAACAATACCCACAATAAGACTGCGTAAGCTGTCGACTAAGCGGTTACAGTTTTTGGCCAGCTCAGCAAACTCATCATGGCCAGTGTCATCTAACTTATGAGTTAAATCGCCAGAGGCTAGTACTGTTAAAGCTTGGTTCACTTTTTCTAAGGATTTGGTGAGCGGGGTTATAACGGCAATACTGACCACAATAGCGACCACAATGGCAAAAAGAACGACACCGAGGGTTTTATAAAATGCCGAGTCAATGATGCTTAACGCTTCGTTACTGATATCACCTGCAAATGAGTCTATTGACTTAGCGAGTTCGGTCATTGTGGTATTGACGTCTTTTGCGGCACTCTGGGTTTGAGCGAGTTGTTTGGTTGCGGCAAAGCTGTGGGTTAATTGTTGCTGCTTAAGGTTTAGAATTGAGTTATTGCCTTTAAGCAAGGCAAACACTTTGGCGCTTTCTGTTGTTAAGTCTTCAAGGAGCGAGTCACTGACTACACCACTGCCTTGACGATTAATGTAGTCGAGTTTGCCTGAGGCCTCACTAACCATATAATCCAACTCTTTGATGATTAAGTCATATTTACTTTGCTCAGTAGTAGCAACTAAATCATAAATGGTGGTAATGATATTAATAAAGGTGCCATCAACAAGGCTAGCAGAGGCTGCAAGACTGCGCTCTGTTGCATCTTCGCTGGTTTCAAGATCGATAATGTCGAGTAAGATTGATGAAGAGTCATCAGCGGCATTTTCAAGGTCGCTGCGCATATCATTGAGTGTTTCTTGTAAACTTAATGCATCTTTGCGCTCATTAAGCATATTGTTTGCGCTTGCTTCATAAGCGTTATAACTTTGGGTTAATGCATTTAAGGGGGCTGTAAGTTGTGTTTGTTTACTGACTAAGTCCCTTAAGTTAGATAAGTCATTTTCGAAGTTATTATTGAGGTTAGATAGTTTTTTCTCAATCGTGGGGATATTTGATGAATGCGTACTGTAATAAGCCACTAACGCTTCAATTTGTTGGGTATTGAGGTTTTCATTTAATACACTGGTCGTTTCAAGCGCAGGTAAGCTAATCGTTTTAAGGATCGTGGTACCGTCTTTAATGCTGTTGTTGCTCAGTAGGGTAACAACGCCTAAGAATACGATGAGTAATGTGACGACAGAAAAGCCACCTATCACTCTAGTCGCTACGTTAATTTTCATACAATACTCCGGTAATTATTATTTGATCCTGATTTTAATTTTATTTGGGTATAGAAGCTGAATTTATTATCGGACAATTGTTTCTCAGGCAAATGTAATAAATCCCATAGTTTGCTATCGGCAAACTGCTACTTTAGTTTAACGTTAAATGACCCTTTTTTGGGTAATTTTTTCATTATTTTCAAGATGCCATAGTGTGAGGTATTCTCCCCAACAGCATCCTGTGTCTAATGCCATAAAATGAGGATAAGGAGTTTGTCCCATTAGTGCGGCCCAATGGCCAAATACGAGTGTGTTCTGTGGTGCGCACAGTGAATCAAATTCAAACCATGGCTTTAAGTCTGTCGATGTTTGCTGTTGTGGTGGCGTTTTACATTTAAAATCAAGGCGACCATCTGAGTGCAAAAAACGCATTCTGGTTAAGGCATTGATACAATAACGTAATCGATTAATGCCTTGCAACTCCGTTGACCACTGCTCTGAATCCTCGGTATACATCTGTGCAATGAGTGCCGTTAAGTAGTCATCTCTTTGCAAGGCAACGCTGACCTGCTTTGCTTCTTGTCGCAAGGTGGCAATATCCCATTGTGGCGGAACACCTGCATGCGTCATGATGATTTTGTGTTCGGGCAATGTACGAACTAATGGCTGTAGTCTAATCCAATCCGTTAATTGGTTTATATCAGGGGCGTTAAGTAATTCGCTAAGATGATCTTGCGGGTGGGGGCGTTTTAATTTTCCATGAAGCGCAAGTAAGTGAAGGTCATGATTACCTAGGACTACTTTGGCCGAATCTTGTAGCGACTCGACAAAACGCAGGGTAGCCAACGAATCAGGACCACGAGCAATTAAGTCTCCTACAGCCCAGAGTTGATCTTTTGAGGGATTAAAATCGACTTTTTGCAGTAATAAGGTTAACTCGTTAAAGCAGCCTTGAATATCGCCAACAAAATAATGAGCCATGGTTATTGTAATATTCCTGGTACCGCTAACCGAAATGTTGGAATGGTGGCTAGAAATCTCTCGCCTTTATCATCTTCCATGCCATAAAAGCCCCGCATAAAGCCGACAGGCGTTTCCATTACGGTACCACTAGAGTATTGGTATGCAGTATTAGGGGTAATGGTTGGGGTTTCACCTACCACGCCAGGACCTTTGACTTCACTCTCTTTACCGTTTGCATCAGTGATGATCCAATGACGGTCTTTTAAGGTCACATTCTTATCACCCAGATTGATGATAGTGATGGTATAGCTAAAAAGGTACTTGCTCTCAGCGACATCCGATTGCTGTTCTAAATAATGGGTGTCGATTTTAATTTTTATTGGCGATTCGACTTGGCTCATTTGAGTTCCTGTGTAGGGGAAAATAATAAGGGCATGCTTAGCATGCCCTTATTATTAATTTTTTTTATCGCACAGTAAATTAGCCATCGCGACATATTGCTCAACACTAATTTGTTCTGGCCGCATGCTGGAGTCGATGTTTAATGACGCAAATTCATCATCAGACAGCAAGGCTTTTAGATTATTTCGTAATGTTTTACGGCGCATACTAAACGCTGTAGAACATAAATGACGTAATACATTCACGTCTTTACATGGCCAAGGTTTAACTTCATATGGCAATAAGCGCACAACTGCTGAGTCCACTTTTGGTGGTGGAGTAAAGCAATGTGGTGGCACTTCTAATACCGGCACAACCTGGCAGTAATATTGGGCCATGACAGTTAAGCGGCCATAAGCTTTAGTGCCAGGGCTTGCAGAAAGACGTAATACCACTTCTTTTTGCAGCATAAAGTGCATTGTTTCAATTTGCTCTGCAAACTCAAACAAATGAAACATTAGCGGGGTTGAGATGTTGTAAGGCAAGTTACCAAACACTTTCATCTTTTTGCCTGGCTGTTGTAGCTTCTTAAAGTCAAACTGTAATGCATCACCTTGGTGAATGGTCAGTTTATCTTTAAGGACAGGATGCACTTGCAAACGCTCAACTAAATCACGGTCTAACTCAACAACGGTTAAGTTGTCGATGGAGTCTGCTACAGGCTCAGTTAAGGCACCTAAACCAGGACCAATTTCTACCATTACATGGTTGTTATCAGGTGCTATCGCGCCAACGATACTGCTGATAACCCCTTGGTCGGTGAGGAAGTTTTGTCCAAAACGCTTTCTGGCCGTGTGGCCTAAATGTACTTTATTGCTCATTAAAATGGGTTACTTACTTTTTGAGGCCAATTCGATGGCTTTGTTTAATGCACAGGTAAAACTGCCGCTATCCGCTTTGCCTGTGCCTGCAAGTTCAAGTGCAGTGCCATGATCGACAGAGGTTCGGATATAAGGTAAACCTAAGGTGATATTGACCGACTTGCCAAATCCTAATGATTTAAGCACAGGTAATCCTTGGTCATGATACATCGCGAGCACCACGTCAGCTTGTTCAAGGTACTTAGGCTGGAATAGAGTATCTGCTGGCAGTGGGCCAACAATGTCCATTCCTTGCTCTCGTAACTCGTTAAGCGCGGGGATCATGGTATCAATTTCTTCACGGCCTAAATGGCCGTCTTCTCCTGCATGCGGGTTTAAGCCACACACATAAATTTTGGGTGAACCTAAACCAAACTTACTAACAAGCTCACGGTGTAAAATACTGATAATGTGATGCAGTCTGTCGCGTGTTATGGCTTTAGCGACATACGCTAATGGAATATGGGTCGTCATTAAAGCGACTTGCAATCCTGGTGTGGCTAACATCATCACGACGTCGGCACAGTTTGCTTGTAAGGCAAAAAATTCGGTATGGCCACTAAATGGGATACCGGCTTGATTGATTATGCCTTTATGCACAGGGCCTGTAACAACAGCATCAAACTCATTAGACATGTTTTTTTCACCTGCATAACGCAAGGTGTCGACGACATAAGCGCTGTTGGCTTCATTTAACACGCCGCACTCTGCAGGCTCTGCAAGTGCAAAAGGTGAAATTGTCAGAGTGCCCGCCGCTTGTGGTTGCGGTGGCTGATTAGGGTTATAGGTTTTTAATTGTAACGGTAAACCGAGTCGTTTTGCCCGACTCATCAAAAGATCTGGATCGGCACAAACAACTAACTCAACAGGCCAGGCCTGTTGAGCGAGTTTGATGACTAAGTCGGGACCGATGCCTGCTGGTTCACCCGGAGTAATGGCAATACGTTTAGTCATTGATCTTGCTTAACCTCGTTGCGTTTCTGGCTCAATAATTTCAATATAAGCTTCTGAGCGCATTTCATCCAACCAGTTTTGTAATTCTTCGTTAAATTTGCGACGGAAAATTAACTGGTGAGCACGATTGCTGTTGAATTGATCGGTTGCGTCTGTTTTACGGCGCGACTCGAGTTGAACAATATGCCAACCATGGCTAGTGCGGAATGGTTCGCTGTATTGGCCTTCGTTTAAGTTAGCCAATGTTTGTGAAAACTCAGGCACATAAATGTTAGGGTCTGCCCAGCCTAATTCACCGCCTTTAGCCCCTGAACCTGGATCTTCTGAATACTGTTTTGCGAGTTTAGCAAAGTCTGCTTCTCCACTACGTACTTGAGTTAAGAAGTTTTCTAGCATCGCTTTAGCGCGTTCTTCCGATAAAATTGGCGACGGCTTTAATAGAATGTGGCGAGATTTAACTTCTGACACTTCTTGCGTTTGCAGACCACGAGTGTCGACAACTTTGATGATGTGAAAACCCGAGCCTGATTTAATTGGGCCAATAATGTCGCCTTTTTTAGCACCATTAACGACTTCTGCAAACAAAGTTGGCATTTCGTTAATGTTCATAAAGTCCCAAATACCACCTTCAAGCGCTTTAGGGCCAGATGACGCTGCAATGGCTGTGCTGCGGAAATCATCACCATCATTAAGGCGTTTTAATACGATATCAGCACGACGGCTAGAGTTTTCAAGCTGTTCGCTGCTTGGGTTACTCGGGATTTCAATTAAAATGTGACCGATTTGAAACTCAACATCTTTCAAACCTTGTTCTTCAATCAGTTTAACCAGGCCGCTAATTTCTTGTGGCGACACTTGAATACGACGTTGAACTTGAATACGTTGAATCTCACCTAGGGTGATTTCTTGGCGTAATTGCTCACGGTATTGACTAAAGCTGCTACCTTCGCTTTCGATAGTCTGTTGCATTTGAGCCACAGTCATTTTTTGTTCTTTAGCGATGTTTTCAATGGTTTGGTCTAATTGTAAATCACCAATTTGCAAACCAATACGTTCAGCCATTTGCATTTGTAAATGGGTTAAAATAAGGCGTTCAATCACCTGGGTGCGAAGCGCGTCTTCAGAAGGCAGTGTTTGATTGGCCGCTTTTGCGTTAGCTCTTACTGTGACAATCATGTTTTTGATTTCACTTTCGAGAATAATACCATCATTAATTTGTACAGATACGCGGTCTAATTGTACTGGTGCTGCAACACTGGTGTGGCTTATTGCCAGCGCAAGTAATGCAAAAATCATTTTTTTACTGTGTTTCATCCACAAAATCCTTGGCACATTCAATTCAATATAAACTGGCGATACATCGCCAAAATAAGGTTACTACTTCATACTCAACAGCATGTTTGTTGTTATTGGACTATGAGTTTATCGCTAGGTTCAGCAATCTATCACAAAAGAATGCTAATTCCTCAAGTAAAGTGGCTTACGGTAGTTAAATAAGCCTTCGTTTAGCATGTCTGCGACACCTAACGGGCCAGAACCGCCTAAACCCTTAATAACAAAGTTGAGGTATACGCCGCTTTCAAACTCTTCACTGGTGCTGTCGATGTCTGTTAAATCATCGTCATAGTTGGTTTTAATGCGGTAATGGTAACTTAAGCGAACTGCCCAGCAGCAAGACTCATATTGAAAACCGGTATAGGTTTCAATGTTACGAGCTTCATTTAGGTCGTAATAGTAGTTACCGACAAAATACAAATCATCGCTGATTGGCCATGATGTTCTAAAGCCAGCCTGTGAAATATCGACCTGGTCATTGGTGTTAGTGTTCAATAAATCAGGCACGTAACGATAACTTAACTGCAATAATTTGTCATTGCTTGGACGGAAATCTAAAGTCACTTCGTTCTTTTTGTTTTCGCCTGTTTCAGTGTCATGTTGTACTGAACCACTAATAAACCAATCGTCATATAACTGGGCATCTAATTCTGCAGCTAATACTGACGTTGATGGTGAACTTTCTTCATAGGTGTCATCAATACTCACTTTAGAGCTTTCCAAATACATAATTTGGCCAACACTGAATTTAAATTTTTCACGGTTTGAGTGATCAAATAAGCGGGTCGTAAAACCTAACGTAAACTGGTTGGCATCGGCAATACGGTCTAACCCTGAGTATTGACGGTCACGGAATAAACCGTAGTAATCTTCTTGAAGCTCTGCGGTGTCATAAATACCAATGTTTGATTGGTCTTCATAACCTACGTATAGATACTGCACTTGCGGCTCTAATGTTTGACGATATTGTTCACCAAACATCTGTGTTGCTCGCTCAAAGTTAACCTGACCGTGCAAGCGTGCTTCTGGAATGGTGCGACTGACGCTTTTATCTAAGGTTGAATCGTCGTCTAGGTTTTGCTGCCAATATTGAGTTTGCATCAATTTGACTTCGCTGGTGAATGAGCCAGCAGGCCCTTGAATTGGCCAGATTAAACTCGGCACTAAATGCAAGCGGTTAGCGGTATTGTAATCATCATCCTGGTGACGGAAATTAGTCAGCTCAGAGTTAAATTTAAAATCAATTGAGTCAATAATATCTTCTGTGCGGTAATTAAAGTTTAACTGCGGCATGACCTGATACGGTTTTTCATCTTCGCCTAACACTTTAATATCTTGAACGCGGATATTGAAATCCCAATTGCGTTCAAAGTAGCTCGCCTCGCCAATACGCGATAATTGGTTGTCCGTTGACTGGTTAACGTCTGAATCTAAATCGTTGAAATAATTGTTGTCTGACACATTAGTGTAGTCAGCTCTCACTCGCCAATTAGCATTAACTGCACCCTGGTGACTCCAGTGATAAAGATAACGGTCGGCTTTTGTGCTTAAGTTGTCATCACTGTCTAAGTATTCAACATTAAATTGACCATTTTGTTGTTCACCAGCAAGGTAACGAAACTCAGTTTTTGTGAATAAACCGCGAGATGACATGTAATGAGGCGTAAAGGTTAGGTCATATTCGGGTGAAATATTCCAATAATAAGGTGTACTGATTTCAATGCCGTTGGTGGTGCTGGTACTAAAGCTTGGAAACAAAAAACCGCTTTTACGTTTGTCAGATACAGGGACTGTCATGTATGGAATATACAAAATAGGGACATCGGCAATCCGTAATTTTGCATTCCAAATTTCACCCCATTCTTCTGTACTGTCGATTTTAATCATGTCGGCTTCTAGCAGCCATGATTCATCGCCCGGAGGACAAGTGGTAAAATTGGTTTTGGTCAGTAATAAATTGTTTTCTGAGGTAATTTGCAGTTTGCTTGCATCACCATGGACTTGTTGACCATGCAGCCAGTACTGGGCTTTTTGCAATGTGGCGCTGTTGGTACTCATTTGGGCTTCAAGTGAGTCGGCGGTCACGGTAAATAAATCGTCTTTAAAAATTAAGTTGCCGTTAGCGATTAATTGTTGATTTTTTTGATCTAAAATCGCGCTGTCAGCCGCAATATGTCGCTGCCCTTGGCTAAAACTCACATCACCAGTAAATTCGGCTTGCGCGTTAAATGCAGCGTTAGAAAAGTCACTGATAATCACGATTTCTTCGTCATCGATCCCTGTTAATGCAGCTCTGTCATCAAATGAGCGGGAAACCGGTGGCGTAACAAAGCATTGCGATGTTGGCAGTTCAGTCGTGTCAGCTTCTTCAGCTATAACGATATTGGGGAGTAGGCATAGTGCCAGAAAATAACGGATCTGCATTGTTGTCAATAATTTATGATTTCATATTCAGGAAAAGTTTTGGAGAGAAAAAGATACTCAGCTAAATAAAACATTCCATTCATTAGCTGTTTCCAAATGTTATGCTGGCTATAATAAAGCAATTTTTCGTTAAGAGCCATTGAGATGAGTTTATCCGATCCAAGATTTGTCGCCTTAAGCCACTGGTTAAACCATTATTTTGAAGCAGAGGTGACGCCTTCATTAATTTGTGGTGATGCCAGTTTTCGTCGTTACTTTCGTATTCAGCATTTTGGCAAACATTACATCGTGTCAGATTCACCAATACACCTGGTGCCTATTGCACCGTTTGTGGCTATTGCCAAAGCTTACCATGCGGCAGGCTTATGTGTGCCAGAAGTGCTTGCAACCTGTAATGAACAAGGGTTTGTGTTGCAAACGGATGTGGGTGAGCAGCAATTGTTGTCCGTGCTCAACCTGCAAAATGTTGTCGGCTATTACCAACAAGCGCTTAATCTATTACCCACCATTGCAAGTGTCACAGACACTGAGCTGGGCCCGTTAATCGACTACGATGGTGAGTTTGTGCAGCGAGAATTAATGATCTTCATTGATTGGTTGGTAAATAAGCACATAGATTACAGGTTAACGAACAATGAACAACAAATGATCAACGCCACATTTGCCGCGTTAACAGACAGTGCCATGTCGCAACCTAAAGTGGGGATGCATCGTGATTACCATAGCCGCAATTTGCTCATCAATGCCGATGAGCTTGCAGTGATTGATTTTCAAGATGCGGTATTAGGGCCAATCACTTACGACGCGGTGTCGTTATTGCGCGACTGCTATGTACGCTGGCCTGATGGGCAGGTGCAACAATTGATGCAATATCATTATCAATTAATCAAGCAGCACAAGCTACTCGGCGATGAGGTTGATTTTACGACATACCAGCAATGGTTTGATTTAATGGGGCTACAACGCCATATCAAAGCTGCTGGCATTTTTGCGCGTTTATATCATCGTGATGGTAAGCGCGGTTATTTGGCTGATATCCCATTAACCTTGCAATACATTGTTGATATTGGTGTTAAATATCCTCAAATTACCGAGTTTAGTGGCTGGGTTAAAACGGTAATCGCCCCGTTAGTTGAGCAAACTGCCGTTAAACAGCAATTAGACACAACCAATACAGGTTATTAACCATGAAAGCGATGATTTTGGCCGCAGGCCGAGGCGAGCGTTTACGCCCGTTAACCGACACCTTGCCAAAGCCCTTAGTTAATGTTGCCGGTAAACCTTTGATTGAATATCATCTTGAAAAGCTCGCCACCTTAGGGGTTAAACAGGTGGTGATTAACCATGCATGGTTAGGACATAAACTGCCTGAACAGCTTGGTGATGGACAACGTTGGGGGCTGCAAATTAACTACAGCGCTGAAACCGAAGCATTAGAAACCGCAGGCGGTATTAAACAGGCGCTTAATTTTTTAGGTGATGAGCCCTTTTTAGTGATTAATGGTGATGTTTTTATCGACTATTTACCTGATCTGAGTGTGGCTTACCAACGGGTTGCCCAACATCAAGCTGATGCATTTTTATGGTTAGTTGATAATCCGCAGCATCATCCTTTAGGGGATTTTGCCATTAGTGCACAGGCAAAGCTTAACCTTAGCGATGAGCAAAGGTTTACCTTTTCGGGATTAGGGATTTATCATCCGACATTATTTAACGCTTTGCCAGCAGGCAAGCAAGCGTTAGGGCCTTTACTGAAACATGCGATAGCGCAGCAACGTATTGAAGGTGAACACTTTAGTGGTTATTGGTGTGATGTAGGTACCATTGCAAGGCTTGAGCAATTACAAATAAGGTTACAGGCTCAGCGCTAACGTGATGAAAGTGGTATAAAAAGTTAATTATTAAATAAAGCGGAAGGTAAAATGCGCATTTGGGGTAAAGTTTTCGGGTTTATTATCGGGTTTATGTTCGGCCGTTTTTTTGGCGCATTTTTAGGATTGTGGCTTGGGCATGCATACGATAAACGCCAGGGTTTGGCGTCGTTAATGCGTAAGGGTAGCGAACGTCAGGCTATATTTTTTAACGCCACCTTTGCAGTGATGGGACACATGGCGAAAGCGTCGGGCCGTGTCACTGAAAACGACATTCGTATTGCCACCATGCTAATGGATCAAATGAAGTTAACTGGGCAATCGCGTATCGATGCTCAAAAAGCGTTTAGGCATGGTCGCCAGGCCGACTTTGATTTAGCTAAAGAGTTAGAGCAATTTCGTCATGTCACTCAAGGTCGTGCTGAATTATCGCAAATGTTTTTAGAGATCCAAATTCAAACGGCATTGTCTGACGGTGAATTACACGCCAATGAGAAACACATTTTATCAATTATCGCTAATAAGCTCGGGATGGCATCGCAACTTGATGCGTTATTAGCTCGTTGGCAAGCTGAGTTTAGCCATCATCAATCGCCGCAAGGCAATAAAATGCCATTGACTGACGCTTATGTGATGTTAGGCCTTGCTGATTCGGCCTCCGATCAAGATATTAAGCGTGCTTACCGTAAATTGATGAATGAGCATCACCCCGACAAATTAGTGGCTAAAGGGTTGCCAGAAGAAATGATGGCCCTGGCCAAAACCAAAGCGCAAGATATTCAAGCTGCGTATGAATGTATTAAAACATCTCGAGGAATGCGCTAAATTTAGGGCGCTTCAATTTATGCAAACAACGGACTGAGGTCATAGATGAACATAGTGGTATTAGACGGTTATACGCTCAATCCAGGTGATTTAGATTGGCAAGGATTGCAGGCACTTGGTGAGTGTACTATTTATGAGCATACCCCAGCCGATGAGATTGTAACGCGCTGCCAGGGGGCGCAAATAGTATTAACCAACAAAACGCCGCTTAATGCCCAAACCCTCAGCCAACTTCCGCAATTAACTTATATCGGTGTACTAGCAACAGGCACCAATGTGGTCGACATCGCCTGTGCCAGCCAACATGGCGTTCGCGTGACCAATATTCCTGCTTACGGCCCTGATGCCGTAGCGCAAATGGTGTTTGCCCATATTTTACATCACCATCAGCAAGTGGCATTACACGACCAAGCTGTAAAAGCAGGGCAGTGGAGTCGCAACCGCGATTTTTGTTTTACGTTATCGCCGTTAACGTCATTGAAAGGGCTTACCTTAGGGGTTGTCGGTTATGGTGATATTGGCCAGCAAGTGGCTAATTTAGGTGCCGCATTTGGCATGAAAGTGTTGGTGACCAGTGCCAAGCCTAAAACGGGGTTACCACCTTCAATTCAATGGTGTGAGCGCGACACCTTACTTAAACAAGCTGACATTATTTCACTGCATTGTCCGCTTACTGCGGCCACCCAATACATGATAAACAATGATAGTTTAGGTCTGCTTAAACCGGGGTGTTTAGTAGTCAATACCGCTCGCGGCGATTTAATTAATGAAATTGATTTAGCGCAATGGCTTAATCAAAATAACGGCTTTGCTGCCGTTGATGTGTTATCTACAGAGCCGCCAAGCCCTGACAATCCGTTATTAAGTGCTGCCAATATTACCATTACGCCGCACATTGCCTGGGCAACCTTGCAAGCAAGACAAAACCTGCTCAACATTGCTGTTGATAATGTAAAGCAGTTCCAGCAGGGGAATGTAGTTAATTGCGTAAACGGTTAAAAGATGTTTGCTGAATATAAGAAAGCCGCAATGATTTGCGGCTTTCTTTTGGGTTTAGCTCAAGGCTATTTCCCCTGCTAAAAGCTTTCAACCTAGCTCAAGGCTGTGCAGATTAAAATAATACTTTAATGTGGCTGGCGACAGTCTTGGCTTTTTCAATGGCGCTTTCTACCGATGTGTCACGTGCTAGAGCTACACCTAAACGGCGGCGTCCATCAATATCAGGTTTGCCAAATAAACGTAATTGAGTGTCGGCTGGCGCTAATGCTTGTGCCATGCCTTGGTAACGAATATTGGTTGAGGTGCCTTCAGCTAAAATCACTGCCGAAGCACTTGGGCCATGCTGAACGATATTGCTGACTGGTAAGCCCAATATGGCACGTACATGCAAGGCGAACTCAGAGATGTCCTGGCTAATTAATGTCACTAGGCCAGTGTCGTGAGGTCTTGGAGACACTTCAGAAAAATACACTTCATCGCCTTTGATAAACAGTTCGACACCAAATAAACCAAAGCCACCTAGTGCTTCAACCACTTTTTGGCTAACAGCTTGGGCTTTTTGTAAAACAACTTCAGACATGGCTTGTGGCTGCCAAGACTCACGATAATCACCGTCTTCTTGTCTGTGGCCAATCGGGTCGCAAAAGTGAATACCATTAATAGCGCTAACGGTTAATAGAGTGATTTCATAATCAAATGGGATAAAGGCTTCAACAATCACCCGGCCTTGTCCCGCACGGCCACCTTCTTGTGCGTAAGCCCAGGCTTTGGCAATGCTATCGCTTGACTTAATCACACTTTGGCCTTTACCCGACGAGCTCATCACTGGCTTAACCACGCATGGAATACCAATGTCGGCCACGGCTTGTTCAAACTCGGTTTGGGTATCGCAAAAGTAATACTTTGAGGTCGGTACATTAAGGGTTTCAGCTGCAAGGCGGCGAATACCTTCACGGTCCATGGTTAACTTAGTGGCATTAGCGGTTGGCACCACATGTAAACCTTGCTGTTCAAGTTCTACTAGGGTTTGAGTGGCAATGGCTTCAATTTCTGGGATAACAAAATCGGGTTGCTCTAACTCAATCACCGCTTTTAACGCGTTAGCGTCGAGCATATTAATCACATGAAATCGATGAGCGATTTGCATTGCTGGGGCGTTGGGGTAACGGTCAACACCAATGACTTCAATACCGTAACGTTGCAATTCAATGGCGACCTCTTTACCAAGCTCTCCGCAACCTAATAACATGGCTTTTACTGTGCCAGGTGTGTTTGCTGTGCCGAATATAGTAGGAATGGACATGATGATTTATAGCCTTTATGTAGGGATATTTTTATATGCCGAACAGTGTAACGATCCCTAGGACAAAAAATCCAATAGAAAAACCACTAAATCGTTATTTTATCGCAATAGGTATGGTTTTTTGTGATGTAAGATTGTGTTTAATTACGATAAGTGGCTTGAGGAGGCTTGGTACGAGTGAGTTAACAAGGGGAGATAATAACAAGCCAGCAATGCTATTACTGGCTTGTTATTAAGACTAAATTATTGCGTGTAGCTTATTTAGCCAAAAGACCCGCAGCGGCCAAAATAAGCTCAGGAGCTGGGCGCACTTTGTAGTTTGGGTTGACATATTGAAAATGAATCAAGCCCTTTGTATCCGCTAAATACACCGCAGGTACAGGCAGCACTAGGCGTTTGTCGCCTTGTGGTGTGGTAAACAATTCATTGGTCACCACACTGGCGGTGTATTTTTTGGTGATATCAGCGCTGGTGTAATACGCTAAACCAAAGGCTTGTGACGCCGCCATTGAACTGTCTGATAGCAATAAATAATCAAGTTTTTGATCGGTTAATGAGGCGCGCATTTTTTCAGGTGTATCGGGCGAAATCCCCACAAGCTGAAAACCCATTTCGATAAGCTTAGGTTCAATGGCTTTTAGTTGTCCCATTTGTGAATTACAAAATGGGCACCAACCGCCACGGTAAAAAAAGAAAATAGTCGGTTTTTGGGCGACTAATTTTGCTAAATCAACGGCGTTACCATCTACATCCTGCAAGGTGACAGCAGGAATTTGATGACCATTGAGTAACGGCATGACATTGTTTTCGTCACTGGCGATAGGTTTAGCTATGCTGGCAAAGCTGGTTAGTATTAAAGTGCTAGCAATTAGCAGAGTTTTTAACATGATAAGTCCTTGTGTGGTGTTGTCCTGTCGTACTCGATGTCATATGAGTACGTATACGTTACAAAACAGACCTGTAAATAACAAAATTAATTTCATTCAAAGACAAAAAAGACGCCGAAGCGTCTTTTAGTTTGCCTACCCTTTATTACGGGTTGGTAAAATGCACCTAACCGAGGTTACTTAATTTTTTTGTATTTTACCGGGCTGCTGGTTTTACCGACTTTAACACGGCGGCCATCCATGTTTTTCTCAGCAATCATTTGGGCGCCAACGTTGTCGCTACGTTGCTGTTTTTTGGCGAAGCTACGACGCTTTTCAATTTGCTTAAGTAGCATTTCACGGCTGCCGACTTCATAACCCGGTACTGTGATACGGCGAATTTGCTGGCCAATTAGCTTTTCAATGTCAGCTAATGTGCGTTCTTCTTCACGGCTCACAAACGAGATAGCAACACCGGTTTTACCCGCACGGCCTGTACGACCAATACGGTGAACATAATCTTCTGCTAAAAACGGTAAGTCATAGTTAACTACATATTGAAGGCTTGGAATATCAAGACCTCGTGCCGCCACTTCGGTGGCAACTAATACTCGGATTTTGCCTTCAACAAACTCGCGTAATGCACGGCGACGACTGCCCTGGGCTTTTTCACCATGTACCACACCAGATGGAATCCCATCTAGGTTTAGTTCTGTCACTAACTTGTCTGCAGCATCACGAGTCGCAGTAAATACCAATACTTGTTGCCAATTTTTAGTGCCGATTAATTCAGACAGTAATTCACGTTTACGGCGTTGTTCAACTGGGTAAATAACTTGGCTAATGGTTGCCGCAGTGGTGTTTTGTTTATCTGCGCTGATTACTTTAGGTTTTTCTAGCATGTCGTTAGCCAGTTTTTTCACTTCGTTTGAGAAGGTGGCCGAGAACAACATGTTTTGACGTTTTTTATTTACCGCTTGTAAGATTTTTTTAATGTCAGCACTAAAGCCCATATCTAACATACGGTCGGCTTCATCGAGCACTAAAAAGTCAACGTTAGATAAACTTAAGTTACAAGCCACAATGTGCTCAAGTAAACGACCTGGAGTGGCGACAATGACATCAGCACCGCGTTTAAGCTTTTGCGATTGCGAGTCCATTTTTACACCACCGTATATGGTTAACACGGTAAAGTTAAGGTGTTTGCTGTAAGCGCTGATATTGTCAGCAACCTGTGCAGCGAGCTCGCGAGTAGGCGTAAGAATTAACGTACGAGTATTCGACGGCATTGTCTCTTTAGGCGCTTCACACATTTTTTGTAAAATTGGCAAAGCAAACGCGGCGGTTTTACCGGTACCGGTTTGCGCGCTAGCCAGTACATCTTCACCGCGACGGATGGCCGGGATCGCTTGTTGTTGAATTGGCGTCATAGATTGATAACCGCACTCAGCGATCGCGCGTAATATTTCTGGGGCGAAGCTAAAAGATTCGAATTTCATGGTGCAGTTCCTGTATGTACATCAAAACAAAGCGATTTAGTTGCGACAAGCTGAATGAGCCGCACAAGGTCAATCTGGATAATTTGGCCTAAATAGCCTGATCAAAATGGCGTTATTCATGCTTAATTGTGCTATTAACCCTTTAGGATAGTTGAAAAACATTAAGCTTGAATGATATCCCCAATAAGGAGCCATTGATAAGCGGTCGCGGAGTATAACAAACTTTTGTATAAATCCTGAACTTTATCTGTGTTTAGCCATAAGATTTTTTAGGTGAGGGGTTTTGTTACTTTGTAGGCATTAAGTCGTTTTTTTCGTATTGTAACAGGCTGACAAAATCGCTTAAAAAGCGAGTCAGTCGAGCATATTGCGCTCAAAATCCTCAGGATAAAAGTGGTTGATAATTTTATAGGGCTATTCAATGATAGAATAATACATTGAGTACATCATCGACGTCGCTAACAATCCTTTTATGAATATAAATCAACTCGATCTCAATCTTCTGATCATTTTAAAACAGTTACTCGAAGAAAAACATGTCAGTAATACGGCATTGACGCTAGGCATTAGTCAGCCATCAATTAGTCGTTCTTTAGCAAAGTTGCGAGCGATTTTTGATGATCCGCTGTTAATTAGAATGTCTGGTGGTTATGAGTTGACCCCCAAGGCTGAGTCGATTTATCACGACTTAAATAGCATTTTAAGCAACGTAGAACGGCTAGTGAACAAGCAAGACTTTGATCCTCTAACCAGTGAGGCCACAATTAAAGTGTTTGGCTTACCACCGCAAATGAATCTCATAGTACAAGCCATCATTGGGGCGTTTAGACGTGAAGCACCTAATATGACACTTGATATCGATACCAGCCCGAAACCACAATTTGCCGATTTATTAAAAGGTGATGTGCATTTTGTGGTAACAGGGCACCAACCATCGGTTGCAGAAGATAAACTGTATCGAATCCCGCTATTTAAAAGGGAATTTGTGTTATTGATGGCGAAAACCCATCAACTGGCTAACGCGCCATTCACTATCGCACGGTTAAGTCAGTGTCATTTTGGGCAAATTTCGGTTCAGGGTGAAAAATCGTTATCAATTGCCCATTGTTTTGAAGCCCTTGGGTTTGACAATATCTCCACGCCAATACGCCTAAAAAACTTTGATAATATCGGTACTATTACCGAAAACAGCGATGTAATTTTTTATGTGCCTAACCATTTTGCTGATGAGTTATGTCAACATTACTCACTCATATCACGTCCTGCACCCAATGAGCTTAAAATCAACCAATCACAAGTTTGCTTATATTGGCATCAACGCTATCACAACGACCCTGTATGCAAATGGTTCAGGAGTTTAATAAGCGAACAGTTATTCAATAATTAAATAGTTATTATGCAACTAGGGTATTCATTGTTAGTTGCATAACACCTCAATGATAAGTCTAATGGTAACCATTCTCATTTAGATTGGTGTTGTTAAACTAATGCAAACGACTTATTCTTCTCCTTTAGCTCGAACTCATTTAGCCATTGTCATCAGTACCTTGTTAACCAGTTTTTCTTTTAATGCCATAGCTGCAGATACCACAGACAAAATAGAAAAAATTGAAGTGTGGGGTACCACCATTACCAATGGTTCTTTATTGCAAGATGATATTGAAAAAAGACAAGCAGACCATTTAAGTGATTTATTACGCGACCAAGCAGGGATTGATGTTGGCGGCTCACATTCCATGGTGCAAGGCATCAATATTCGTGGTGTCGATGAATTAGATTTAAACATCACCGTTGATGGCGTTACCCAAAACAACAACATGTTTCACCATTCAGGAAACTTGTTAATCAATGCTGATATTTTAAAAGCGGTTGATATCAACGTTGGTACCAATTCTGTACTCACTGGTGGTCTCTCTGGTGGTGTAGCGTTTGAAACCAAAGATGCAGCCGATTTACTTGACCCACAACAAGACTTTGGTGCCCGCTTACACGCTGATTATTCAAGCAACGATTCTGCCGGCGGTTCTGCGACGGTTTATGCTCAGCTTACCGACAGTATCGACGCCTTAGGTTATCTTACTTATACCGACCGCCACAATTTTGATGATGGTGATGGAAACGAAGTTCAAGGAAACGAAGGGGAAATCACTAACGGCATAATGAAGTTAGGCTGGGATGTCGATGACCATAGTCGCTTTGAGTTGTCTTACGACAAGTATACCGATGAAGGTGATTACTACATCAAAACCAACTTTGGTAGTAACTATAACGAAAGTAATGAACTCGAAACCCAAGAGATTGAATATACCCGTACCACAGTATCATTAGCCTATGAGCTTGATCTTGGCGACATGCTAAATCTACGCACCAGCATATATCAAAATGAACTTAGCTACATGCCAACAGATACTGAAGGTCAGTCTACACATACAGGTTATACCGTGCTGGCTGAATCGGTTGTGCAGGGCGATTTAGTTCACACTCTGCGTTATGGTGCGGAGGGTTACGAGCAGAAGTCAAAGCTTATTGAACAAGGTATTACCAGCAACGAAGAAACCGCTGACTCTCATGCTATTTACCTTGAAGATGAAATTGCATTAACCAACAAGTTGTCGGTCACTCCAGGCATTAGATATAACCACTACAAAGCGGATATGTTCTCGCCGGGCACGGGTGATTCTCTTAATAAAACATGGACAGACTTCACTTTTGGCTTGGCGACAAAATACTTAGTTAACGATCAGTGGACCGTGACTGCCGCTGCTACTGAGTTGTTCCAGGGCCCAGGTCTACGTGAAACATACACGGATTACGACACCACTTTTGATCAAGATTTAAAAGCCGAAACGGGTGTTAACTATACGGTTGGCGCAGCGTATCAACAATACAATGTGTTCGGGCTAGATCGTATAGGTTTTTCTGTTGATGTGTTTAGAACTGAAATCAACGATTACATTGATAATTGGTCGGTGGGCAAAGGCAGTCCAACAGGCGAATATGCCAACTCAGGTGACTATGTCATCAAGGGTGTTGAATCAACGCTAACTATGCGCAAAGATGATTTTAATGCGCGGTTAACTTACTCAAGTTCAAACTCTGAAAGCCAAGAAACCGGTGAAGTATTACGCTACGAAGTCGGTGATAGCTTATCTCTCGGCCTAGGTTATGAATTTACCGAATACGACGTAAATGTTAACTGGACAACCCTCGTGACCTTAAGTGATGACGTGGTGTACGGAGGTGCTGACATTAATAAAAAGGGTTACGACGTTCACAACATCAGTGCCCAGTGGCTTCCTGCTAGCGCGCCAGACTTAACTTTAACCTTTGGCATCGAAAACTTGTTGGATGAGCAATATTACTCACATGCTTCATACACTAGTGATACGGTTCAAGACTATGAGTCGGGTCGTAATTTTAAAATTAGTGCCTCTTATATTTTCTAGCCAAAACCGTTGTTAATGGCAGCAAATTTACAACCGACTCTAGGGTAGTTTATTTGCTGTCTAGTGTGCCCAATATCAATAAATATAAGTGATTTAAAGGTTATAAAAATCATGTCCGATTGGAAACAAAACTTGCAGAAAACCCGCTATGTAATGGATGCCCTGTTACTGGTGAGTTTTATGATTGTGTCAGCCCCTCAGGCTACCGGCGTGCCACTGCATGAATGGTTAAGCTTGTTGTTTATTGTGCCATTTGCAATCCATTTATTGTTGCATTGGGACTGGATAACCCACAGCTTTAAGCGATTGTTTTCAAAAATCTCCGCGAAAGAACGCTTTAATACTGTGTGGAACTATCTACTGTATTTAATGATGTTGCTAGCAACTGTCAGTGGTTTTTTAGTGTCGGTAGCGCTGTTACCCACACTGCAAATTGACATTAATATTCAAGACTTTTGGTCTAAAGTGCACCATGACTCCGCGACGCTAATTATGCCAATGATTGGCATTCACCTCGCGTTACACTGGAACTGGATGGTGCAACTGACTAGACGCATGGTAAGCAAAAAGGCATAACGATGAAATACCTACAATATCAATGGAAGTCACGTTTATTTTATGTATTAGCCATATCCATTTTAGTGAGCATGATGCTGGTATCACTTGAGTGGACCAGTTGGGCAGAGCAAATAAACATGCAAGGTTTTACCCATGGCGATGGGGAAGGCAAGGGGAAAATGCCCTCCATATTGAGGTACATATTGCCCTTTGTTAAAGAGCTGATTTTGATTGGTGTGCCAATGTTGTTGACACTGGCCGTGGCTAAAGTTATTGGGCGTTTTAGCAAGCGTAAATAATCATTAATAACGATATACCCGGCAGCAATAGTTAACTGTCTCATTTGTGTATTTTCATTAAGCCGGTAAAACCTTTAGACGCTAGCACAGGGAGTTGATCTTAAGTTAAATTGAGTGTCGACTTCCTTTCTCATTTTTCATCAATCACTCCCTCATCAAAGCTTTATTCAAGCTGGTTTTACTTAAATTATGTGAACCAGATTCAGCTTTGCGTTATTCGTTCTCTCATCAACCGTCTTTACATGATTTTCACACATTTTCTGCACATTGAAACGGTATTGTTAATCCTGTTGTTAATGAATTTATAAAAGTGCTTAGCACTTAATATGCAGAGGATTATAAATGAACAAATATACCCATTTAACCATGGTCAGTTATATCATGTTGGGTTTAATTATTGCGGGTTGCGACAGTTCATCATCAGATGATGTCACCGACACAGTTGAAGTGACCGAAACTGTAGACACCACAGACGATGATACCTCAACAGACAATAGCTATTCTTATGCCATTGCGGATTCTGCCCAAAGCATTTGTTATGACAACAATATTGAATTAGCTTGCCCTGCATCGTCATTAGAAGATTTTTATGGCCAAGATGCTCAAACGCTCAATGGCAGCGAGCAAAGTTATACCACCAATGAAACCGATGATGGCGATATTACCGTTACCGATAATGTCACGGGCATTATCTGGACCCAAAGCCCAGAAATGAACGATGACGGTGAGATCACCAGTGATGACAAAATGTCTTCTGATGATGCGGTAACATATTGTAATAACCTAGATTATGCAGGCCAAACCGATTGGCAGCTTCCTAATATTAAACAGCTTTATTCTTTGATGAACTTTCAAGGAACCGACCCAACCTCTGATGATGTGGACTATCTGCAGCCATTTCTTAATACCAAGTATTTTGATTTTGCCTACGGTAGCACAGATGACGAGCGTATTATCGACTCTCAATATGCCACAACATCAAAATTTTATAATGGTCAAGGCACCGAAATGATGTTCGGAGTGAACTTTGCCGATGGTCGTATTAAAGGTTATACCGAAGCATTCTTTAATGGCGATAAAACCTATTTCGTTATGTGCATGCGCAGTAATACTAATTACGCCACCAACGACTTTACCGACAATGGTGATAACACCATTACTGACAATGCGACGAGTTTAATGTGGGCGCAATCTGACAGTGGTGCAGATTATGATGAAACCACTGGTGTTGTGACAGAATCTACAGGCTTTGACTACACCAAGCTTGATTGGACCGATGCCGACGGCAATGGCTTAATCATTGCTGATGACACAGATTTAGCCGGTGCTATGTTATGGCAAGATGCCTTTACCTATGTAACAACTATGAATGCGGCCAATTATTTAGGCTATAGTGATTGGCGTTTACCTAACATAAAAGAGTTGCATAGCCTCGTTGAATACACCGAAGAGTTAGCCGATACCGACTATGCGGTCATTGACGATGTATTTAACATTACCACGATTACCGACGAGAATGGTGAGGCAGATTATGGTCTTTATTGGAGCAGTACAACCCATGCTACAGATGGCGTTGATTCTGATGATACAGATTTAAATACAACCTATGGTAATGCCGCCGCTTATGTTGCCTTTGGTAAAGCCCTTGGCTACGACAGTGATGTCGGACGTTGGGTCGATGTGCATGGCGCAGGTGCACAGCGAAGCGATCCTAAAACATGGGACGGCGAAGATTACTCTGGTGGCTCAGGCCCACAATACGACAGCGTACGTATCTACAACTATGTTCGTTTAGTGCGTGATATAGATTAACGACACGATGTAGACTCATTTTCGACATAGCTTTATTTTTACGCAGGTTTAAAAAGCCTGCGTTTTTTTGAACTATTTAGGCACAGCTGAACATTCCTGCAACTGGAACACTTTAGATACCCACAAGCATTGCTGGGTCTGCAGTAACATCATTTACAGTAACAAACCAAAAAGGCTTAGGGGGATTGAATCGCCCTAAGCCTTTTATAATCACGTGTGCTTGAAGCGCTAGCGCTTAAATCGCCACTGTGACTTTATTTAACCAGGCTAGCTCGTCGCCTTGCATTAATGGTGCAAGGGTTTGACGCACTTTTTGCTGGTATTGATTAAACCAATTCACTTCAAAATCAGTTAATAATGACTTGTCTATTAAGCGGGCATCCATTGGGATGTGAGTTAATGCATCAAACTCATACATTTCACGTTCAGCACCTTGTAGTGCCTGGCATGGTTGTACCGCCACTAAGTTTTCAATACGAATACCAAAACCGTCGGCGCGGTAATAACCGGGCTCGTTTGACAACACCATGCCAGGTAACAGCGCAACGCCGTTAACGTTTTTACCAATGCGTTGCGGGCCTTCATGCACACTTAAAAAATGGCCTACACCATGGCCGGTGCCGTGGTCATAGTCAAAACCATGTTGCCATAAGTATTGGCGTGCAAAAGCATCGAGTTGCTGACCAGAAGTGCCCTTAGGAAAGCGTGCAGTATCTAATGCAATATGGCCTTTTAATACTAAGGTCACCATTTTTTTCTGCTCGTCAGTCACTTTGCCAATGGCAATAGTGCGGGTCACATCGGTCGTACCATCGATATACTGTGCGCCAGAGTCAACCAAATAAATACTGTCCATGGTCATGGTGCTTGGGGTGCCATTATTGTGATTGTAATGACACATGGCAGCATTGGCACCTGTGGCTGAGATGGTGTCAAAACTTGGCTCGCGATACAGTGGGTCTTGTAATCTAAAACTCTCTAATTTGTCTGCCAGTTGCGCTTCATCGTGCATGATGTTCTGCTCAACCTGACTGTCTAACCAGGCTAAAAAGCGGCTAACGGCAACACCATCACGGATATGACATGCGCGCATACCCGCAAGTTCTGCACTATTTTTTTGCGCCTTAGGTAATGCAACTGGGTCGGTACCAACAATCAGCTTAGCACCACTCTTTTGTGCCAGTAATTGTGAATATGCATTGGCTGAATGCGGGTCGGCTAATAACTTAACGCCTTCCATTTGGGTTAACACAGTGGCTAATTCAGCTTCATCTTTAAAGCTCACACCAGCGCCTACATGCTCGGCAATATTTTGCGGTACTTTAGCTAAATCGGTAAAAAAGGTCATGTCGCCATTGGCCGATAATAGGCCACAGCCCAGTATGACAGGGAAGCGTGGCACGTCATTACCGCGAATATTCAACAACCAGCAGCATGAATCTAATGCGGCGATAAGAGCCACGTCAGCACCTTGTTTTTTAACTAACTCCCCAATTTGTTGGCGTTTCTCAATGCTATTACGCCCTGCACCCTCATGGCTAAATAAAGTCATCGTTGATGCAGACGCTGCAGGGCGATCTAACCAACTCACATCAATGGGGTTGTCATTCACTTCAACCAGATTAATTTGGGCTTTATCAAACTGCGCTTTAGTCTGTTGGTACCAGGCAAGGGTATGTAAACGGCTGTCTATCCCCACACTGGCACCAGCGGGTAATGTGTCAATGAGCCAATCAATTTGCGGATCGTCATACAGGCTTAAATACTCAAATAAATTGCCATTCACTTGCTGGCGCACCTGCACAGTGTAACGCCCGTCGGTAAAAATAGCGGCGCGGTCTTTTAATACAATCGCCATACCAGCAGAACCGGTAAAACCAGTAGCCCAATGTAAACGCTCATTGCGGGCAGGCACGTATTCACCTAAGTATTCATCGGCGCGGGGAATGATAAAGGCATCGATTTGGTTAATTTCAAGCTGTTGGCGAATGGCATTGAGGCGCGTAGCAATAATATTGGACATGGTTTCTCCGTGGGAGGCGACTGATGAACTCAGCTCTGTAAATGAAGCGCAATTATCGCAAGGGCAGCACAAGCCTTGCAAGTGAAGTTGCTAAGAATTGCTCGACTTAAATTGTAAACTTATATTGTACAATAGTAGCCATACGTTATGCTTGGTGGCGTTTATCTGACAATAACAACAATAAAGGAAGTGTTATGACAATCGGTGTTGGCGGTGTAAGTCCACAACAGGCGTTAGCTAAATTAATCCACATGGCTGAGGGCGTGGCTGCAATCAGTGATGATGAATTTACGCTGCGTATTTCGCGCGCGCAGCAGTTAATGGTGCAACATGGCTTAGATGCCATTTATGTTAATGCAGGCACTAACTTGTACTATTTTAGCGGTACCCGTTGGTATTCAAGTGAACGCATGGTGGGGGCGATTATTCCTGCAGTGGGCGCGATTGAGTACATTGCGCCTGCATTTGAACTCGATACCTTGCAAGGGTATATGGCCATTAAAGGCCAAGTAAACACCTGGCATGAAGATCAAAGCCCTTATCAATTATTTGCCGATGTTGTTGATAAAATGGGCCTTAAGCAAGCCAAGATTGGCATTGATGAATCGACGCCCTTTTTTATTAGCGACGGCATCGCTCAAGCGGCATCTCAGCATCGCTTTACCAGTGCAACAACCGTAACAGCGGGTTGTCGTATGATTAAATCCACTGCCGAAATCGCTTTAATGCAACGCGCTAAAGACATGACGCTTGAAGTGCATAAAGCCGCTGCGAGTATATTACGTGAAGGTATCACCACGGCAGAGGTCGAAAGCTTTATCGATCAGGCACACTATGCCGTTGGCGCGGCACAAGGTTCATATTTTTGCATTGTGTTATTTGGCGAAGACACCGCCTATCCACATGGGGTTAAGTCGCCAAAACCATTGGAGATTAACGACACTGTGCTGATTGATACCGGCTGTCAGTTGCACGGCTATAACTCAGACATTACCCGTACGTATGTATTTGGTGAGCCCAATGAGCGTCAGCGCCAGTTATGGCAGTTAGAACAAGATGCACAAATTGCCGCTTTTAATGCCGCGCAAATAGGCTCGCCATGCTGTGATGTTGATGTCGCGGCGCGCAAAGTATTACAAGATGCAGGCTTTGGCCCAGGTTACCAGGTACCAGGCTTACCGCATCGCACCGGACATGGCATAGGATTAGACATTCATGAATGGCCGTATTTAGTTGGTAATGACTCAACGTTACTGGCCAGTGGCATGTGTTTTAGTAATGAGCCAATGCTGTGCGTGCCGGGTGAGTTTGGTATTCGCCATGAAGATCATTTTTACATGACCAGTGAAGGGCCAAAGTGGTTTACCCAACCAGCCAAATCGATTGATGATCCATTTTACTTGGGTTAAAGCTGATTACTTGAAACGCACATGCGTTAAAAAACAAAGCCTCCATCTCGGAGGCTTTGTTATGTTGATAACTGTTTATCTGCGCTGAGGCTAGTTAATCGCAAACAACTCAACATCAAATATCAGTACTGAACCACCCACTATTTTACCGGTTGAGCGGTTACCGTAGGCAAGCTGGCTTGGGACATAAAAACGGAACTTATCGCCAACACTCATTAATTGCACACCTTCAGTCCAGCCTTTAATCACCTGGTTTAAGCCAAAGCTAATGGTTTCGCCACGTTCAACCGAGCTGTCAAATACTGTACCGTCGATTAAGGTGCCATGGTAATGCACAGTCACTTTGCTGTTGGCTTTTGGGTGTTCAGTATTGTCGCCTTTGGTGAGGATTTCATACTGCAGGCCTGACAAGGTTTGTATTACACCTTCGCGTTTAACGTTCTCGGCTAAAAACAGTTTGCCTTTTTCGATGTTTTCTTTTGCTGCCTTGGAGTTATTCATCTGGCTGAAAAAATAAAATATTACTCCAGCAATGACCACAACGGCCAAAATCATACGCATAATTTTTCTCAATAAAATAGTTTTAGTGGCATGAGTTTACCGCAAAATGATAAACGCTATCAAACAACGCCAAATCTATTTTGCCAGCGGGTTATTGTTTGGCGACAGGCGGTTTAACACCTTATGACATTTGCACTGTGGTCCAATCAAAATAGACATAGCCCGCAGCGCTTATCACGGCAATATTAACCACAATGCAGCACCACAGTAGCCGAATAAAAGGTATCTTTTGGGTTTTATGGCGAAAATGATGTTGGCCCAGCAAGGCTGCGGGCCAACCACCCAATAACGCACACAGTTGTAAGGTTTTTTCACTGATGCGACCAGCGCCATTGATTGCCGCGCGTTTATCGAGGTAATACAAGGTCACGGTTAACACATTAAGGGCTAAAAAAACTGCGGTTATCCAGGGTTGGATCAATGCGCTCACCATGGAGAGCACGGTTAACATTAGCCAAGCAAATTTGTTCATATGGGCGTTTTTCACTTTTCAGATGATGCGATTATAGGTGACGAGGTGTTGTTTCTCTCAATGCCTACAGCGATTAGCCACGTCTTAGCACTAAATATCGCCACAGCTTTTCCAATGGGCCTTGTTTGAAATAGCGTAAATACCCATAGGCTAATAAGAACTGCACTATGGTGTAAAAGACGGCGATAGACATATAGCCCGTTCTATCTAGCTGTTGTTGCCACTCAGGAGCAAGGTAGCGCAGCAGTATAATCCCGACAATGGATTGGAGAATATATAAACTAAACGCCAACTTACCCACGTTTTGCAGCGCGGTTAAACGCTGTGAGTTGTTTTGACATAATAAGCAAATAATGTGGATATACACCAAAGCACAGGCGATGGCGCTTAACAGTAATACTACGTCCGACAGCGCCACTAATAATGCCATACCGCTAAAACTGAATGCTGAATCGATTAGTGACAATGCTAACGCCCAAAAAAGACATTGCTTTAACAGCTTATTGTCTAATCCTTGGCTAAAAACGTTGCGTTTATACAGTGCCATACCGATTAGCATTAGCCCGGCAATAAACCACATCAGCGTCAGTGGGATCACCAAAATCATGTAACCAAACATCGTCAGGTGCAACATTAATTGTTCTGAATAACTGCCCGTCCAGGCTGATAGTTGCTCCATAAATAACGTTGAGTCACGCAAGTATACTTGGTCGTCTGGCGAGAGCGATATCAAGGTGATTGGAATAAGCGACATAAAAATAAACCATTTTGCCTGCCTAATTAACGCATCAGCATCGAGGTAGCGATACTTAAAAGCCAGTAATCCACTGACGCCATACGACAGTAAAATATCACCCGGGAAGATAAAAATTCCATGAATAATCCCAAATAGAATCAGCCAATATAAACGCCACTTTTGTTGTTTGAGGTACTTATGTGATGATGGCTGTGCTAACTGAGATTGATATTTTTGAAATTGAATTAACATACCCGCGCCAAACAACATTGCGAATAAACTAAAGAAACGGCCTTCGAGGAAAAAGTTACTTAACAGCTCAATCGTAATGTCGCTAATCGGCTGCACAGCATGTGGCGCATAGCCAAAAAAGCTATTGCCCATAAAGTAGATGTTTAAAAAGAAAATACCCAGCACACCAACACCACGAATGGCGTCAAGGTTGGCTAAGCGTTGTGGTTGAGTCGAAGCTAATTGCTCGTCCATGTGAGTTGCACTGTTAATCGTAGAAGTCCTTTTATACCAATTCCATTAATTATGTGACCAATCAGAGCCACTCAGATTGTTCAGTTTGAGGCGCATTGTTGAGATAATGTACGCGTGAGACAATAAAAAACCAAGCATTGTGCTTGGTTTTTTAGGCAGTTAATCAATTTGGGCTAAACGTGCTTTTAACGCGACTCCATTGTTTACTTTTTCTGTACTTCTAAAAACGGAATTGTTCCCGTCGGTAGCATGGTGGTGGGCAGCTTACCGTCCCAGCGCTCAGCTTTGGTTAATTCAACCAAGTTTTGGTTTTGCGCTAAAGCTTCGGCTCGGATTTTAATTGCCGAGGCTTCAGCATTACCTTTAATCCGAATACTTTCGGCTTCTGCAATAGCACGCGCTAACTGTGAGTCTGCTTCAGCCTGTGCTTGAGTCACCGCAATTTGCGCGCTAACACGTTCTTTTTCAAGATTTTGCAATTGGGTTTGCACTTCAACTTCGGCGCGCATTCTGTCTTCTACCGATTTCTCATAAGCATTAGAAAAGTCGATGTTTTCTATCTGTACTGAGGTGATCGTTACCGGACCTTTAATTGACTTGGTAATGGCATCTGTCACGTCAATACCAAACTTAATACGCTCTTGAACCGCGGAGATAGCAGTGTATTTACCAAAAATGTTCTCAACTTGAGTCGGCACCTGGCGGTCGAGCAAGCGTGAAACCATAGAGTCGATACCTTTAAACTTGGCATACACTTCTTCAACGCGATCGGGCGGCACGCTAAAGGTCACTGATGCGCGTAAGGTTGCTGGCTGCTGATCGCGACTATAGGCTTGTAATGCTTGGTAGCTGGCAGTGTGCGTTTGAGTTGAGATTTTAACCACGGTATCCATTAATGGAATTTTAAAGCCAAGCCCGGGTTCTGCAGTGTCGATGATTTTACCGTTACGCAATAATACACCGCGTTCGCCTTGGTCAATCGTGTACCAGCTACCATATAAGCTGATCATCAGTATCAGTAAAATTGACACCAAAATGATTTTATTGAGGTGGTTAGTAGTTTGTTTTGATATATCGTTTTTTAACATTGTGCTTCCCTAGCAAAAATATAATAAACATGATTTTAGGATAATCTTACAACTGTTTTATGACTGCTTTTTTGGTTTTTCAGAAATCCACAGCTTAATGTGGCCTTGTACCACCACCACACCATTAGTGTCGTAGGCTTTAACGTCGACTAACATATCACCGACTTGCCACTGCTCTGGTGTTACCTCTGCGACACACAGAATATCAGTCCCAGCTTTAGCGGTATAGTCTACTGACATGCCTTTAGGAATCCAACGTAAATGAGCTGGAATAGATGCCTCCGCCATAGTACCCATTGCCATCTCCAACCCATTACAAATCGCAATCACATGCACGGTACCAATATGGTTTTGCACCTTTTTACGTTTTTTAACTAAACACTCACAACGATTGACTTTTAAATCGCTAATGTAAGGGTGAACCGTGCCAAAATAGGGTGCCATGCGGGCCACCATTTTAGAAAAAATATGTTTGCCAAATGGATATGAGGTCACTTTTTTATACAGTGACATGACTTTATTAGGTTTTGTAGGTGTCATATGAAAACTCGGGTTATGGTATAAATGATTTGTCTGGTCGGATGAGATTAACATTGTTGTAACCTTGGGTGAAGTGCTGGCTACTCTTTTTGATCGCTCATTTGCGCCGTGACAGGTATAATTTTGCCCGTGATGAATATTTAAGGATAAATTTTGAAATCTAACCTGTTGTTGAATTATATCAAAGGTATGGCTATGGGCGCGGCAGATGTTGTCCCTGGCGTATCAGGCGGAACCATCGCCTTTATTACTGGAATTTTAGACCCACTATTAGACGGTATCCGCAAAATCAATTTATCTTTGTTTGGCATGATTAAGCAACAAGGAATTAAAGCGGCCTTTATGCACATTAATGGGCCCTTTTTGTTGTGCGTGTTTGGCGGCATATTAACCAGTATTTTTACTTTGGCTAAATTGATTTCGTGGTTATTAGCAACCCATCCTATCCCGGTATGGTCGTTCTTTTTTGGCTTAATTATTTACTCTGTGGTGCACATGGTAAAACAGGTCGAAAAGTTTACCGCGTTAAGAATATTGATGTTTATTGGCGGCGTGGCCTTTGCGTGGGCCATTACTGTATTGCACCCCATTGAACTGCAGATTACCTACCTTAACTTCTTTTTTTGCGGCGCCATTGCAATATGCGCGATGATTTTACCGGGGATTTCTGGCAGCTTTATTCTGCTTCTACTAGGCATGTATCCAGCGGTATTGGCGGCAGCAAAAGGGTTCGAGATTGTCTATTTAGCGTGTTTTGCCATCGGCGCAGCTATCGGTCTACTCAGCTTTAGCCATGTGTTGTCGGCCTTGCTGCGTAAGTTTCACGATGCCACAGTGCTATTTTTAACCGGATTAATGCTTGGCACATTAGGTAAAATTTGGCCCTGGAAAGAAGTGATTAGCTGGCGCGAAAACAGTAAAGGCCAGCAAGTGCCTTTATTGGAGCAAAACTTATCGCCGTTTCAGTTTGAGCAAGTCACTGGTGAGTCGTCGCAAATTGTCATGGCAATAGTGTGTGCATTGATTGGGATTGGGCTAGTGTGGGGCTTAGAGTACGTTGGCCGAAACGCCAAAGCGCAGGCTGCTTAATACGTAATACCTTAGGATTTAATTAAATTAAAAGCAGAACCTCGGTTCTGCTTTTTCTTGCTTCAAATTTAAGTAAAAACATTCTATAAATAATGAACTTATTTGATTTCAGTTTCGTATTATCAGCCATAATAAATATATTATTTAGAATCATTAAATTATTTGCCAACCATAGGCAAAGATTATTCGGTCTCAGGAGTATCAAACCATGCCAAATACAGTCACATTTGTGCCAGAGAAAATCCAAATTGGGATCAGCAGTTGCCTATTGGGCAATCAAGTTCGTTTCGATGGCGGCCATAAAAACTCTTACTACTGCAAACAAGAAATAGAACCGTTTTTTGAATACACCACGGTTTGCCCTGAAATGGCGATAGGTATGGGCGCACCGCGCAAAAGTGTTCGTCAAATTCGTGATGGCGATATTGTGCATATCCGCAGTGCAGATGGATCGTTAGACGTGACCGATGAACTTAATGAATATTGTAAAAACAAAGTTGAAGAGCTTGATTATTTAGGCGGTTATATTTTATGTGCAAAGTCGCCAACTTGCGGGATGGAGCGGGTGACTGAGTATAAAATCGGTACCAATAATGGCTCTAAAACCGGTGTGGGCGTATTTGCCAAAGCGTTAATGGAACGTTACCCATTATTGCCAGTAGAGGAAGAAGGGCGTTTGCATGACCTTGCACTACGAGAAAACTTTTTTACTCGGGTATTTGCTTATAACGACTGGAGAATAATGAATCAGTCGGGCTTAACCAAGCACAAGCTGATGCAGTTTCATTCGCGTTATAAATACTTACTCATGGCGCACAGCCCAAAGTGGTATCGCGATTTAGGCCCAATGTTGGCCGACATTCAAGATTTAGAGCACACAGCACAGCAGTATTTTGAAGGCTTTATGACGGCACTTAAAATCATTGCTACGCGTAAAAACCACACCAGTACATTGCAGCATATTCAAGGTTATTTTAAGAAGCAATTAAGTGCGGATCAAAAAGAAGAGTTGAGCGAATCGATTTTAAAATATCGCCAAGGACTCTTACCTTTGTTAGTGCCAATCACCTTAATTAACCACTATGTTCGTGAGTTTCATACACCATATATTGAAGAGCAAGTGTATTTAAATCCGCATCCAGAAGCGCTTAAGCTTCGTTATGCCTACTAGGTCGAGTATCAATGAGTACTATGAATAGCGTGATGTGGTTTAGACAAGATTTGCGCGTTGCCGACAACCCTGCGTTGGTGGCTGCTTGTGAGTTTGCTAAGCAACATCAAGGTAATGTGAGGGCACTATATATTGTGACACCGTCGCAATGGACGCAGCATGATGTTGCGCCAATCCAAATTGATTTTATTGAGCGGCACGTCAATTTGTTAGCCCAGTCGCTGGCGGCGTTAGGTATTGCTTTAGATGTGCTGCACTTACACTCTTTTACTGATACCGAGGCTGCATTAACTGACTATATACAGCAACACCACATTGATGCGGTATTTGCTGGCAGCGAACCCGAAATTAACGAACGGCGCCGTGATGCCCTGTTAATTGCCCAAGGGGTACCACTGACACTTATTGATCAGGATTGCCTGCTAGCGCCAGGGCAGGTGCTTAACTTGTCGGGTGATGTGTATAAGGTGTTTACCCCGTTTTCAAAAAAATGGAAAAGCATTGCGAGCCAACGAGCCATAGTGCCAGTTGTAGCGCCGGCCCCTGTCGCCGCAGCATTAATGCAACCTGAGGCGATTGTTTTTGAGTGCAACAAGCGCAGTAGTGAGCAATGGGCAGCAGGCGAGGGTGCGGCCAAGCGGATTTTAGATCAGTTTTTAGCAACTCAAGTGGCAGACTATCAAACCGATAGAGATTTTCCAGCCCTTGAAGGAACCAGCCGTTTATCGCCTTTTTTAGCCCTTGGGGTGATAAGCTCGCGCCAATGTGTTGCCGCCATTTTAGCGCGCTACCCTGAAGCATTAGTTGATGATACCTGCCCAGCGAAAACCTGGCTTAACGAGCTTATTTGGCGAGAGTTTTATCGTCATTTGCTGGTGGCGTTTCCAAAGTTGTCGATGGCACATAACTTTAATGAGTTAGGCGATGGCATTGCATGGCGTAATAACCTTGATGAGTTTCAAGCCTGGTGTGAAGGGAAAACCGGCTACCCAATAGTGGATGCCGCAATGCGTCAGTTAAATCAAACAGGCTGGATGCACAATCGTTTACGCATGGTAGTGGCGAGCTTTTTAACCAAACATTTACTGGTCGATTGGCGTTGGGGTGAGCGTTACTTTAGGCAGCAATTGATCGATGGTGATTTAGCCGCTAATAACGGCGGCTGGCAATGGTCGGCCGGAACCGGTTGTGATGCCCAGCCATACTTTAGGGTGTTTAATCCGATGACCCAAAGCAGCAAGTTTGACCCCGATGCCAGCTTTATTAAACGCTATATTCCTGAGCTGGCAACTTGGTCATTTAAAGATATCCATGAGCCTAAATCGGTTAACGTACACGACTTATTTGCCCAACCGGATAATCAAGGTTATCCCAAGCCGATTGTTGAACACAAAATGGCGCGCTTAAGAGCCATTGAAGTATTAAGTGCGTTAAAGCGCGGTTAGTCTCCTCAATATATTGTTTTACATAAAAGCCAATGCCGTTATTCGGTGTTGGCTTTTTTGCGTTAGATCACAGTATGGCGAGCTTGGTTTGCATTAGCGAAGGGTAATGATTGAAGTAATAAGATGGGCAGCATACAATAGCCTTAATTAAAGATTTATTTATTATGCATGTTTAAATCTTCTTGCTCTTAACTCACTAAATGAGTGTGCTGCTTATGCTAAATATTGATGACCCTGCTGAAATTGATAACACCCCTGCAATCTGGCGTTTAGGTTTTAGGCCGTTTTTTCTTGGCGGCGCTGTAGTGGCGGCTTTGTATATTCCGCTGTGGCTAATGGGCTGGTTTACCCCACAATATAGTTTATTTAGCGCTGAGTTTTGGGCCAATGTCGTGCCGTTATGGTGGCATCCGCATGAAATGTTATTTGGTTTTGCCATGGCTATCGTGTGTGGTTTTTTACTGACAGCAGTGCAAGCGTGGACCAATCAACCCACCATTAAAGGCCGCAGTTTGATTGTCACCTTTGCATGTTGGCTCATTGCCCGATTAACGCTGTTATTGCCAATGAACATTCCGCTAGTAGTGCCCGCGTTATTTGACAGCTTATTTTTAGGGTTAAGTGCTTTTGCCTTGTGGCGCTGTATTTACCCAGTAAAACAGTGGCGCAATATCGGCTTTCCGTTGTTACTTGTGGTGGCATTAGTGGTCAATCTTGCAAGTTACTATGCGCTACAACAACGTGACTTTTCGCTTTCAACTCAGTTATGGCAAGGTATGATTTGGTGGGTTGCCATGATCATCACCATTGTGGGTGGTCGGGTTATTCCATTTTTTACCGCCATGCGTATTCAACAACCTAAGCCAGATCCCATTAGTATATTAGAAAATGCGTTATTATTAGTTATGGGAGTCTTGTTTATACAAGCAATAACTCATTGGATGCCTAAAGGGATTGAGCAAGTTTTATTGGCTGTGGCCGGTGGATTGCATTTTATTCGTTTTGCCCGTTGGCAAGCGCATAAAACCTTAAAAGAGCCCATGTTATGGTCTTTGCATTTGGCGTATTTATCATTGCCTGTCACGTTAGTCTTAATGGCGATAAACATTGATAACGAATATGCTTATCGCACGTTATTGCACCTCTTTGCCGTAGGCGGCATAGCGGCACTGTGTTTATCGATGATCTCTCGTGTTTCGCTTGGCCATACTAGTCGTAATATTTACCAAGGCCCCAATATGGCATTTGCGTTTTTAAGTATTGCGATCGCGGCAATATTTCGAGCGATTATGCCACTGCTAATGCCTGAGCACACCCAAATGTGGTTATGGATTGCTGGGATGTTTTGGTTTATTGGCTTTGGTTTGTTTGTGTGGTTTTACGCCCCCATTTTAACCCGCCCAAGACTTGATGGTCGTCCTGGGTAGCATTCTTTTGATTTGAGTAAATTCTGTTTAAGGTAAGCATATGATTAATCCAATAATAGACGTGATGATGAAAGCCACTCGTCCTTTACGCAGTAAAACGGGCTTAGGTATTATTGTTAGCGGACTGGCATTATTGACACTGACCTCCTGGTCACTGCAAAGCGCTGAAATTGACCCTAATCAGATTAAATTTCCCAATCAATTTGCTTCTTGGGAGGCAACCGTAGAGCAGGAAGAGCGCGAAGATATGTTGGCGCAATATCCTGCCAGTATTATTTTGTGGGCCGGCTCATCGTTTGCAAAAGAATATCATAGTCCGCGTGGCCATCAGTTCGCGGTAGCCGACGTCACTCATACTTTACGTACTGGTGTTGCAATAGCTGAAGGCGATAAAGGGCTATCTGCCAGTTGTTGGACCTGTAAAACCCCAGACGCCCCAAGACTGATGAAAGAAATGGGTATTCAAGGTTATTCAGGTGCTAATTTTGTCGACTTAGGCCGCGAGATAAAATCGGTAGTGTATTGTAGTGATTGCCATGTTGATGGTAGTGCGGAGTTAGCTTTACCTCGTCCTCATGCTCAAGATGCGATGGCAAAAATTAAACTGCCATTTGATAAACAAGACAGCACCATGCAAGGCGCCCAAGTGTGTGGGCAATGTCATGTGAGTTATTATTTTCAACCAGAAAATAATAACAAGGTTAATATCCCGTGGATTTTTGGCAATACCGCTGACACCATTGAAAAGTATTATGACACCCGTCGTTTTTACGAATGGATCCACCCGATTTCGAAAACCCCGATATTAAAAGCGCGTCACCCAGAATTTGAGCACTGGAGCCGGTCTACTCATGCTAAAAAAGGCGTGACTTGCATAACCTGTCATATGCCAGAAACCAAAGACGAGCAAGGTAATGCATTTACCGATCATAAAGTGGCTTCTGCCATGGATAACTTTGAGCAAGCTTGTTCTAGTTGTCATGGTAGCAAAGCGGCTATGGTCACAAAACTCGATAAAATCAAAGCCAATATTGATGCTAAAGCGCGCAATGTAGAGTCTTTATTAGTTCAAGCCCATTATGAAGCTAAGGCGGCTTGGGACGCGGGTGCAACATGGCCACAAATGAACGATTCTATTATGGCGATTCGCCATGCGCAGTGGCGTTGGGATTTTGCCATGGCTTCACACGGTTTATTTGCCCACAACCCTAAAGAAGGTGTTGAGTTACTCGATATGGCAACCGAACAAATTACTTATGGCCGTGAAGCATTAGCCAGAGTGTTGAGCCAATTGTCGGTTGAAAAAGTCGAATATCCAGACTACAGCACTAAAGAAAAAGCCCATGCAGCCATTGGATTTGTTGAGGCCGACGCTGTTAAAGCTAAGCAAGCCTTTATTAAAGAAGAAGTGGAGAAACATTGGCATCCGGTGGCTAAAACCGGTTATTAATTTGTTTTATTGAGCCATTGAACCACAAACGCCCGGGCCTTAGCCTGGGCGTTTTGCTTTTTACCTACCATAGTGATCTGCATTTTACCTTATCTCGTATCATCTCTTAATTGAATAAGTCTGAATTTGATAGCATGAAACACTTTTATCTTATTGTGATATAAGGCATTGTTGTTTTTATGCTCACAAAGTAGGCATAAGAGGAGTTCGTTAATGCAAGGTGCACAGTCGGTAGTTGATACTTCAGCTGAACCATCAAATGGCGTAAACACAACGTCTAGCCATGACCATCCTGCTATTGTAGATGCATTTATTAATATTTATCAGCAACTTAATAAAGATAACTTACATTTACTACAACAAGTATATCGTGACGATATTGGCTTTCGCGATCCTATGCATCAGGTTAATGGCATTGACGATCTCACGCGTTACTTTGCCAACATGTACCTTAACGTCACCCACATTGAGTTTGATATTAAAGAAGTGGTCGTGAGCCACAGCAATAGCCAGGCAGCATTATATTGGACCATGACTTACTCGCACCCTAAGTTAAATAAAGGCCAACATATTCAGGTAGAAGGCATGTCACAACTCAAGTTTGACGACAAAATCTATGCCCATCGAGACTATTTTGACCTTGGGCAAATGTTGTATGAGCAAGTGCCGTTTTTAGGTGGTTTGATTAGCTTGTTAAAAAATCGGGCGGCCAAGTAATGGTAATGACAACCGCTAAAACGCCGGCAGTGTTAATTACTGGCGCCAGTTCGGGCATCGGCCTTGCGTTGGCCGAGTATTATCTTGCTCAAGGCATGCAAGTGATTGCCTGTGGCCGTAACCGCGAGGCGCTGCAAGGCATTAGCGGCGCGACGCCACTTGATTTTGACATTACCGACAGTGCGCAAGTGCAAACCGCAGCTACCGAGCTTAAACAACTGCTGTTCGATAATCACTGGCAATTACAACAGGTGATACTTAATGCGGGCAGTTGTGAATATATCGACGATGCATTGCATTTTGACTCGGCATTATTTGCCCGAGTCATTAACACCAATGTGGTTGCAATGGGTTATTGTCTTGAACATTTTTTGCCATTGCTCAGTAGTGGTGCCCAACTTGGCTTAATGAGTTCAAGTGCCACCTATTTACCCTTCCCTAGAGCTGAAGCCTATGGTGCATCAAAAGCCGCCATCAGCTATTTAGGCCGCAGTTTGCGGGTGGATTTAGCTAAACACGACATCGGCGTGAGTGTCATATGCCCCGGATTTGTTAAGACACCATTAACCGATAAAAACGATTTTGCGATGCCAATGCAAATTACGGCTCAGCAAGCGGCAGTGGCCATTTATAACGGCATGCAACGCCAACGTAATGAAATTCACTTTCCAGGTAAGTTTACCTGGCTACTTAAATTGGCTTCGTTATTACCAGAGTCATTGCTGGTGTCTTTGCTAGCAAAGAAAAATAACTAAAATAGCTTTCAGTAAGGATGATTAAATGAAAAATATCGCCGTGATTGGTACGGGCATTTCAGGCTTAACCTGTGCACATTTATTGAGCCGTAAACACAAGGTTACCGTGTTTGAAGCCAATGATTATATTGGTGGACACACCGCAACGGTCGATGTTGAAGTGGCAGGCAAGTCGTACGCAATTGATACCGGTTTTATTGTATTTAACGACCGTACTTACCCTCGATTTGAAAAACTTATGGATCAGCTTAAGGTTAAATCCATGCCCACAGAAATGAGTTTCAGCGTGAACAACGCTATTAGCGGGCTTGAATATAACGGTCATAATTTATGGAGCTTGTTCGCTCAGCGCCGTAATTTATTTCGCCCCAGCTTTTACAAATTTCTTGGCGAAATTGTACGGTTTAACAACGGCTGTAAAGCGATTTATGATGCCGACAAATACCCCAATTCCACGCTGGGTGAATACCTAGACCAAAATGACTTTTCTGCCTTTTTTTGTGAGCATTATATTTTGCCCATGGGCGCAGCGATTTGGTCGTCCAGTATTGATGACATGCGCGGCTTTTCATTGCGATTTTTTATCCGCTTTTTTCAGCACCACGGCTTACTCAACATTAACGACCGCCCACAGTGGCATGTGCTCGAAGGTGGCTCACGCAGCTACATTCCAGCATTAACCGCACCTTTTAAAGAGCGTATTCATCTTAACTCGCCTGTCACCGGGATTAAACGCAGTGACGATGGCGTGCAGGTACAGGTGTCTAATGGCGAGTGGCAACAGTTTGATGATGTGGTGCTGACGTGTCATAGCGATCAAGCACTCGCTATGCTTACCGATCCAAGCCAGGCCGAGACAGAAATATTTGCCCCAATGGCTTATCAAAATAATGAGGTCGTACTGCATACTGATATTAATGTGCTGCCAAAACGCAAAGCCGCGTGGGCCAGTTGGAACTACCGTTTAGACGGTGAAAATGAACTTGATATCACCCAGCGCCCTGCGAGTGTCACTTATAATATGAACATTTTGCAGCGTTTACCTAAAGATGCGCCAACCTTTTGTGTCACCTTAAATCAAACTGATTTAATTGACGAAACTAAAATTTTACGTAAATTTAATTATGCCCATCCGGTGTTTAATGACGCCAGCATGAAGTCGCAAGCTAAAAAATCGCTAATCAACGGCAAGCGCCATACTTATTATGCGGGCGCATATTGGCACAACGGTTTTCATGAAGACGGCGTGCGCAGCGCGGTAGACGTGTGTAATCTTTTTGGGATCACCTTATGACATTAACTTCATCGCCACAGACCTTACATAGCGGCATTTATACCGGCACCGTGAGCCATCGTCGCCACGTGCCTAAAGTGCACAGTTTTGGCTACAAGCTGGCGATGATGGCAATTGATTTAGACGAAGTCGATGCCATATGTGCCACCAGTAAATTGTTTTCTACAGACCGATTTACCCCACTAAAATTTAAACCTAGCGACTACTTAAATGAATTGGATAAGCAATTTGCTGATGCATTAGTGTTGCCAACAGCCTGCCATGGTGATGACGCTAGCGCGTTAAAACAGCGGGTGCTTGCCACCATTGCGCATTTAGGTGCAGACCAAGTGTGCGATAAGGTGATTTTTTCAGGGCAAATTCGCCATTGTGGGTTTTATTTTAGCCCGGTGAATTTTTATTTTTGTTATCACAATGACGAAATGGTTTATATGCTGGCTGAGGTCAGTAATACCCCCTGGAATGAACGCCATTGCTATCTCGTGGATATGGCCAATACGACCCACACCGACAAGGTGTTTCATGTGTCGCCGTTTATGAATTTAGACATGCATTACTTGTGGCGAATTACCGCGCCAGCTAAGTTTCTAAAGGTCACTATTGAAAATCGTAATGCGAGCAACGATAAACTGTTTGATGCGGGTGTTGTGCTTAAACGCCAGGAGATCAGCGCGAAAAATATGCGAGGTTTTATGCTGCACTTTCCGCTCATGACAGCCAATATTATGGTGGGTATTTATTGGCAAGCACTCAAGCTGTTTGTTAAGCGTATTCCCTTTGTGAGTAAGCAGCCGACAAAGCCATCTAATCAACATAGTTAACGAGTAAGTAAAAGCAATTGTAAACCAAATGGACTGATGCAACGTATTGACTGTGAATAAGGTGATTTAGCCTACGCAGTGATGAACTGGAGACAAAAAATGGATAATACAGCCACACAAAGTAGCATGGCTCAAGCTGGTTTATCAGACAGTCTGGCAAGAAAAATTTTATTACGTGCACTCGCACATCTTGCAGAAGGTCATTTAACGATTGTTGACGGCAACCAGACTACAGAGTTTGGCAATGTAAAAAGTGATGTCCATGCAACGATGCAGGTCATACACCCTAATTTTTACCGCCAGGTGGTGTTTGGTGGCTCAATTGGTGCCGGTGAAGCCTATATTCAAGGTCACTGGTGCAGCCCTGATTTAACTAAAGTTGTGCAAGTGTTTGCGCGTAATTTAGCATTACTCGACAATATTGAGCGGTATTTTTCATGGTTAAGCAATGGTGTTAGCCGCTTAAAGCATGTATTAAATCGAAATTCTGAAGCGGGTTCTAAACGCAATATTTTAGCGCATTACGATTTAGGTAATGACATGTACCAGCAGTTTTTAGACCCAGAAATGATGTATTCAAGTGCGTTATATCCTAATGATGACAGTACGTTAGATGAGGCGCAAATCCACAAGTTACACACTATTTGTGAGCGTTTAGATTTAACGCCAGGGCAAACCCTACTTGAAGTGGGTACCGGTTGGGGGGCATTAGCCATTTATGCCGCTAAGCACTTTGGCGTTAATGTCACCACCACAACCATTTCAGACGCACAATACGACTATGCCGTTGCACGCGTTAAGCAAGAAGGCCTAGAAGACAAGATTACTTTACTTAAGCAAGACTACCGACTGCTCACCGGTGAATATGACCGCGTTGTATCAATTGAAATGATTGAAGCGGTAGGTCATGAATACTTGGGCGGCTTTTTTGAAAAGCTGCAGCACTTACTCAAACCTAATGGCCGCATGCTCATTCAAGCGATTACTATTGCCGACCAGCGTTATAACAGCTACCGCAAAAGCGTTGATTTCATTCAGCGTTATATTTTCCCTGGTGGTTGCCTGCCTTCGGTTAGTGAAATGACCAAACACATCGCTAAAAAGACTGACATGGTCACCTGGTCTGTGAGTGATATGGGCAAAGACTATGCGCGGACATTAAAGCACTGGCATGAAAACTTTGATGCGGCATACGACAAGATTAAAGCATTAAATTATGGCGATGACTTTATAAGGATGTGGAAGTTTTATTTAAGTTACTGCGAAGGCGGCTTTTTAGAACGAACCACGAGTACAGTCCATCTGGTTGCCGTTAGACCGCAATATCGCTCATGATGCGTTGCTCGCATCCTGCGAGCAAGCTTGCTTATGCGACGAGGTAGTTATGCCTAATCCAAAGCTATTTATCATCTTAAATGCGTTATCTTTTCAATTAGTGTGGTGGGCTGGCGTTCTTGCTGGCAACCAACTGCTGTTATTGTCTATTGTGCTGGTGGTGAGCCATTTTTTATTGTCTCAATCGCAGCGACTCGATTTTCAATTAATGTGTTTGTGCGCCGTGATTGGCATGAGTGTTGACACTTTGCTTACTTGGGCTGGTGTGTTTGTATTTGCCGACACACCTTATTGGTTAGCGTTGTTATGGTTAGTCTTTGCCCTAAGCCTTAGATACAGTCTGGTGTTTTTTCAACGGATAGCCGTAAGCTTACAAGCCTTATTTGGCGCGGTGTTTGGTACCTTAAGTTACATTGCGGGTGCTGAGTTTAATGCAGTTGTTTTGCCTTACGGTCAGTGGGTGAGTGCAATTGTGCTGGCAGTGATCTGGAGTGTGTTGTTTCCCGTATTGTTAATGATAAGTCGCGGCGAATACACTAGGGTTGTTACCCAGGAGAGTCGGCAATGAAAACGCTAAACCGGGCGGTTAACGTCAGCAGTAATGCTTATCAATGGTTGGTTGATCTCACATTTGGTGTTGTGGGTGCGGCAGTGGTTATGCTGATTTTAACGCTCAGTATGAGTGATGCTTTAGCCAATCAATCGTCAACAACGCACAGCACTGAAGCACTGCCGGCTTTAACGATGTCGCAGCCATCTGCAACGCTGATTCAAGTCGGTTCAGCCAGTATGAGCATGATGTGGTTCGACATTTACAGCGCAACATTATATTCAATAGACGGTAAGTATCAGGCAGAACAATGGCCATTAAAGCTTGAAATTGAATACCACCGTGACATTGATGCTGAAGACTTAATCGATGCCACTGTCGACCAATGGTTGCATCTGGGTTTATCTGAGCAACAAATTGACCAATACCGTGAACAGCTCGTTAATGCCTGGCCCGATGTAAAAGAGGGCGACAGGCTAACATTTATGGTCAACAACCGTGCAAAAGCTGAGTTTTTGTTTAATGACAAACCGTATTTTCAAGTGAGTAATATCGAGTTTCCGCAAGATTTTTTAGCGATTTGGTTATCTGAAAATACTAGCCGTCCTAAACTGCGCCAGCAGCTTATTGGTATGAACTAACTCCAACTAAGGTTGAACGATGTTATCGAAATTATCCTCTGCATTTACCGCAAGGCACTTGTTGAAAAAAGGGCTTAAGCCGTTAGGTAAAACCGTTGTGCTGGCATTATTGGCTCTCGGGTTAATGTCATGCTCATCAGCATCAATTGATGACTATGCCAACACCAACCCAAAGCTTGATTTAGCCGAGTTTTTTGATGGCAAATTAACCGCAGCCGGCATAGTGCAAGATTTCTCTGGCAAGGTGACGCGTAAATTTACCGTCACCATGGAGGCGCATTGGAGCGATACCCCACAAGGTAAGCAAGGGGTGATTAACGAGTGGTTTGTGTATGATGATGGTGAAAAACAAACTCGAGTGTGGACCATTATCGACCAAGGTAACGGCAGTTATTTAGGCACCGCGAATGACATTTTAGGTATCGCACAAGGTGAATCTAAAGGCAGTGCACTGCGTTGGCGCTACGACATGCTATTGGCGGTTGATGATAGCGAATATGAAGTACATTTTGACGATTGGATGTTTTTAGTCGATCAAAATACCATTATTAATAAAAGCGATATTATCAAGTTTGGTATTACGGTTGCCGAGGTCACTTTGGTGATTTCTAAGCAAGCTAATTAACCTTATATCCAATAACAAAAAATGGACTCGAATGAGTCCATTTTTTGTTGGTGGTCAATAACGATTAACCCTTCAACTTTGATGAGTCTTGTTGTTTTTTATCGTAATACTCAAACGGAAATTGATTACGAATTTGCTGAATTAAATTATCACCCACATTAGCGGACACATGCAGACGTACATGACCTGATTTTTCAGCTCTAATGGTGCAGGTCAGTTTGTTTGATTTTGCAATTGCCCGACATTCGCGTTCGAAGCGTTCTGGAATTTTGCCTTTGTGATTTGTTAGCTTGCCATCTTTAAAGTGCATTTCAAATATCGTTAATCCACGGCTGCTGGTAAAAATCAGTTTATAGGCGAGAAAAAACAACCCCACAATGATCAGTATTTTGATGATATTGTCTGCCATGGTGCACTCCTTGGTGGCGATTAATGTTATACAGTCTATGGCTTTAAGATACTCCGGTCATGCTTGTATGCAACGCTATTTTGTTGAAATCTATGAGCAAGGTCTAATCCTTGATCAAACTGTACTGTTAAAAGCCTTGCTGAGCATTGTTTAAGCTCTTTACGGTATATGCTATTGCATTGTTCAAGCTTATTATGGCATTGCGGATAATAAAAAAACCGCCAACGGCGGTTTTTTATGATTAATAACTTAGCGCCCCAGCGCTAAGCTAGGTCTTAAAGCCCGTTTATAAACTTTAAGTATTTAAAATGCGTAACTTACGCTAGCTAATAAGGTGCCAGAGTTTTTATAAACCCCAGAATTAACCTCATTATCACCATCTATGTCGGTGTCTAAATAAGCCATTGAAACACTAAAGCCACTAAACTCGGTTGATACGCCAATCGAATAATCTGAGTAGCTGTCAAAGCCTTCTCCATCGTCAATGCCGTCACCAAAGTTATAGCCATAATGTAAATCTAGGCTCCAATCTTCGGCAAATCCCCAGCTGTAGTTAATTTCAGTGTAATGCAGGGCTAAATCACTTCCACCATAATCGTCGGTATACCAATACGCTGCTCTAAAGCCGCTATAATCGATACCTGCGCTGACTTCGAGATAATCTAACTCACTGTCGCCAGGGTAGTTATAACGATACAAGGTGAAGTCATAACTGGTGTCGTCGTTAATTTCACCATAGTAACCGGCGTACAAATCTATTTCGACGTCTGGGCCGTTATAACCTGGCTCATCAAAGTCGACATTGCTGCCCCAAGCACCCACAAAGAAGCCACTATCATGGCTCCAATCAATATTGGCTTGTAGGGCTGGGTCGCCAGCGGTTTGTGATACACCACGAAAGCGGTAATCATTAGTTACACTCACTGCGCCAGAGACTTCTGCCGTCGCTAACGGAGCGAGTAGGGTAGCTGATAATGTTAATCCGCTTAACAGTGCAATTCGCGTTCTTTTTAATGTGTTCGACACGATATCATCTCCATTTACATATAATACAGTGGCTCGTTATTACACTATTCAGTCACTGCGTATGCCATTTATCAGAGTCAAAACCAATAGGTTTTACCTGTACCGCATGGCGGTTAAACACTATGTTTGCTCAAGCTTGCTCTTCAAACATAACGTAAATTTTTTTACAAAACCCAACGACCTCCCATGTACCGATAAACCCAGATGGAATAACAAATTTATCGCCAGCCTTAACCGTTAAACTGTGGCCCTTACTGTCGGTAATAATGCTGCTGCCTTCTAGAATGTCGCAATACTCATACTCGCTGTAACTCACCGACCAGCTGCCTGCTTCACTTTGCCAAACCCCAACGTTAAATTGCTTACAAGGGCTTTCGAAATGATTTTGCACCGACTGTAGTGGGTTACCCGTGATTCTTTTTTCATCGGCTAAGTGGTACGACTCAACCTCGGTAGATTGACCACTCAATAGGGTGATATCACTGATGCTTTTATTCATGATGCTCACTTATTTCATGGTTGGCATAATAAAGGCCGACGGTTCGTTCGCGTCGACTTTAGCTTGTGGCCAACGGGCGGTAATGGCTTTACGCTTAGTGTAAAAACGCACGCCATCAGGACCATGCATGTGCAGTGGACCAAATAGTGAACGCTTCCAGCCACCAAAGCTATGAAAGGCCATTGGCACCGGGATGGGCACATTAACGCCAACCATACCCACTTCTACATGGTGGCAAAAGTGACGTGCCACTTGTCCATTTTGAGTGAAAATTGCCGTGCCATTACCAAACTCGTGTTGATTGATTAGCGCCAGTGCGTCGGCATAATTGTCGACTCGCACGATTGCGAGCACTGGGCCAAAAATTTCTTGTTGGTAAATGCTCATTTGCGGTGTCACATGGTCAAACAAGCAGGCACCTAAAAAGTAGCCTTGCTGATGGTCGCTAATACTAATATCGCGACCATCGACAACCAATTTAGCGCCTTCATTAATGCCTGCTTCAACGTAGTCCCGCACTTTGGCTAAATGTTGTGCTGAAATAAGTGGTCCCATGTCCATTTCAGGGGTGATACCGCTACCCACTTTTAAGGCACTAATTTGTGGTAATAATTTATCGACCAGTTTGTCGCCCACATCACCGACAGCCAGCACGACTGAAATAGCCATACAACGTTCACCCGCACTACCATATGCTGCACCCATTAAAGAATTAACAGCTTGATCTAAATCAGCATCTGGCATTAATAACATATGATTTTTAGCACCGCCCAATGCTTGTACTCGCTTGCCGTGGGCAGACGCTGTGGTGTAGATGTATTCCGCAATAGGAGTTGAGCCAACAAAGCTGACCGCTTTAATATCTGGGTGGGTGAGCAAAGCGTCTACCGCTTCTTTATCGCCGTTGATGACGTTAAATACTCCGTCAGGCAAGCCTGCTTGTTTGAGTAACTCAGCAATGAACATGACCGAGCTAGGGTCTTTTTCAGACGGTTTCATAATAAAGGTGTTACCACAGGCAATGGCAATCGGGAACATCCACATCGGCACCATTACCGGGAAGTTAAACGGTGCAATACCGGCTACAACACCTAATGCTTGATTAACAGACCAAGCATCAACACCACCACCGACTTGCTGGGTGTGTTCGCCCTTTAATAAGTGCGGTATACCACAGGCAAACTCAACCACTTCGAGGCCTCGAGTAATTTCACCTTTGGCGTCATCAAGCACTTTGCCATGCTCTAGGGTAATCAGTTCTGCTAATTTATCGACATGCTGCTCGACTAACGCTTTAAATTTAAATAACACGCGAGCACGATTGAGTGGCGTCACTTGTGACCAAGTGTCAAACGCGGTTTTAGCCGCAGCAATGGCAGTGGCGACTTCATCCTGGCTGGCTAATGACACCTGGCCGCGGGCTTCACCGGTTGCTGGGTCGTAAATCGTTTGTTGGCGCTGGCTGGTTTGAGTCAGTTGTCCATCCACAAAATGGGTAATGTTAAGCATGCTTGCAGTCCTTTCTTATAAACTAAAAATGAATTAATCCACGGCGTTAATGGCATCGGTTAGTTGATTTACCATGTCATCAATTTGCGATTTTTCGACAATTAATGGTGGCGACAGGGCAATGATGTCAGCCGTTGCCCGCACTAATGCGCCGTTTCTAAAGCAATGGTCAAATATGGCGTAACCACGTTTACCCACGCCTTTATCACTTGGGGCAAACTGAATGCCCGCAACCAAACCTGTGTTGCGAATATCAATCACATTTGGCAGGCCTTTGAGGCTATGGACTGCTTGTTCAAAGTAAGATTCAAGCTCGCGCGCGCGTTCAAATAGCTGTTCATTTTCATAAATAGACAAGGTTGCTAGGGCTGATGCCGCGGCAACTGGGTGACCTGAATAAGTGTAACCATGGAAAAACTCAATTAACTCGTCTGGGCCATTCATGCAGGTATTATGAATAGCATCACTAACAAATACCGCCCCCATAGGAATAGCGCCATTGTTAATGGCTTTTGCAGTGGTGATCATGTCTGGCGTCACTTGCCAGCGTTCACTGGCAAAAGCGGCTCCAACGCGGCCAAACCCGGTAATGACTTCATCAAATATCAATAAAATACCGTGTTTTTGGGTGATTTCGCGTAAGCGTTTAAGGTAGCCCTCTGGCGGTAAAATTACCCCAGCAGAACCGGACATGGGCTCTACAATAACAGCGGCAATGTTTTCTGCGCCGTGTAACGTTATGAGCTGCTCAAGCACTTCAGCCTTGTCTAAACCGTGTGGCGGCAGACCATGACTAAAGGCATTGTTGGCAATGTCGAGTGTATGGGGCAGGTGGTCAACACCTTGTAGCAATTGTTGGCTAAAGGATTTGCGATTATTACTGATACCGCCAACCGAAATGCCGCCAAAACCAACACCGTGATAGCCTAATTCGCGGCCAATAAAGCGTGTACGGCTCGCTTGACCATTGGCGCGGTGATAACAAAGCGCCATTTTTAATGCGGTATCGACAGACTCTGAACCAGAGTTAGTAAAAAATACATGGTCCAGTCCATCAGGGCTTATTTCACTGAGTTTGTGGGCCAATTCAAACGCCAATGGATGGCCCATTTGAAAAGACGGTGCAAAGTCCATCTGGCTAATTTGTTTGCTTACCGCTTCAGATATTTCAGCCCTGCCATGACCGGCATTACAACACCATAATCCTGCGGTGGCATCGAGCACCTTGTTACCATCAATGTCGGTGTAATACATACCTTGTGCCGACACTAACAAGCGTGGATTTGTTTTAAATTGCTTATTGGCAGTAAATGGCATCCAAAAATGCGCCATATTCGGCCATGTTTGCGATGAGTCGCCCGTTCCTTTGCGCTGAATTTCGTTCATAAATAGACTCTACATAGGTAACAAATTAGTCAGTTGGCCAAATCATAATGGTTAAATTATGAGTGATTGATATTTGCTATGCTATGTCAAAAATAATGAACATAAAAGGGGTGTGTGCATTTATTTATACTAAATTAGACTATTTTGTAAAATATATTGAAAACTTCTTGCTGTTTAGCCTCATCAGGTGACAATATTCACAGTAAATATATTGAATAGCACAAGCTAATTACGTTGTTTGGCATCACATGGAGTGGTGCTTATCAATCCATTTATTAAATCGAGGTCACAATGAGTACTCCAACAAGTCTTAGCGATTGGCAAGCATTGGCAGCCAGTCTGCAAATTAATGGAAATGCATTTATTAATGGTCAGTATCAAGGCGCAGCATCTGGTGAAACCTTTGATTGCATTAGCCCGATTGATGGCAAAGTATTAGCCAAAGTGGCAAGTTGTGACTTAGTTGACGCCAACGTAGCCGTTGCCAATGCTCGTGAAGTTTTTGAGGCGGGTACCTGGGCTAACCTGCCGCCGGTACAACGTAAGCAAATCATGATTCGATTTGCAGATTTGCTAGAAGAAAACGCAGACGAGCTTGCACTGCTTGAAACCCTAGACATGGGTAAACCCATTCAACACTCAAAAGGCGTTGATGTTGTGGGGGCCGCGCGCGCCATTCGTTGGTCTGGCGAAGCCATTGATAAAATTTACGATGAAATTGCACCAACAGCACACAACGAAATTGGCATGATCACCCGTGAAGCGGTTGGTGTGGTGGCGGCCATTGTACCGTGGAACTTCCCCATGATTATGGCGTGTTGGAAGCTTGGGCCATCGCTTGCAACGGGTAACAGTGTGATTTTAAAACCCTCAGAAAAGTCGCCATTGACGGCCATTCGTATGGCGCAGTTAGCGCTAGAGGCAGGTATTCCTGCAGGGGTATTAAACGTGCTGCCTGGTTTTGGTCATACCGTGGGTAAAGCATTAGCCTTACACATGGATGTTGATACGTTGGTGTTTACCGGTTCAACCAAAATAGCTAAACAGCTGATGATTTATGCGGGCGAATCGAACATGAAACGCGTGTGGTTAGAAGCGGGCGGTAAGAGCCCTAATATTGTGTTTAACGATGCACCTGATTTAAAAGCGGCTGCAGAAGCCGCCGCAGTTGCCATTGCTTTTAATCAAGGAGAGGTGTGTACAGCGGGTTCACGTTTATTAGTTGAATCTGGTGTTAAAGATGACCTCATTCAGCTTATTATCAAAGAAATGCAAGGCTGGCAGCCAGGGCATCCACTTGACCCTAATACCACGTGTGGCGCGGTGGTCGATCAGCAGCAATTAACCAATGTGCTTAACTACATTAAAACGGGTACCGAACAAGGTGCAACGCTCGTTGAGGGTGGCAAGCAGGTGATGGCAGAAACCGGCGGCATGTTTGTTCAGCCGACTATTTTTAGTAATGTCAAAAATGACATGCGCATCGCCAGCGAAGAAATTTTTGGCCCTGTGTTATCGGTAATCGAATTTGATGGTATGGACGAAGCGATTAAGATTGCAAACGACACCATTTATGGATTAGCCGCAGCAGTGTGGACCTCAAACTTAAGCAAAGCACATAAAACCGCAAAAGCATTACGCAGTGGTATGGTGTGGATTAATCACTACGATGGCGGCGATATGACCGCACCTTTTGGGGGTTATAAACAGTCAGGTAATGGCCGTGATAAGTCATTACATGCGTTTGATAAATACACTGAATTAAAAGCCACCTGGATTGCTTTATAACGGTAATTATCTCAGTGATGTAAACAAAGCCCTTTAGCAATAAAGGGCTTTTTTATTAAGTAAAATTAACGCCTCTTTTTGCTCTCTTCGCGTACACTGAAATTTCGAACATAACCTAAATTTTCAATCGTTATGCATGGATGATGCTACATGACTCATACTCTATTTTCTCGATTAGCCATCTTTATTAGCTCTGGTTTTTTCGGTTTTATTTTATGGATCATTTATTTAGCCAACACAGGCGGCAACAGTATTTTTTTCGACTTAATCCGTCATATTCCTTATGGCGATAAAGTTGGCCATATGTTGTTATTTGGTTTATTAACCTATGTAGCCAATTTAGCGTTACTGAGTCGACACTTTTCGCTCGGACGTATTCCGCTTTATTACGGTGCTGTGCTAGTGTCAATATTCGTCTTGAGTGAAGAAATCAGCCAGGGATTTATTCCATCAAGAACATTAGATATCGTCGACTTAATTGCCGATGCTGTAGGGATTACTTTATTCAGTTATTTAAGCTGCTTAACTCAGCGCATTCTCGACAAAAAGCGAGGTGTCACAGCCTGAGTTAGGATTAATTTGACTGAGTTTTATCGTAAATAATAGAGAGGTATAATGTGAATTCTCCTTTAGTGAGCACAGATTGGTTAGCGTTACATCTTGAAGATCCAGACCTTGTTATACTCGATGCCAGCATGGAAGTTGTGCTAGGTAAAGAACCCCTCGTTTACGATGAGCTTTATGTTATCCCCGGTGCGGTATCGTGCCAAATTGATAAACTACTTTTTGATCATCATTCTCCACAAACTCATGCTATGCCAACGCCAGAGCAATTTACAGAGGCGGCACAAATCTTAGGGATTACTCATAACAGCACCGTGGTTATTTACGATGACCAAGGTATTTATTCATCGCCACGCGCCTGGTGGACCTTTAAAGCCATGGGCTTTGAAAAAGTATTTGTGCTTGACGGCGGGTTGCCGCAGTGGCGTGCAGAAGGTAAAGACACAGTACGCCAATTTGCCAGCCCAACTCAGGCTGGCGATATAAAAGGGCGTTTATTACAACATAAAGTATGTGACACTGAATTTGTATTAACTCACCTGGGCCATGCCAATGTGGATATTATTGATGCCCGCGCAGCAGGGCGCTTTAATGGTACGTCACCCGAGCCACGCGTTGGCATGCGCAGTGGTCATATTCCTGGGTCGTTAAACTTGCCATTTGCTCAGGTACTCAAGGGTTTTAAAATGAAATCGACTAAAGAGCTACACACGATTTTTGCCAACCTAGATACCAGTAATAATGCCCAGCGCGTGTTCACTTGCGGCTCTGGTATCACCGCATGTATTTTGATTTTAGCCTCTTATGTAGCAGGCCATCATCAAGCCGCGTTATACGATGGCTCATGGGCGGTGTGGGGCGGAGATGCAGCATTGCCAATAGAATAGAGTCAATTGAATAATTGGTGGGTATTTTTTGTTTTATGGCCTACGGCCACTAACGTCGTGGCGCTTCGCTCACACCAGACCAAGAGGAAACCAACGGCTGTTCCCTCTTGGAACTCCCAGCCGCCACATCAAAATTATCTGAAAAGCGATAATTTCGCGACGTGGTTGAATCCAGCTTTTGACCGCGTTTCGGTGTTCTTCAGCCTTATTCGAAAATGCTAACGCTTCAGATGGGGCGTCCCTTCCCCTCTAAAGCTAGCTCGCCATCCATGGCTAGCTTACGTCATTTTCTTCAACGGCCTCAATTTCGGAGTTGAATTTAGGCATTTTTAAAGAAATGAAAATTCATTTACAAAAACAAATAATACCTATAAGCTATTGTTTAATAATTACTTTCCGCTTGTCCAGCTAAATTCTACTCGGGCCAAAAGGCCTGTTGCAACCCGCTCGTCGTCCCGGCAATGTTTTTGAGCCGGGATCCAGGTGTTTGTTTTGTACTTTTGTACTTTTGTACTTATGCCAGCTCACGTATTTACTTGTAAAGAGTCTTCAACGGCCTCAAGTTCAGAGTTGAATTTAAGCATTTCAAGCTGAGGCATCTAACTCATTTTTGGATAGAAGCTTGTTAGTTACTTTCTCGTCGTCCCGGCAATGGTTCTTAGCTTTTTTAAGTTTAATCGGCTAAAAAGTAAACTAAAGTAGTACGATAAATAATTTTTTTATTTTTTAATGCACTGAAATAAATGGATTTTTATTTATTGTAGAATCTTGGGTCCACTTTTAACGAGCAACCTCGTTTTTATTTGCCAGAGGATCTAAATAAAACTGCTTTACAACAATAAGTTAGCAAATGTAGGATGTTATTAATCAATAAGCTGTTAGCAGTCAGTGAGAATTTAATATGTCTTCTGTACCAGAGAAAGATTGGAAATTATTTCGGAAGCTACAAGTGGAATTAACTGCAAAAGCTTGTGATTTAGTCTTTAAGAAAGTTGAAAATATAACCAATGATCGAGTTGGTAAAGAGCATCAATCATATTTGGACTTGTATCGTTTGATTGAAGCTGAAGATGCAAAAATAGCTGAAATGTTTAATAACCCGACTCGTAACAATGTGTTGTTGAAAATAGTTTCTTTAAAAAAGTATGGTGTTTTGAGTGACGAGAAGCTTCAACTTTTTAGCGAAGAAACTCAAGGTTTTGTGAGTCGTATGCTCGGCTGAGTAAACTGCTAACAAATAAGGATAGGCCGCGCGAAGCTGCGTCCTTATCCCAAGTGTTGAACAAGCCCGAACAGCTGAGAGTGACTCTTTATTATGTAAATATCAGCTCGAGAAAACGCGCTGTTTGATGTGATGGTTATCTGGCAACTTTTCTGTAGTCAGCA